>CANRNV010000001.1 GCA_947632125.1 uncultured Clostridia bacterium
GATATTTACAATAAAGTACATAGAATAACTTATTCTACGTACTTTTTTCGTTACCTTTATCACAATCGAAAATAGCCAAAAAAACCCTGTTTTTATCCAAAACAAGGGGTTTTTTATTGGTTTTGGGGCAATTTTAGTGTTTTGTAGAATTGGCGAGGGTATGCAAGAGAAATTGATTGTTCACACAGATATCACAATTGAATTCATGACCTTATTTTGTAAAGTGTAATAACAATTCAAAGGTGTTTTTCTTTATGGAAATGGCTTTTCCCCTTATCTTTTCATAAGGCGAATCCCCTCAGCCGCCACGGGCGGCACCCCCCCCCCTTAGCTTCGTCGCTGTACGCGACGAAAGTCAAAGGGCGCCTTTCTTAAATGTGTCGCTTCGCTCCGATAAAAAAAGACATACTTAATTATGCTACAATTAATAAAGGCGGCATTTCTGTCGCCTATATATAAATTAAGGAAAGGTTACACAAAAAAGGTTTTATTTAGCGGCGAGGTTGAAAAGTATTTTTTTACCTCGCCGCAGATAAAAGTTTTTTGGTTACTTTTTTTCAAAAAAAGTAACAATAACTCACCCTCGAAAAAGTTGCAAAATAACTTATTTTTTATACACCAAAATAACTTATTTTTTATACGCCATGTTTTTTACGTTATTGACGTCGTCAATGATTTTTTGCTGAGAAAGGTTTTCCTCTACCTTATTGCGAGCGTACATTATGGTGGTATGGTCGCGTCCGCCGAAGATATTGCCTATCGTGGTGAGCGGGAGTTCCAAAAGTTCGGTAATGACATAAATGCAAATTTGCCTCGGTTCGACAATGTCCCTCGTCTTGCGTTTGCCGAGCAGATCCTCTCTGCGAACGCCGAACACCTTACAAGTGGCGTCGATAATGTCGTCGACAGTAATCTCACCCTCCTCTTTTTGCGAATAGTCTTTGAGCGCTTCGGCGGCGAGTTCGACGCTCGGCATGGTTTCGTTGAGTTGCGAGAGCAGAATGACCTTGTTAAGCAGCCCCTCCATTTCGCGCACATTGCTCGAAATGCGTTCAGCCATAAACGAGAGCACATCCATACTTATATTGTACTTTTGGATTTGAGCCTTTTTGCGAAGAATGGCTATTCGCGTTTCGAGGTCGGGCGGCTGAATGTCGGCGGTGAAGCCCCACTCGAACCTCGTCCTGAGCCTCTCGTCGATGTCGGGGATATTCTTGGGCGGTCGGTCGGAAGTGAACACGAGCTGCTTGTTTGCATCGTAAAGCTCGTTGAAAGTGTGGAAAATCTCCTCGGCGGTCGCCATCTTGCCCGAAATGAATTGGATATCGTCGACCATAAGCAAGTTGACCGAGCGGTACTTGTCCCTGAACGAGGAGCCGCTGCCGCGCTGACCGAGGCACTTGACAAGTTCGTTGACGAACTTCTCGCTGCTTACGAGCAAGACTTTAAGTCGGGGGTGCGAGGTGCGTACGGCATTGCCTATCGCGTGCATAAGGTGAGTTTTCCCCAGCCCGGCTCCTCCGTAAATAAAGAGCGGGTTGTAGCGCATCCCGGGCTCTTCGGCAACCGCACGAGCGGCGGCGACGGCAAGCTGATTGGACTTGCCCACGACGAAGTTCTCGAAGTTGTACTTGGGATTAATATTCATCGGCTCCGCAGTCGTGACGATGGGTTCTTCCTTGATCTCGTAAGTTTCGGCTTGCTCGGCGAACTTCTCCTTTTCGTCTTTGCTGATTATGTCGACATCGGTAAGGAGTGAATTGACACGCTTCATAGCCGCCTTAATGAGCGGTAAATAACGCTCGTTAACGGTGTTTTTGCCCCATTCGGTAGCCGCCATAAGAATAAGCTTGCCGTCGCGCACTTCGAACGGCTCGATCGTCTTTATCCAAACGTCGTAGCTTAAAATACTAAGCTCGGTTTCGAGAAGCGGCAACATCTGTTCCCAAACCTGCTTTGCTTCGTTTGTCATAATACCCTCCCATTAAATGCGATTATCTATATCCTTGAACGTAAACAATATAAGCTTGTTGAGCAGTTCGCTCAATTTACTTCGTTCGTAGCCGCTTTTAAGCAGCGAAAACAGCGTTGCGACAAAGCTTTTGCTGATTATATCCACAAATTCCAACCGATCCTCGTCGGGCGGAGCTTTCATGTAAAAGACTATCATCTTGCTTACCATGGACACCAGCTTGTCCGTAAAGTCGGCGTACGGCGTATCTTCGCACCCGTACGCAAGAATAAGTATCTCGGCTCCGCACCTGTCGAACAGTTCGAGCGCGCTCGCCGCAAGCACGGGTGTCACTTCCTCGAAAGAAATCTTTTGCGAGATAAACAGCTTGGCAAGCTTGTCGACGGTGCTCGGAACCTCGTCGTAAACGGGTCCGACAATCGTGCTCAACAACCCCATCTTGCCGTCGAAATAGCGATATAAATTGCCCACGGGGACTTTCGCTCGGTCGGCGATCGACCTTATTTTGCCGCACCGAAAGCCGTTTTTGAGAAATTCCGCCTTGCCCATTTCCAAAATGTTGTTGCGAACGTTTTCCTTTTTATATTGCATCTCCCTCTCCTTTGACTACCGTTGCGTAAATTTCCGACTTTGCAACGCCCCTGTCGGATGCGACCTTTTTTATCGCCTCTTTTTTGCTTAGCCCCTTTTGCAAATAGCCGTTGTAGTGCTCCATTACGCTAAGCGAGGTATTTCCCCTCTCATTCGCCCCCTCGACGACCAATACGAACTCGCCCTTTTCGGTAAATTCCGCCTCTTCGCCGAGCGTAAACGTGACGACTTGCTCGTAGATCTTGCTTATCTCCCTTACCACCGAGATCTTTCGACCGCCAAGCGCATCGTAAAGATAGCCTATATCCTTTTTTACGTTATGGACCGAACTGTAAAATATGAGAGTGTTAGGAACGGAAGCGTAAGAGGCGAGCAGCTTTTCCCGCTCCGACTTCTTCTCGGGCAAAAAGCCGAGCATGGTGAACCTCGAACAGTCCAGACCCGAAAGTATGAGCGCGTCGATCGCGGCGCACGGTCCGCCTATCACCGTGTATTCCAACCCCTTTTCTCTGAGCAGCCCGGTAAGGATCTGCCCGGGATCGCTTATAAGCGGCATTCCGGCGTCCGAAACGAGGGCGACGTCCTTTCCGTCGGTCAATAGTCCTATCAGCTTGTCCGAACTTGCTCGCTCGTTGAACTTTTGATAGCTTATCATCGGCTTCTTTATGCCGTACTCGTTCAACAATACAGCCGTGCGCCTCGTGTCCTCGGCGGCGATGAGGTCGACCGAGCCGAGAACCTCGACGGCTCGAAAAGTGATCTCTTTCAAATTGCCTATGGGCGTGCCCACTATGTACAGCATCAATCCACCTCCACCTTTACGGGTCGCTCCCGCTCGACCACGAGCCCCACCGCAGCGTCCTTTATGCATTTGACCATAAACAGGTGCGGCTTTTTGACGTCGTTGGGAGTGAGAATTTGCAGCTTCTTCGGTTCCAGCCCGCACGAAGAAAAGAGGTTAAGCGCCTCGGAAAGCCGCTCGATTTGCCCGATGGAAAAAAATTTTCCGCCCGTGCCGAGCAGATATGCCGCCGCTTCGGCGACCTCTTTAAGCGTTACGGCGACCTCGTGCCGAGCAATGGCGATCGCCTCGTTTTGCTGCCTCATTCCGCTCTTTAACCTGCGGTACGGCGGGTTGCATACGACGATTGAAGCGCACCCCTTAGCCAAATACCTCGATATATCTTGCATGGGCGCGGTAATAACGTCGGCGTTATCGAGGTGATTTAGCAATATGTTGCGCCTGCAAACGTCGGCAAGCGCAGACTGAATTTCGACTGCCGTGGTGCGGATACGGCGTTTGCCCGCAAGGAGCACGGTGATTATCCCCGTGCCGCTCCCGAGATCGACGGCGTAGTCCTTGGGTCCGCCCTCGACAAAGTTGGCAAGCTCCACACCGTCGCAGCCGAAGCGGAACGCGTCCTGCTTTTGAATGAACGTAAGCCCGTTGCCGAGCGAAACTTCGGTTTCAGTCAAAGCGCACCTCCTCGACGTGATCGAGGCAACGAAATTGCTCGTCGTAATCAAGCCCGAAACCCACGATGAAATTGTCGTTTTTAAGCGAAAAGGCGCAGTAATCGGGGGTAACTTTTGTCTTTTGAGAAAGCGGCTTATTGAATAAGCACGCCACCTTGACGCTGCGCGCCCCTCTTCCCGACAAAAGTTTTGTCAAATAGCTTACCGTCGCTCCGCTGTCGATTATGTCCTCGACCAAAAGGATGTCCTTGCCCGCAACGTCCTCATTGAGGTCGAGCAAAAGTTTGAGCGTGCCCGCCTTATTGCCGTTGTAGCTGCTCACGCGGACGAAGTCCACTCTTACGTCGCCGTCCATTCGCTTTACGAGTTCGGAAAAGAACATAAAAGCCCCTTTAAGCACGCATACGCACAAAAGCCCGTCGCCGTAATCGGCGCTTATCTCTTTTGCAAGACCTTCGATCGCCTTTATTATTTGCTCGTGGGTATACAAAACGCTTCGCTTCATAGTTCCTCCGCCGTGAGTTTGTAAGCCGCCTCGGTGCGATCGGTGATTTTGACGCTGTCGCTTATCTCGACGCCCACTATTGCCAAAACGGTACTGCCTCGGCACAGCAAAACGAGCGAATCCCTTACTCGCCTCGGGATCTTCTTGTCGATAAGATACTTTTTAAGGCTCTTTTTGTGTCCGCCGAACGGGGTAAACTCGTCCCCCTCGCGCCTGAAACGGAACACGGCTCCCTCGGGCACGCAGCCGATTATCGTTTGACCTCTTTGCCAAACGGGCTTTACCTCTTCGACGCTTACAATAAAGCCGCCCACCGTCACCTTGCCGAGCGAAAACGGCACGCAGTCGCGGGCACGCTCCTCCCTATGGCAGAATGTGATCTTGTCGTACTCTCGGTACGCTTTAAGCCCACCGGCAAGTTCCGCCACCTTTCCGTTTTCGCTGCCGAGAAGAGAGAGGACGTTTTCGATCTGCGCCCTCGTTATGTCTACGGGCATAAGTTGCTTGGCGGCGCAAGCGACATACCTCGCTTTAAGCGGCGTCGACAGCGCCTCGAGCGAAAGATAAACGATGTCCCCCTCGCGTTTTATCAAACTACGGTCCATCGTTTCGTCGAGGGCGTGTATGGTTTCGGCGGCGTTCTCGGCAAGGCGATTGAGCGTTTCTATGACGGCGGGATACCTCGTTTTTACAAGCGGCAAAACCTCGTGACGGATAAAGTTGCGAGTGTACCTAACGTCGGAGTTGGTTTCGTCCTCGACATAAGTTATGCCGTTATTCCGAGCGTAGGCTTCGATCTGCTCCCTCGTAAACGAAAGCAGCGGGCGAAGCACCTTTTCGCTTTCGGTAATGCCCCTGAGCCCGTCCAAGCCGCTCCCCCTGAAAATATGCATGAGCACGGTTTCGGCGTTGTCGTCGGCGTGATGAGCAAAAGCTCCGACCGTAGCCAAGCCGCTTTCGAGCACCGATTTCAACACTTCGCGCCGAGCAAGACGAGCCTCGGTTTCGATGCTTCTGCCGCTCTTAAACGCGAGTGCGGGAATGTCAAACTCGTAGCAATAAAAAGGCAAGCCCAATCTCTTTGCCGATGCACGCACGAACTCGCTGTCCCTATCCGCCTCGGCGCGGATATGGTGATTGACGTGCACCACGATAAGATTTGCGCCTCCCTTAACGAGCATATCGAGCATGACCATGGAGTCCTGCCCGCCGCTCACAAATGCGGCTATCGTGCCTGAAAAATTCGTATAATCCCACACGGATAGCATTATACACAAAAACGAATAAAAAGTCAACAATTAAAAGCGGATTTTCCGCTTGGGCGTCTTATTTTTGCTCGTCGCCGTGATCTTCGCCGTCTTTGCGATTTTTCTTTTCGGAAGAAGTAAAGTTGTTTTTTACCGCGATTATGCGCTCTTTGAGCGAGTCGAGGTGCTTAAACGGAAAGACAAAGCCGGGATGTTTGTCCTTTACCTCGACGAACTTTTCGTAAATGGTTTCTTTGAGCTTTTCGAAGTTGACTACGACTTTATGCTCCGCGGCGAACTTCCTCAGCTTTGCGGTGATGTTGAGCGAGTGGCACAGGTCGACGAGGAACACTCCCGTAATAATTCCCACAACAAAGGCGAACTCCATGTGATTTACAAACCAGGAAATCATTTCTATCACCTTTTCGTCGATAACGAAGTAGAAAAACGCGCCGACGAGCAGCCAAAAAAACGAAAACAGCGGGCAAATTATTCCCTGAATGTTGCCCCACCTGTCGGAATAATCCCACAGGCGGATCTTCATCCCCTTGATAAAAATAAGACCGGCTATGTATTCGATAACGGTCATGACCACGCCCATTATCAAAATGATGATTATTGCGTCGAGCCATGCCCTACCCGTATTTACGGGCAAAAGCGAAATGGCGTACAGTCCGACCGTTCCGAAGCCGTAAAGAGGCAAGTACGGTCCCGTCAAAAAGCCGGGATTTATCCACTTTTTGGCTGTGAAAAATCTGCGGAAGAGCACCTCGATACACCATCCCAGCACACTTCCGACGAAGAACAGGAACACTCCCACCAACAAAGCTTTGAGCATAAAAAACCTCTTATCGTAACGCGATTATTTGATAAAAATCAACTCGCCGTATGTCGAAATACAAGGCGAGCCGAGTAATTTTCAGTTGTCGATTTGAGCAGCCGTTTCGCGGTAATTGTTGTCGACCATGCCGTTTTTGGAAAAGATGAACTTTACTATCGGAATCAAAGCCGCCGATCCGCAGCCTATTGCGACAATAGGTATATTCATTATGCCGAGCGTGGTGCAAGCGGCGATAAGGAAGAGTATGTACACGACCACGCTCCTTTTGGCGCCGTTCTTTATTATTCTCAGCGCGGTAAATAAGACGAACAGCGTAAACAGAATGATGATGGGAATGTACGTTACGGGAATAAGCCCGAGCATTATTCCGAACGACGTCGAGATACACTTGCCGCCGTGGAAGTGATTGAACATCCCTATCGCATGACCCAACATGGGCGCAAGCATGACAAGCACGAAGGCAAAGTTCGATGCATCCATGGTAAGGCTTGCTATAAGCACGGGAACGAGCCCCTTAAATCCGTCGAGGAATATGCACAAAACGCCTATCGGCAAACCGCAGTGCTTGCACGCGTTAAAGCCGCCCGGGTTGTTGTCGACGCTGAGCTTGTATATGTCCTTTTTAAGTAGCAACTTGGGGATCCATTGGCTGAACATGACGCTGCCGAACAAGAACCCTCCGACTATAAGTAACGTCCAATATAACAGTTCCATATCGCTACTCCTTTACCACAACCCTATCGGATCGTTTTTCGTTATGTTTAAGGGCGACTTCGTCGATCATTTCGCCCATAAGCTTCATACACTCTTCCTGCCTGTAAACAAACTTGCTTTGAAGATATCTGCTCTCGTACGCCTTCTTTTCGTCGTCATGCTCTATCCAATAGTCGATGACCTTGGCGAGGTCCTTGGCGTTTTTATGCTTAAACACGCATTTTTCGTCGACGGCAAAGTCCTTTGTCGCGCTGCCGACCGAATCCGAAACTATGGTCATTTTGCCGCAGGCTATGCTTTCGAGGCAGGCTATGCCTTCGAGTTCATAGACGGCGGGATGAACGTACAGATCGCAATAGTTGAGCACGTTTACTATCTCATCTCGGGCAAAGAACTTAAACTCGGTGTCCACGCCCGTCTTTAAGGCGAGCTTTTTGAACTTTTTGTCTTTGGGTCCCTGACCGGCAAGAATGAGCTTGATTTTGTCCTTGTAAGCCGAGTGTGCGACCGCCTTGATGAGGGTGTCCTGTGACTTTTCCACCGAGTATCTGCCCGTGGACAATATGACGATTTTGTCCCTTAACTCGGCGGGCTTGTCTACATCTTTTTTTTCGATATAGGAATGAACGCCGTTGGATATGACATAGCCCGGGGTTTGCTTTTTGATACGGCTTTCGAACGTGTCCCTTATGAACTTGGTGGGATAGTGGATGCCGTCGCAATATCGATAGCAATGCTTATATATATACTTGTACACAAATGTGTTTATGGGTTTGATCTTATGCAATTTGAGATAGCCCGTGAGATTTTCCGCTTGCATATGAAAGCCCGCCGTCACGGGCAAGTTCATCTTGTGCGCTATTTTCGCCGAGGCAAGTCCCAGCCCGAGCGGAACGATTATATGGACGAAATCGGCGCCCGTCAAAGCCTCGACGATCACTTTCTTGTCCGCCTTTGCAAGTTGGACGCCCACCTTGCTTACGAACCTATCGAGCGTTTTACCGAAGCTCTGAGGCGGAACGACGTAGTAATTTTCCTGCCCGATTTTGCTTTGATCGGCGCACAGTATGCGTACGGTATGTCCCTCGGATTTAAGGTAGCGGATGAGGTTCAACATGACAACGGCGACACCGTTGTTTTCCACACCCAATATATCACATACTACGGTAATTATCATAAGTAACTTTCCTCAATGTCGTTATTGTAATTGCGTCGCATAAAAAATACGTCAATTTAATGTAAAATTATCGTAAATTATTGCTTTTCTCGTTTTTTAAGGTGATGATAAACTCACTGCCCTCGCCGACCTTGCTCTTTACATCGATCTTTCCGCCGATGAGCGCTATCGCCTTGCTCACTATGGAAAGTCCCAAGCCATGTCCGCCCTCCGAACTGTCCGCCCTGTAAAAACGATCGAAGATGTGCGGCAAAGCCTCCTCGCTTATTCCTAAGCCCGTGTCCGAAACGCTCACCTTTATCTCGTCGTCCGTCACCGTCATTTTGACCCCGACCGAACCGCCCCTCGGCGTGTACTTGACGGCGTTGGAGAGAAGATTGCTCCACACGCTCTCCATCAAGGGCTTGTTGCCGTAGTATATGCAATCGTCGAGTTCGACCGAAAGGTTAAGGTCCTTTTGCTCCCACTTGGAACTCAGCCCGATAAGGCAGTCCCTTATCTGCTCCGAAAGGTCGTATTCGGTCTTGTCGGTGACGATCTCCTCGGCGTCGAGTTTGGTAAGCAGCAGCATATCGTGCACGAACTGCGCCATTCTCTCGGAGTCCCTGAGTATGATCTGCAAGTACTTATTGCTCTTTTCCTCGGACAAATTGCCGTCGAGAAGCAGCTTTGCGCAGCCGTTTATCGATGAAATGGGCGTTTTCAACTCGTGCGAGAAGCCGTCGACGATGCCGTTGCGCAACTCGCGCACGCTCCTTATCTCGCCCACCATCTTGTTGAAGTTGTTGTACACGTCCCGAAATATGGGGTCGTCGTCCTCGATGCGGGCAGTCAGATCGCCGTTTGCCACCCTGTTTATGCCGTTGCTGAGCGTGTCGATGTGCTTTGCCGCTCGCTTATTGACAAGGTACACAAACGGGACGGCAAACACAGTCGCCACGGGCAAAATGATAAGCGCCCAATACGCGTCCGACTTGGTCGTTACGCTTAGCATGGTGAGCAGTACCACCACCGCCACGAAAAACAGCACCATGCCCACGATAATGGTCACCGACGCCGTTATGAGCGACCTTAGTATGCTCTTGCTTTTTACTTTCTTTTCCTTACTCATTTATAACCGCCTTATAGCCGAGCCCCTTTATTGTGATGATCTCGAACTCGGTCACCTTGCTCAGCTTGTTGCGCAAAAGATTGATATGCGTACGCAAGGTCGTGTCGTCGCTCTTGCTGTCGAAGCCCCACACCCGCTCCATCAACTTTGACTTAGTGAAAAGCTGGTTGGGATACGAAAGCAACAAATACATAAGGTCGAACTGCTTGCCCACAAGTTCGATCGGTTCGCCGTTGTACTCCACCTCGTAGGACGTGGCGTTCATCGTAAACCCGCCTATCTTTATCTTTTGCTCGGCGTTTATCTTGTAGCGACGTAGAAGAGCCTTGATCCTAAGCATCATCTCATCGAGGTTGACGGGTTTGGTCATATAATCGTCCACACCGAGGGAAAATCCCGTGTTCTTGGACGAAAAGTCGTGCTTTGCCGTCATCATAAGTATGGGGACATTCTCATAGAGTTCCCTAAGCCTTTTGGTAAACTCGAACCCGTCCATTTTGGGCATCATTATGTCGACGATCGCAAGATCCACCTTGCGCTTATTCACGATTTCGAGCGCTTCCTCGCCATTGCGTGCGGAAAGGACGTTGTAGCTTTGCGAAACTTTCTCGCAAAGTATCGTCCTCAAATTTTCGTCGTCGTCAACTATCAAGACAGTAATCATCGGATAAAAAACTCCTCTATCTACCTATTTTACATTACAAATGTAAAATCATCGTAAAATTTCGCACCGTTTTTTTTGTTGCTTTTTTGCTTTGAGTGTGATATAATTAATCGTCTTACGGAGGCACGAAAATGAGAATCATCGTTACGGGCGGAGCCGGCTTTATCGGCAGTCACACCGCCGTCGAACTGCTTGACAAGGGACACGAGGCGATAATAATCGACAACCTGTCCAATTCAAGCGAAAAAGCCATCGACCGCATCGAAAAGATCACCGGAAAAAAGGTCCGCTTTTACAAGGAGGACCTATGCAATAAGGACGGTCTGCTCTCGATTTTCGAACGGGAAAAGGCGGACTGCGTCATTCACTTTGCGGGGCTCAAAGCCGTGGGGGAATCGGTCAAACTGCCGTACAAATACTACTACAACAACATCGTCGGCACCTTGAACCTTATCGACGTAATGAATAAATGCGGGGTAAAGAACATTATTTTCTCATCGTCGGCGACGGTATACGGCACGCCGAGCGTCGTCCCCATCACCGAAGAGTGTCCCAAAGGAATTTGCACCAATCCGTACGGACAGACAAAGTCGATGATAGAGCAGATCCTCACCGACGTTCAAAAGGCGGACCGCAGCTTTAATGTCGTGCTGCTACGCTACTTCAATCCCATAGGCGCACATCCGAGCGGGCTCATCGGGGAAAACCCCAATGGGATACCCAACAACCTTATGCCGTTTATCACCCAAGTGGCGATCGGTCGTCTGAGCGAACTCGGTGTGTTCGGCAACGACTACGACACGCCCGACGGAACGGGAGTAAGGGATTACATTCACGTAATGGACCTCGCCTCCGCTCACGTCCACGCGCTTAAAAAGATAGCGGACGGGTCGGGAATTTCGATATACAACCTCGGCACGGGCAAGGGTTACAGCGTCCTCGAAGTGATAAAAAGCTTCGAGCAAGCTACGGGCATCAAGATCCCCTACTCTTTCCGTCCGAGGCGCGAGGGCGACATCGCCACGTGCTACGCTTCGGCAAAAAAGGCAAAGGAAGAACTCGGTTGGGAGGCAAAGTACGACATTATCGATATGTGTCGGGATTCGTGGAATTTCCAACGCCTCAATCCCAATGGCTACGACGACTGAAACGCCGTTTTATCCGAAAATACGACCTTAAATTATCCGTAAAACAAAGCGATTTTTCCGTAATAAAATCCGTTTTATCCGAAAATACAAAAGCCCGCCCTGCGTCAGCGCAAGGTAGGCTTTTTCTTTACGTCATCCGTCAGGCTCCGTCCGTCGCGCGGTTGTCCGCAGAAACGGAGCGGAGCTCGGATCGTTTGCGTTTCGGTTAATCTGCGGCATTTTCCGCGAGATAATTCGCAAGCGCCGTTTCATACTTGGCGAGAGAGCTTGCAAACAATCTCAGGTCGGCGTCTTCTTCCCAAATCGGTTCGGCTTGCGAGAACGAAAGCACTTTTCTGAGCAAGAAGCGGAGCCCTTGCAACTTTTCGAGCAATTGTTCGTCAGCGTCCGCGCCGAACTTTGTGAAATCCACTTGCTCTTTTCCGTCGACAACGCTCGTGCATTTCTCGATCCGGGTTTTGAAGTTGACGATTTCGTTCTTGATGACAACTCTGAATTTCGTTACGATCTCCGTTGCCTTTGCGCCTAACATGAACGAACTTTTGGTTGCATCGAGCGCGGAGGCCTTGCCCCGATATTCCTCACTCAGATCTGCCGGTTTCAAATCGTTCACCCAATCGCCCCAAGGCTGTTTTACGCCATTGGCGTTAGTTAAAAAATCGTAGCCGGCGCTCCAAGTGAAAGCCGAAGCGAGATCTTTCATAAGGGCGATAAGGGCGTCAGTCGTCGCATTTTCGTCGGAAAATCCATCCAGCTTGGCGACGATCTCTTCATACGCTTTCGTGAGTTCGTCAACGTTTTTGGTGTAGACAAGTTTGACAAACTCTTGATATCCCGTGCCTGCCTTTAATTCGTCGAAAAGTTTATCGTATACGGGTTTGAAATCGTTTACGATTCGGGCGAGCCCTTCGGTCCAACCGTCGCGATCGTTCGCCGCTTCGAATGTCGTTGTTGCGGCGGCGATTGCGGCTTTCAGATCATCTGCCGTGTTCTTCTCACGCGCCTTGCGCTTTTCTATGTAGCTTGTAAGAGTGTCGCCGAGCGCTTCTTTCATGGCGTCGTTGTCCTTGATTGCGGGGACATTTATGCCCGAAACGGTGGCTGCATTGTCGTACAGGGCGTTGAGTGCGTCCCATGCGGCGTCGTCCGCCTCGTCGAGAGCTTCGAATTTTGTCATGAACTCCTCTACTCTGTCATGATAGAGCTTTGCCGTGAGAAGAATAACGGTGTATTCGACCTCGTCGTACTTCTTTACGGCAAGATAGGGATTGACAGACATGAGCGCCTTTACCGTTTCATCTTGCCCATTGATCTCATTTTGCAAAGCGGTGACTTCCTCAACGTATTTGCCGTATCCATCGTCGGTTATGTCCATATTGTCGATGTAAGAAAGCAACCTTTCGGCATATTCCGTCGCCTTTTCGTTTGCCGCTTTAAGCACATTGACAGCCTTGTCGGTTACGAGCGCTTCGCTCTCCTCCGCCGTAAGTTCATCCTTGTAGGTGGCGGTAAAGCCTATGAAACGCACGGATTCCCCATCCATGGACGTAGCGGGAACGGCATAGAGCGCAAGGTCGAGCATGGGCTTACTTTCGTTGTTCGTTCCGAGGAAGAATTCCGCGCCCGTGATATCTCCGCCGAGCCAACCTCTGATGACCATGTCAGCCAACATTGCCAAGCTTTCGTCAAGACCCGCCGTAGCCTTTTGAAGCAGCGAATCGATAAGACCGTTGTATGCTGCGGCAATAACTTTGACTGCGGGCTCGCCGAGCGTGAACTTAACGCCGCGCTCCGTCACCGTCAACATAAAGGGAAGCAGACTGAACTGAGGCTGTGTTTCGCTCGGATCGGACGGATCGGGTTCGGTTGTGTCGCCCGGTTCCGTCGGATCGGGTTCGGTTGTGTCACCCGTAGGCGTATCGGGTTCGGTCACGCCGCCCGACGGATCGGACGGCTGCGCGGCGAGTTCTTTAAGGTCGATTTCCGTCACGCCCATGGGAAGTCCTTGGTCATCGTTGAAAGCAAGGGTGAGTATTCCGTCGCCATAGAAGATGTCGAGGCTCGTAAGTTTTTCGTTGATGTAGGGCGGAAGATCGGGGATCATACTGCCGAACGCTCCGAGCATTTGGAAAAGACCTGCTTCGGAAGCGGGAGTAAGGTCGAGGCGAATGGAAGCTTTCGCAAGTCCGAAATAGTCGTTCGACCACAGAGCACCCAAGTTAAGACGAAGTTGCAGATCGCCCGTAAACGGAGATGTGAACGCTCCGCCGAAAAGCTTGGTATCGATAGAAATCGCTATCTTTTCGCCCGCAGTGACGTTTTCGCCGGGAACTGCCTTGACGGAAATCGAGGCTTCCGTTATCTTGTCGAGCCCCGTTAAATCGGCTTTGAGTTCGGTAAACGAGAAGCCGAGCAACGATTGGATATAGCCGTGCGTATCGCCGAGTTTATTTGCGACCGAGTCGATCATTTCGCCGTAGCGGGTGTTGATCTCTTCGAGTGCGGCGGGCTTGGACGAAAGTGTATAGCCCGTTTCGGTAGTTTGAACATCGAGGTTATTTTCGAGCAACTCACGAATATTGTCGAGCGAGAAGTCGCCGACCTCGGATATTATATCGCTGAGATCCGCCGTGTAGGTAAAGAGGTAGTTATCATTGCCGCCTATACGGTTGTTGAGCATTACAAAGATCAAATCCTCGCCCAAGTAGCGCAATGTCAAAGTGTTTACCTTGTCCGACATAAACGCGAACGGAGTGAGATCGATGTCGTAGCGGAAAGTAAAGCCCTGTGCGAGCGACCCGCCGCTGAGTTCCTTTTGGTTGAGTTTAAGCGTGAACTGCCCGTCCGTCGTCAAAGTTTGCGCCCCGATCTCGACCGACAAGGACGTGGGAACGACGATTGTGTCTTTCTCTTCGAAAGTGTTGCCAAACGCAGCGGCAAGTTGCATTATGGGCGAAGAATCTCCCTCATCGGGCAATACTTCGGACGGCGTCGAACCTATCTTGTCGTTGAAGTCCTTGGCGTCGGGAATGGCGACAGTGCCGTTGACGTTCGAGTAGGTGCAGGTGATGGACTGCTCGACGTTCATGGAGAAGATCTTCTTGGCATCATATGTGCAATGCGAAGTGTATGAAATCGGCGTCCAATCCTTTTTGAGCGTAAGCGTGATGTCTACGTCCGAAAAAGCGGGAAGATTGTCGAGCGAGCCGAACGCCTTGGATTGAATTCGGAGATTTGCCGTGGCGGACTCCGACGCAATTCCGTCCTCTACGGACAGATCGCCGGCAAGACGCAGATAGTATGTAAGTGTGTCGCCCTCTTCCTTGCGGAGTTCGGCATAGCGCACCGTCTTGGGATTGACGATGAACCCGCCGAGGCTGACCTCATCGACCGTAAGACCGTAGACCGCAATGTAGTCGTCCTTTTCGGCGACTTTCATCTCGCCGTCGAAGCTGTTGCGATAGACGACCTTGCCGTTCTTGGAAAAAGCCTGGTGCTTCATCTTTACAAGCACGGAATCCGAACTTGCCTGGTTTAAGTAGTCGTCCCCGCTCTTGTATGTGACGCTGTGGATATCCTGTTTGTATCCCGCAAAGTCGGCAACGGCTTCACCCTCCGAAGTGATGACATAGCTTTTGAGTTCGCTTTGCTTTTGCAAAAACGCGTATATCACATTTTCGGGTGTGAGCTCTTGCGGAGCCTTGCTTGTGACGAGCGTAGTCGATTTTCCGCTCTCTGCCTTAGGTAGCTCCGAGCCGCCGCTGCACGCGGTAAAAAGTACCGCCGTAAAAGCGAGCAAGCACGAAAGGAGCAACCCTATTGTTCTTAATTTTTTCATGTGTCCTCCTGACACGTACAACAAAAGCGAACAAACATTCGTGTACGTTTTCATTTATTAACTTCACGAATATAAGCTTTTACCGATGATTTGTCAAGCGGTAAAAAGCGTCGAAAAAAAATAAAATAAAATTTCATAAACGAACGATTGTTTGCAAAAAACAAAAAAACGACCGCAAGATCTCTTGCTTTCGGTCGTCTTTTTATTGAAAATCCTGCTCTTATTTATCCGCGCCCTCGGGTAAATACTCCAACGGGCTGAGGTATTCTCCGTCCTTTTTCATTTCAAGGTGCAAATGCGAGCCCTCTTTCTTTTCGGTAGCCATGGTAAGATCCACCGTGCCGAGTTTGTCGCCCGCATTTACGGTAGCGCCCTCTTCGACGTTCACCTCGGCGGACAGCGACTTATAGATGGCGGTTATGCCGTCGATCTGTTCGATGGTGATGACGGTGCCCTCCAAAGTGGTGTTTTCGATACTAAGCACCTTTCCGTCCATTATCGCAACGACGTCCGTGCCCTTTTCGGCTAAAAAGTCCACGCCGTTATGGGTGCGCCACTGTTTGAGCGTTTGATTGTAAACAAGTTTATCCGAAAAGTCTTTGCCCAAAGTGTATTCGCTTAGCGGCATGACGTACTGCTTGGTTTGATCGCCGCTCGGCGGAAGAATGGTTCCTCCGACGTCCTCGGTACCCGTGAGCGTTACGCACAACGTGATGATCACGGCGCAAGCGATAAGGGCAAGTCCTATGATAAGCGCAAGCAAACTTTTTCTGTTTTTCTTTTCCTTGGTCGTAGTATAAGTTTTCATATTAACCTCCTGACAAGACGAATTATTGACACATTGCTTCTTTTTATACGTCTGAATCGAATTTTTTTGTTTTTTACGATCGCCGCTTCCGTTTTTGTCCCAATCGGCAGCTGCCTCAGTAGCTGCCGTAGATGAGCGGCGTGCCCAGCGTCACTCCCCTCTCGCTTACGGCGATCATAAGATTGACCTTACATCCGTGAACATCGACGGCTCTGCCAAGCATACACGAGTAGGCGTAGATAATATCTATGTCGCCCGCCCTTTCACGGAAGAGTTCCTTTGCTTTAAGGTTTTTTATTATATCCTCGGCGGTGTCCATATCCCCTACGACGTCGTACCTTTGAGGGTCTGTCGAAAAGTCGACGGAATGAGTATCGTACTTCCCCACGCCGGGCGTCCCCGCGTAGCCGCAATTATCAAGACCGCCGTTAAGTTTAAGCCCGACCGCCAAACACAATACTCCGAGTAAGACCAAAAATCTCTTCATACCGAAAGATTATATCCGAATTTGCATATTTGATACCTTACGACAAAAAAAAGAGCCGTCCGCAACAAGGTGCGACGACCCTTATTTCCTTATTATTGTTTCCTTATTGACGGTTCTTTTTTCGGTGCTATGTCCTATCTTTGACAACTCGGCGTTTAATGAACTTTATAAGTTCGACGAGCGGGACGATCGTCACCGCAAGCCCCATGGCGACGGCGTACTCATCAAGCGACAAGGCGGTAAAGCCGAAAGCCGAGGCAAGGAACGGGACGTAGATGACCAGCGTGGTCAAGGCAAGCGAGGCTGCGGCGGACGCCCAAATAAAGGGGTTGTGTTTTAGCCTGAACACCGACTTGTTTCGACTGCGCATATTGAACGAGTGGAAGATCTCCGCCATGGACAGTGTCAAAAACGCCATCGTCATTCCGTCGGGTGACGAGGCGAAAGCGAACTCTCCCGCTTCGGAATAGTGCCCTATAAGGTATGCGATCATCGTGATGACGGTTACGAAAAAGCCCTGAATTATGATGTCGAACATCATTCCGCCCGCAAAGATTCCGTCTTTACTGCTTCGAGGCGGTCGCTCCATTATGTCGTCCTCCGCCTTTTCCATGCCGAGCGCCAAGGCGGGGAAGCAGTCGGTGATGAGGTTTATCCACAGCAAATGCACGGGCTGCAAAACAGTAAAGCCGAGCAGCATGGCAAAGAATATGCAAAGCACCTCGGACAGATTGGAAGCAAGCAGAAATTGTATCGACTTGCGAATGTTGTCGTAAATGCGCCTGCCTTCCTTTGTTGCGGCGACGATCGTCGCAAAGTTGTCGTCCGAAAGAACCATGTCGGCTACGTTTTTGGTCACGTCGGTGCCCGTGATACCCATGCCGATCCCTATGTCGGCGTTTTTTACGGACGGAGCGTCGTTTACGCCGTCGCCCGTCATGGCGGTTACCATGCCCTTTTTCTTCCACGCCTTGACAATGCGCACCTTGTGTTCGGGCTGGACCCGAGCGTAAACCGAGTACTTCTCTATGGACGCAAGCAACTGTTCGTCGCTCATTTCGTCGAGTTTGACGCCCGTGATCGCCTCGTCGGGCGAGGATATAATGCCGAGCCGCATTGCAATCGCCGTCGCCGTATCAAGGTGGTCGCCGGTTATCATCACCGTCCTTATCCCCGCTCTTTTGCACTCCTCGATCGCCCCCACGACCTCGTCTCGCACGGGGTCGATCATGCCCGTGAGCCCCACAAAGCACATATTCCGTTCGAGCGCCTCGGGGGTGAACGCGGGCACGGACGAGTGATACCTTACGGCGCAGGCAAGCACCCGAAGCGCCTTTTGAGCCATCTGCCGATTTTCGGAGAGGATCTCACCGCGCATGGCGCTCGTCATCGTCACGACTTTGCCGCCTATCAAAGCGGTGTCGCAGCGACGGAGCAGTTCGTCGGGCGCGCCCTTGGTGAATTGGACTATATTTCCGCCGTGATCGTGTACGGTGCTCATCATCTTGCGCATGGAATCGAACGGAGCCTCGCCTATGCGGGGATATTCGCTTGCCGCCTCGTTTTTGTTTACGCCCTCTTTGGCGGCGAAGTTGACAAGGGCACACTCGGTAGGCTCGCCCTCGGCGCTGTCGCCGACCAAAAAGGCGTCGTTGCAAAGCGACATGGCAAGGCATATCGTCTTTTTGTCGCCCGAATATTCGACGACCGTCATCTTGTTTTGAGTGAGCGTGCCCGTCTTGTCCGAGCAAATGACTTGCGTACAGCCCAGCGTTTCCACCGCCGTAAGCTTGCGTATCACCGCTCCGTGCTTGCTCATGTTGGTCACGCCTATACTCAGCACTATGGTAAAGACGGCGGCAAGCCCCTCGGGTATGGCGGCGACGGCAAGCGACACGGCGACCATAAACGTGTCGAGCGTTGCCGAAAGCGTGATATCGGGATACAGCCGCATAAGGTCGATGGCGAAGATGAGGACGCAGATCCCTATCACGATAAGGCTGAGCACCTTGCTAAGCTGGCTCAGCTTCTTTTGCAACGGCGTCTGCCCCTCCTTTGCCGTAGTAAGAGCCGAGGCGATCTTGCCCATCTCGGTGTTCATGCCCGTAGCCACGATCACCGCTTTGCCCCTGCCGTAAACGACGGTACTGCCCATGTACCCCATGTTCTTCCTGTCGCCGAGAGCCACCTTGCCGCCCGAAATGACGTCCGTCGTCTTGGTGACGGGCACCGACTCGCCCGTGAGCGCAGCTTCCTCGATTTTGAGGCTGTGACACTCGATGAGCCTGCAATCGGCGGGTACGCTGTCGCCCGCTTCGAGCACCACGACATCGCCCACCGCGAGTTCCTCGCTTTTCACAAGCGAAACGACCCCGTCGCGCACCACCTTGCTTTCGGCGGCGGTTATCTCTTTGAGGGCTTCGATCGCCTTTTCCGCCTTGCTCTCCTGAACGACGCCGAGCACCGCGTTTATTATGACGACCGCCATAATGATGATGACGTCGACAAACGACTCGCCCGCCTTAAATGCCGTTATGCCCGATATGGCGGCGGCGACGATGAGAATGATTATCATGGGATTGAGGAGTTCGCCGAAAAACCTCATAAGAAGCGACTTCTTTTTGGGTTCGAGCAACTTATTGGGTCCGTCCTTATTCAGTCGCACCGTCGCTTCGAGGGCGCTCAGTCCGTTTTCGCTTGACTTATAAGCATTCAGAGTTTCCTTTGCGCTTAATTCGTAATCCATTAACTCCTCCATAATTATAAAAAACTCATATACCCAAAAATAGGTACATGAGTCTTATTCTTTATAGATAAACCGGGCATTTAGCCGAGGTGACGACTTATCTCACAAGATGTGGAATTACTCCCTCATTTACCTCATTAATCAATAAAAAATATATGCTGTCAAGCGATTATTTATACTTGGCTCAAATTTTAAGCTGCCTGTAAAATTATATTTTGTCAAATAAACGGATATATAATTTGACAAAACGTTTTGTATCATGTATAATATAAGCAAAGATAAGAATTTGGAGGTTATAATGTCTAAACAACAGCTTATGACAGGCAACGAGGCAATCGCCCGAGGCGTCTATGAAGCCGGCGTTCGCTTTGCTGCCGCATATCCGGGCACTCCCAGCACCGAGATCCTCGAAAACATTGCTTCGTACAAGGAAATTTCCGCTCAGTGGTCGCCTAACGAAAAGGTGGCTCTCGAAGTGGCTTACGGCGCTTCCATCGGCGGAGCGAGAAGCTTTGCGAGCATGAAACACGTCGGTCTCAACGTGGCTGCCGACCCCTTCTTTACCATCGCTTATACGGGCGGCAATGCGGGACTTGTCGTAGTCACCGCCGACGAGCCCGGTCAACACTCGTCGCAAAACGAGCAGGATAATCGCAACTACGCTCGTCACGCAAAGGTTCCCATGCTCGAACCGTCCGATTCGACCGAGTGCAAAAATATGACCAAGTTTGCCTTTGAACTAAGCGAAAAATACGAAACGCCCGTTCTTATTAGGGTAACGACGAGAGTTTGCCACTCCAAGAGCCTCGTTTCTCTTGAAGAAAGGCAGGATAAGCCCATCGTGCCCTACGTTAAAAATGCCGCAAAGTACGTGTGCGTGCCCGCCAACGCGAGGGTGCGTCGTGCCGAGGTGGAAAAACGCCTCGACGCCCTAAAAGAGTACTCCGAAAATTGCGAGTGGAACGTTATCGAGGATAACGGCTCCGGTATAGGCGTCATCGCAAGCGGCATGGCGATAAATTACGCAAAAGAAGTATTCGGTAAAGATGCCGACTATCTCAAACTCGGCTTCACTTTCCCCCTGCCCCTCAAAAAGATCGAGAGTTTCGTAAAGAAACACTCCAAGGTGTACGTCATCGAAGAAAACGACGAATACATAGAGGACGCCGTCAAAATGGCGGGCGGAAGAGATGTTTGCTTCGGCAAGTACGCTCCCGACGGAAGCAGATTTTTGCCCGCGTTCGGCGAACTTACCTCCGACGTAATAAGACGCGTGGTTACGGGCAAAGCCGTTCCCGCAGCCTCATTCGACCGCTCCAAGGTCATCGGTCGTCCCCCCGCGCTTTGCGCAGGTTGCCCGCACCGAGGCTTCTTCTTCGAACTCGGCAAACGCAAGGACGTTATCGTTTCGGGCGATATCGGCTGCTACACGCTCGGCTTCGCCTCCCCCTACAACGCCATGGACTGCAACTGCTGCATGGGCGCATCGGTGAGCGGGGCTAACGGTATCCAAAAGGCGCTCGACATGGTAGAGGGCAACACCAAGCGCGTCATCGGCGTGCTCGGCGACTCCACCTTCTTCCACAGCGGTATGACGTCGCTCCTCGACATCGTTTACAACAAGGGCAACGCCATCACCGTCATTCTCGACAACCGCATTACCGGCATGACCGGTCACCAACAGAACCCCGGCACGGGCTTCACCGCTCAGGGCGAGGAAACGACGGTCGTCGACATCGAGGGTATCGTCAAGGCGCTCGGAATAAAGAACATCCGCATAATCGATCCCAACGACCTCAAACTCGTAAGGGAAACGCTCGATTGGGCAATTTCGCTCAAAGAGCCGTCGGTCATCATCACACGCTATCCGTGCGTGCTTAAAAAGATGAGTTATTATGACAAGAACGAGTGGCCCGACGCGTACAAAAACAAGTGCAAAGTCGATACCGACAAGTGCATAGGCTGCAAGGCGTGCCTGCGCAGCGGCTGCCCCGCCATCTCGGTAAAGGACAAAAAGGCTGTTATCGACGGCACAATGTGCGTAGGCTGCACGGTGTGCAAGCAAATTTGCCCCAAAGCGGCAATCAATTAAGGAGGCGACAATCATGACAAAAAATATTCTGCTCGTAGGTGTCGGCGGTCAAGGTACCATTCTTGCAAGCAAGATCCTTACCCTCGGACTTCAAAAAGCCAACTACGACGTTAAAATGAGTGAGATCCACGGAATGAGCCAGCGCGGCGGCTCGGTCACCTCGCATATTCGCTACTCCGAGGACAAAGTCTACTCCCCCGTTATCGAGCTCGGGCAGGCGGACGTCATCGTCGCTTTCGAAAAAATGGAGGCGCTTCGCTATCTCGACTATCTCAAAAAGGGCGGCAAGGTCTTTGTGAACAACTTCGAGATCCCCGGTATGCCCATCACATCCGGTCAAGCCGAGTATCCTAAGGGAATTATCGAGGAACTGCGTAAGGTTGCGGACACCACCGTTATCGAAGCCGACCTCGAAGCCGAGAAGATAGGCAATCCCAAGGTAATGAATATGATCTTGCTCGGGACGATCATCGGCTCGATGAAACTCGACCATATCGATTGGGACACGATCCTAAGCGAAAACGTTAAGCCGCAGTTCGTCGAACTCAACAAAGCCGCAATCCGTCGCGGAATAGAACTGAGCAAATAATGTCATAAGACCAATCAAGAAACAAAAAAACTGTCGCCCACGTAAAGGCGGCAGTTTTTTATGCATTTTGTGTTTTTACATCGGTTTAAGGTCGATATTTTTGTATAAGTTCGGTCTTTTTATTCGCTTGGACAAATTCGGTCTTTGTCGGCACGGATAAATCAATCGCTTATAGACACATTGGGGATGCGGATAAGCAGCAGTCCGTTAAAGAACGTGTGCGACGCGTCATACTCATTCAGGATCGAAGTAAAGCGGGAATAGTCCTTTTTGAAAAAGTTTTCGACCGCTTTGTTGACCTTAAACTCCAAACAGGCAAACTCTCGCGTGGAAACTTCGTCCCCTATCTTCACCTCGAAAGAAGCTTTTTCCGCCTCACTTTTCAGTGTCGCTTCGAACTCGTCGAAGTCGGCTCTCAATGCAAGCCCGTTTTTGTTGTAGAAGCCGTAGTTAAAGTACGCCTTGGGGTAATCGGCTCCTTCGACATGGTCGCTTGCCTCGTCGTCCGAAACAAGATAGTAGTTATGCAAGCCGCCCTCGTACATCTTGCCGCCCAGCGAAACGTTGGTGTCGCTCCACGTTGCGTCGAACACGTAATAGTTGCCGCCAAGCTTCACCTTATTCCAAGCGTGGCGTTGAACCGAGGAGCCTTGGGTCGCCGTACCCACCACCCTTATGCAAGGGATACCGAGCATATTGCACATAAGGCTCGCGGACTTGGCTATTCCGTCGCAGACGGCAAAGCCCGTTTGGAACACTCCCTCGAGGTAGTAGGCGGGCGACTCGACCGCGTCGTAGATGTTGGGTTCCTCCGCCGAAACGAAGTCGTAGGCGGTGGTCCACATGATCCAATCGAAAACCGCCCTCACCCTGCGCTCTTCGTCCATGTCGTCGGAGATTATGTTTTTAAGCGTTTCCCTTACCTTTGTATACAGCTCGGACGTGTGCTCGTTGGTGGGAACGGGACAAAAGCCGTTGCTTACGGCAAAGAACAGCTGTTCGGACGACGCCACCTCGCACTTCGGCAAGCTGTCCACGTAAAGCGAAGTGAGCCCGCCGCCAAACGACGGCACGCAAAGCGGCTCGTACGCGACTATGCCCAAGGGGTCGAAGTCGGTCGGCTCATTGCCCGTAAAACACTCTATCGTAAAAACGAGCGTCTTGCCCTTTTTCGTTTCGCCCTTTGCCGAGAGTTTGTATACGCCCGTCTGCTCGGTGCGCAGCCAGCCGTTGCATAATAGCAGTGCGGGAGTGAGGTCGCAGTCGTAGCCCATTTTGAGTTCCAACTTGATCTTCTCCTCGCCGTTTCTAAACGCCATGGCGTAGTCGATAATGTCGTACACCTCTTGGTTGTCAGCCATATAGTAGTTGCCCAAAAGATAGCTTTGGGACAGATATTTTATGTCGGAATCGGTCAGAGCGGGCGAGGTTATTTCCGCCTTTAAGCCGCCCACCGCGTTTACGGCGAGGGTGTGCTCCTTTTTCAGGTCGAACCCGCTTAGATCAAAAGCCTTGCCGCTCATTCTCGGCGAGGAGGCGTCGTACACGGTCCCGTCCACAGCGACCTCGTACTCGACATTCGCCCCCTCCCAACGCAAAGTCACATTGGGATAGTCGCTGTCGAAGTCGCAAAGCACGTCGTGCGGAACTCCGCGCACCGAATACTCAACGCTGTCGGTCGCCACGCCGTTGACAAGCGCAAAGGCGGTGTACTCGCCCGACAGGTCGGCTGTAAAGCGCAATTCTGCACCGCTTCCCGCCTTTTCGCCGTCGATAAACCACAAAATCACGGCGGACGGATCGCAGTTTGCGGTAAGCGTCACCTGCTCCCCCACTTTGTAAACCTCGCTCGAAGCCGAAATCGTCGTAGCCTCATCGGTCGGGACAAAGCACGCGACCTCGCAGTAGGCGGCTTGTCCGTGACACACCGCGCCGACCGTATACTTGCCGTAATCGGGCAAAGCAAAATCGAGCGAATATCCCTCGCCGGAGTAGGCTCCGTTTACGTACCAATCTATCTCTTGATCGGGCTCGGCATAAAGTCCCAACGACGCTTTGAAGTGCACGATCGCACCGACTTCGGTCACGTACGGCTCATCGCACGTGACGGTCAGTTCGTTATAGGCGTAGTCCACGACGACTTTCAACTTCCTTTTGCGGATCCCTTTCGAAACGGTAAGTTCGCCCTCGCCGCTACGCTCCGCCCTTATCACCGTACCTGCGATAACGCTTACGATGTCGCTCGAAGAGGAAACGACAAAGTCGCCGTCAACGTCACTCGACAAATCGTAAAGCTGCCCCACTTCGAGCCTGAGCATGTCTATATTTATGCTCAATTTTTGGCACGAAACGAGTGGAACGGTTATACATATGATCATAAGTAACGAAAAAATCCGCTTTGTCATTTTACTCCTCGTTTTCTTTGAAATATCTTATATACGATTTACGGCAATATGAGCACACCTCGTCGTCGGAGGCAGGTCGCCCCTCGAAAGTGTATCTTCCGTTCACTCTCCAACCGTTAAGGAGCGAGATCCTTACGGCGTCGTGCGGGCACCCGAACGAGCACGCCATACAGCCGGCGCAACCGGCGCCGAACTTCGGCTTTCCCCTCTCCATGACGATATTGCCGACGGGGCAGAGCGACGCGCATCTTCCGCAGCCCGAGCAGTCCGACAAGGTTGTAAAGCGCTTGCCTATCTTGGGCATGGCGACGTGCTCGATTTTGAGCGTAAAGGACACCGCTCGTTTGAAAGCGTTGACCTTGATCTTCCTTTTATTGAGCGAGGCGATGTCGGATGCGACCGACGTCGCTCTTCTTTGCGCCGACTGCCACATTCGCGCCGCCATCTCGTCCGAATGGCGGAAGATGATATTGTACGGCATGACGAAAGTGTACTCGCCGAGGACGCTGTATCCTCGCTTTTTCAGCAGTCGCCTCGGGGTGATTCCCGCAGCGTCGTTGAGTTTGAGCGCTTCGCCCGAGGTGTGGACGATGTACGCCCTTTTTCCGTCGAGGCGTCCGAGCGACTTGATAAAGTTAAGCATGGGTCGGGGCGCATTGAAAGCGTGGACAGGGTAGCAAAACACGACGACGTCGGCGCGCGACGGATCGATCGCTCCGCCCCCTATCATGCGCACATCCGTTTCGTGCCCGAGGGCGTCAAGGCGCGTCGCGATTTCGCCCGCAACCTTGGTCGTGTTGCCCGTGCCCGAAAAGACGCAAAACAAAATTCTCATTTCTTTTCTCCGAGTTTATCCAATCTCGAACTGCCGTCCTCGTTGAAGTCGTACACGTTGTCCTCGTCCGTGTCGTGCGAATCGTACCAAACTTGCGCGATGTACGGGCTGAACTTAGCCTGCCTGTCGAAGTCCCACGGGGTGGGATAGGCGCATTTATCGCACCAATGCCCGCCTCGAAGCACCGTAAAGGGGCTTGCCTCGAACTCATGCCCGTCATGACAACGCCAAACGAGCTTATCGAAGGGCGAGCCCGACTTTTCGCTCACGAGCGAGCCGCCTCGGAACGCCGCAGCCGAGCGAAGATCGTCGATAGTCCACTCCTCCATCGGCTTGGTATCGTCGTAGCCGTGGCTTAAAAGCATATCACGTGTCACATTTTCCATCGTGCGCATATGGTCGTAGTCGCCGAAGTCGCCCTTGCTTATAAGCAAAGTGTCCTCCCACTTCGAGGAGAGCGCTTTTGCCTTTTCTTCCGAGCCGAAAGACGCGACGGTCCTCGGCTTGTCGCCGATTTCGAGCCACTCGTCGGGCGAATTATAGTGGAAGCGCAGCTTTTTGAATATCGAGAGGTATATTATTTTTGCGGGAATTATCTTGGCAAGCGCGTAAGCCTTATGACGCTTGCCTATTTCGTGCCAGAACTCGATCACTCCGTCCCGCTGAAATCCGAAGTAGTCATTCAGCTCGTTGCCGTCGTAAAACCACACACCGTGAAAGTTTCTCGTGGCAAACCAATTGGGCTTAAACAGCTTTTCGGGCGAGCCGCCTATAAGAGAGAAGCCGTCCTTAAAGGTGTCATAGCCCGTGTCCATTCCCCTTTTGCCCGCTCCGATATTGTAAATATTGTTCCAAAAGGAAGCGATCTCGCCTTTATTGTCCCTTTCGAGTATGCGCCTGACTAAAAAGCCGCTGTCACGCGAACTGACCCATTCGAGAGGAGCGTTGAGCACGGTGTGGAACATAAGACCGTCGCTTATGTTGTCTTTGAGCATATTGGGGTGAAGCATCGCCGTCTGCCTCAGAACGACAAAGCGTTTAAGTCCCGCATCAAGCACGTATCTCTCGCCCCTGAGCTTGTGCATGGCATAGTAGTCGAAAGGACTGACAAGCAGCGGATCGCCCACTCTGCCGTACGGGTGCTTCTCGTTGCGATTGCCGTACAGAGCCATGGTGGATATGTGCACATAGCTCGGCTGCGGGTCCGCCCTCTTTATCGCGTCGACGAGCGCTTTCGCTCCGAGGTAGTTGCACTCTTCGCTGTCTTTTGGGTCGGCGTCGGATGCGGGCGGAATGACGGCAGCCATGTGCACGACATAGTCCATGTCTTTGACCAGAGTGTCGCAAACCGAGGGGGAAGCGACCGTTCCCCTTACTATCTCCACTCTGTTGCCGTATCGCTTAACCAGCTTTTTGGCGAATTTGTCGTTTTTCTTCTTCGTCGTAAGCAGCACTCTGCACAGCTCCACTTCTTTGAGTTCGAGCGATTGAATAAGAGCCTCTATCCCCATGTTGCCGCTTGTACCCGTCATTGCAACTTTCATTTTATCACCTCGTAAAAGATTATATTCGGTCGCCGACCCTTGCCGCCGATCTTATAGTCTTGTCCAAGCCGTACAGGTCGCTGCGCTTAAATCGAACCGACCAATTGTACTCGGACACCGTGGACGGAGTGTTGATGCGATAACTCTCGCCCTTATGCATAAAGTCGAACAACGGGGCGACAAACAGCTTGGCTTTGGTACGACTGCCAATTTCTATGAGCCTGTCCACCGCCTCGATGTCGTCGCAATTGCCTACGACCCGCCTTACCTCCTCGCCGTTGCGCTCTACAAACGTCCTGAGCGGCATGTTGTCGTGCGTGCCCGTGTAGCAGACGCAGTTTTCGCCTATATTTTCGGGCGAGTGCGGATTATTGTCACCGCTCAGTCCAAACTGCAACACTCGCATACCGGGGTAGCCCGTGAATTCAAGCAGTTCGCTTACCGACGGCGTTATCGTCCCGAGGTCCTCGGCGACTATGGGCAGATTGCGCTTGTCGAGGAAGAACTCCTTGCCTAATCCAAGGCGCCACTCGCCCACCGTGGCGTCCTTGCTTCCGCTTTTGATGGCGTAAAAGCTGTCGAACGCTCGGAAATGGTCGAGCCTGAGCATATCGAATAGGTCCAAAGCCGAGTAAATTCGCTCGCTCCACCACTTTTTTAAGTCCTCGCCCACCTTGTAGACGGGATTGCCCCAAAGCTGACCCGTCGCCGAAAAATAGTCGGGAGGAACGCCCGCAACGGATGTCGTGTCGAAAAGTTCGCGTTTGCTCCAAGTTTCGTAACTGTCGCCCGCAACGTAAAAGGGCATATCGCCGAGGAATTCAACTCCCTTGCTCAAAGCGTATTCTCTCAGTTTTTGCCACTGACTTTGCGCCTCGAACTGCAAAAAGTCCATAAAGCGGACTTGCAACTCGTGCTTTTGCGTAAAATTCTTTACGCCGAACGAATTACAGTCCGAACATTCGCCCCACTCTTGCCACCGAGTGCCGAAATGCTCTTTTAATGCGAGAAAGACCGATTGCGGAAAGTGCGGAATTTCCCCATCGCAGCGACAAAACGCCTTATACAGCGTTTTCGTCCGCTCTTTGAGAAGCGAATAATTCAGCCTGCCGAAAGGGATCTTTTCCTTTTCGCACTCGTCGAACGTCAGTAGCCCCTTGTCGCGCAAAATCTCGGGGTCGATGTAAAGCGGGCTTATCGCCGCCGAGCAACCCGAACTGTACGGCGAGCCGCTTGCGTCCACCGGACAAAGGGGCAGAATTTGCCACACTCCCACCTTTGCGTCCGCCAGAAAGTCGACAAACTCGTAGGCGGGCTTACCGAACGTACCTATGCCGTATTCGCCGAAAAGCGAAAACACCGGCAGTAATATTCCCATCTTACGCTTCATCATAATTCATTATATTCATGCCCGTCACGGCAGAGAAAAAGTGCATTCTGCTCTTGTCAAAGGCGATGTTCAATTTGTCGCCTCGCTTTACGGGCACGGTAGTCTTTATCGTGACCGATGCGCCCCGCACCTTGGTGTACACAATAAGGTCGCGCCCGAGGACGTCTGCTCCCTTGACGACAGCCTGCACCGAGTGGAAGTTTTCGCCCTCGCCGAAAGCGATAACGTCCTCCGGTCTTATTCCCACTATTATGCCCTTTTTGCCCTCGAGGTAGCTTTCGTCCACCTTGTCGAACATCTCTTGCGGGAGCATGATCTTCTCCCCGCACACGGTGAGTTTAACTCCGCCCGCCTCTTTAAGCAGCACGCCGTACAAAAAGTTCATCTCGGGCGAACCGATAAAGCTTGCCACGAACTTGTTTTTGGGATGGTCGTAAATCTCGCTCGGTGTCCCGATCTGCTGCATCACTCCGTCGCAAATAACGGCTATTCGAGTGCCCATAGTCATCGCCTCCACCTGATCATGCGTGACATAAACAAAGGTGGCGTCGAGTTTTTCGTACAAATCTATGATCTGAGAGCGCATTTCCGCCCTGAGTTTTGCGTCGAGATTGCTTAGCGGCTCGTCGAGCAAAAAGAACTTGGGACTTACCACCATCGCCCTACCCAAAGCGACGCGCTGACGCTGACCGCCCGAAAGCGAGCGGGGACGATATTTGAGCTCGCTTTTAAGCCCCAAAATTTCGGCGGCTTCCATCACCTTTTTGTCCCGTTCCTTTTTGTCGACGCCCTTGATTTTGAGTTCGAACGCCATGTTGTCGTAGGCGGTCATGTACGGAAAAAGGGCGTAATTTTGGAACACGATCGTCACGGAGCGGTCCTTGGGTTTGAGTTTGTTGACCTTAACTCCGTCCATGATGATGTCACCTTTCGTGGCGTTTTCGAGCCCCGCGATAAGGCGCAAGAGCGTGGTTTTGCCGCAGCCCGACGGTCCCACTATGACGATAAATTCCTTGCCGCTCGACTGTAAGCAAAAGTCGGCAATAGCCGTCTTGCCCGTCGGATACACCTTGGAAACGTTTTTCAATATAAGCTCGGACATTGTTCCTCCCAAAAGAGTATTTTATCAAAAATCGCTCTTGCTGTCAATTTGTTTTATGCATAAAGCTTAAAAACGGTACAAAAACACATTTTTACAAAGGAGTATACTTTGATTGAAATTACATTTACTATATGTATAAAACAGTCTTTTCGGGAAACAATTATGGGTAAGTATATCATTGAATTAAACGGAGAAATCGAAAATATGTTAGCTGAGTTTTCTGCGGCAAGGCAAATGTCGCCCGAGCAGTTCATTCAAGATATTGTTAACCGTTATTTACCCTTGTCGCATAAAATAGACCAAGAGGCTATGGCAAAGGGTTACAGCGAAATGTCCGAAATAAATTCGGAACTCGCCAAATAGCAAAAGAGGAAATTTATGGATATGACTGTCAAAAGAGGCGAAGTCTACTATGCCGACCTGTCCCCCGTTATCGGCTCGGAGCAAGGCGGCGTACGACCCGTCCTCGTCATTCAAAACGATATCGGTAACAAATATTCGCCCACCGTCATCGTGTCGGCGATCACAAGTCAGCTGACCAAGGCGAAACTTCCCACTCACATCGAGCTCAAAAAGGGGCAATTCGGACTGAACAAGGATTCGGTCGTCTTGCTCGAACAAATTCGCACTCTCGATAAGCGCAGATTAAAGGAAAGGATCGGCATGCTCGACGACAAATATATGCGCTTTGTGAATAGAGCCATGCTCATTTCGCTCGGCTTTACTACATAGCCGCCTTATAAAAGAGCGCCTTGCGTAAGGCGCTCTTATTTTTTTCTTTATTCGGCGTCGACGTAATTCAATTCGATTATTACGTCCTTTCCTACCGCCTCTTCGTCAAAGGCGATTTGGAAATATGCCGCCCCGTCCTCATCGACGGCAAAGTTTATGCTCGGTTCCTCACCCGTAGCCGAATTTTCGCTTTTTGCCATGCCGCTCTCGCCGTTAGTCAAAACCGTTACGGTTCCGCTCGCGCCGACGACCTTTATATTGTAGCTGTCCTCGGGATCGGCTTCGACCTTGATAAACATAGTTTTATTGTTTTCGTCTACGGTGACCTTGTAGCCCATTATTTTATTCATGTTGGCGATATCGGGAGAGTAAACGAACTTATAGGGATCGAAGCCCTCGGTCTTTATCACGTCGCCGTCAAACTCACCCGCACCGGTGCCGCTGAACTCGGGGAACTTCTCTTTGAGATTGATAACCACGGCTTTGTCCTTTTGAGCGACGCACGTATCGTGAACGTAGTATTGCTTTAAGCCTTTTACGTGGATCTCGACTTCGGTCAGTCCGACGGGGACCTTTACGGGTGATGTCGTACTGCCTGCATCGACATAGCAAACGCCGTTATTGTCCAAGGTAAGCAGTCCGGAGAAGCAATTTGCGCCGTCGCCCACGGCGCAGACCTGAATTTTGCCATCGGTGCACGGTTTGCCGTCAACACCCAAAACGGTGATCTTAAAGTCGTGTCCGTCGGTATCGCTTTTGGGCTCTTCCTGCTCGGGATCGCAAGCGACTGCCACTAACATGGTAAGTAACGCAATCAAAGCCAAAGCGACTATGGAAATGAATTTTTTCATCATATATCTCCTTTTGATAAAAGTAAATAAAGTATAGCAAATTCGTACAAAAATGTCAACACCTTACGGTAAATTTCGACAAAATTTCGGGTTTTCATTTACAAGCGGATACAATACCCGTTTTCGTCAAATATTCATTGCATAATGACCTATATTTCAATTATATGATTTATTTTAGGTATATAATATATAATATAAACAGGAGAACGGTACATGAAAAAATTCAAAGCATTTGTACTTGTTATATCGATTTTGGTCGTTACGGCTCTTTGTACAAGCTGTGCGTCCGCATACGATGTCGCCGTCAAAAACGGATTTTCGGGCAACGAGCAGCAATGGCTCAATTCGCTCAAAGGCAAGGACGGAGCGGACGGAAGCGACCTCAGCATAGAGCAAATCTATTCGTACGCATTGGATAACGGATTTTCGGGCACATATCTCGACTTTTTGGACGAGTATCTCAGCTTCGAGGTGGGTAAAAGCAACGAGGAAGCCGTATCAAAGGGGCTTCGCAGCGCGGTGGAGGTGTACTGCTCTTTCGTCGGCACCGGATATCTGTCGAGCGAATACACCCAAGGCGGCGCGGGCGTAATTTACAAGATGAATAAAGAAGCCAAAACGGCTTACATAATCACCAACTATCACGTCGTCTATTCGAGCAAAAGCAGCAACAACATCTCGTCGGACATAAAGATCATCCCCTACGGTCAAGAAGCGTTCGTCCCGGCGTCTTTCGTCGGCGGCACCCCCACCTACGACATCGCCGTGCTTAAAGTTGACGGCTTCGATGCGGAAGAATTTTACCGAGCCGTCACCGTAAACAAGAGCGACGTAACGGTGGGACAAACGGCGATCGCCATCGGCAATCCGTCGGGCAGCGGCATTTCCGCCACCCAAGGCATAGTGAGCGTGGACTCCGAGCAGATTACGATGTCGGCTATCGACAATCCCCAAGACGAGGTGAAGATGAGGGTAATGCGTATCGACACGGCGGTCAACTCGGGCAACAGCGGCGGCGGCTTGTATAACGACAGGGGCGAACTGATCGGCATTGTAAACGCCAAGTCGGGCGACAAGGACATCGAAAACATGGGATACGCCATTCCCGCCTCGGTCGCCGCAGCCGTAGCCGACAACATCATAAGTAACGGCGCGTTTATTCGCGGGTTTGCGGGTGTCCAAGTGGCAAGCAAAGACGCCCGTGCCTATCTCGACGGCGACATAGTCCATATCAAGGAAACGGTGGTCGTCGACTTCGTGTCGGGCGCGGCATACGGCATCTTACAGAAAAACGACGTCATCCTCGCGGTAAAGACGGATAGCGAAGAGATCGAGGCGAACCGCTCCTTTAACATTGTCGACGCGCTCCTGTCCTGCTCTCCCGGCGACGAAGTGACGTTTACGGTGCTTCGGGGCGGCGAAGAACTTACCTTGAAAGTTATTTTACAAAAATAACCTTTTTCCCGATACTTATAAAAAGCAAAAAAATAACCTTTCGCCGTAAAAAACGAAAGGTTTTTTGTTACTAACCTTATTTAAGCTTTAATCGTAAAGCTTGGATACCGAAGTTTCCTCGTATATACTCTTTATTGCTTCGGCAAAAATGGGAGCTACGCTGACGAGTTTGAGTTTATCGAACTTCTTTTCCTCGGGAATTTCGATGGTGTTGAGGACGAACAGCTTTTCGATAACCGAATTTTTGAGCCTCTCGATAGCCGGTCCGCTGAGCACTCCGTGCGTGCAGCACGCGAACACCCTCTTCGCTTTGCCCACGTCGATAAGAGCCTGTGCGCCTTGGCAGATCGTTCCCGCCGTGTCGATCATATCGTCGATCATAAGGCAGGTCTTGTTTTCGACGTCGCCGATTATATTCATAACTTCCATGACGTTGGCTTTGGGACGACGCTTGTCCACAATTGCCAAAGGAGCGTTGAGCCTTGAAGCAAGTTGACGCGCGCGGGCAACCGAGCCTACGTCGGGCGAAACGACCACGAACTCGTCGTCCTTTACAAAGTCCTCCTTGCAGATCGCCTTTTTGAGCACGGCAAGCCCGAGCAGATGGTCGACGGGGATCTGGAAAAAGCCCTGAATTTGAGCGGCGTGCAGGTCCATGGTGAGCACCCTGTCCGCGCCCGCCGTCTGCAAGAGATCGGCAACGAGTTTTGCGGTGATCGGGTCGTGCGCCATGGCTTTGCGGTCCTGCCTTGCATAGCCGAAATACGGAATGACGGCGTTTATTCTGCCTGCCGAAGCCCTCTTCAGTGCGTCGATCGTGACGAGCAGTTCCATAAGATTGTCGTTTACGGGAGCGGAAGTCGACTGGATTACAAACACGTCGGCTCCGCGCACCGATTCGTCGATATGTACGGATACTTCACCGTCGCTGAACTTGCCAACGTGAATTTGTCCAAGCTCGACATCGAGCTTTTTTGCGATTTCCTTTGCGAGCTCGGGACATCCGTTGCAAGCAAAAAGCTTTAATGCGCTACCTTTAAGCATATATCCTCCAAAAGTTTGTTACTTATATCCGAATGTTTACTTTATCCAATCGGTTTTTACGATCTGACGCGCCCGCGCTATCGCCAAAGCCTTGGGCGGGACCTCGTCGGTTATCGTCGAGCCCGCTGCGACAAACGCGCCGTCGCCCACGCTTACGGGAGCGATAAGATTGCAATTGCTGCCGACAAACGCACCGTCGCCGATCGTCGTTTCGCTTTTGACCTTGCCGTCATAGTTCGCCACCACGACGCCGCAGCCTATGTTGCAGCCGCTGCCCACCTTGGCGTCGCCCACATAGCTTAGGTGAGCTATTTTGGTGCGGTCGCCTATGACGCTGTTCTTTATCTCGACGAAGTCGCCGATGCGGCACTCGTCGCCCACTTGCGAGCCGGGGCGAAGATAAGCGTTGGGTCCGATAGTGGTGCCCTTTCCTACCGACGACGACAAGACGTAGCTGCTTTCGACCGAGGCTCCCTCGCCGATGATGGATGCGTCGATAGTGTTGCGTGCGCCTATCACGGCGCCGTCCTTTATGACCGTCTTTCCCTTGATTATATTGCCGGGTCCTATCCTTACCCCTTTTGCGATAATGACGTCGCAACCGACGAACGTGGAACTCGGGTCCTCGAACTGCACGCCTTGATTCATGTGATACGTAATTATCCTGTTTTTGAGCGCGTCGCCGACAAGCGCAACCTGCTTAAAGTTGAACGCCGTCATAAAGTCCTCTTCGTCAAAGTAGTACGGATTTTCGCCGTACAGCTTTTCGGCTCCCAGCAAAAACGCCGTTTTTATTACATAACCCCTCGTCATTTTGAGCACGTTGAGCTGCTTTTGCTTGGTGATAGCCACGGCGTCCAAGACCGTCTTGCGCGTGATGAGCGGCGTGTCGGAATACAAAATAACCGTATATTCCGACTCCCGCCTTACGTACGGTTTTACGAGGATGGGAAGCGGAATACCGTCCGAATACGGCACGCTGTCGTGATAGCTACCGCCCAAGGAAAAACGGACCCAATCCAACATGGATTTGCCCAAAATTTCGATGACGGATGTATCGCCCATACTCGGATATGAAACTTTCAAAATTATTCCGCAGATATCGTCCATAGTAAGATTATACAATTTTCGGTTTTTCTTGTCAATTTGTTTGACTTATTTTTTTGCCTTTTCTCTGAGATTTTTGAAAAATGACGATAAAACGTACGCACACTCGCTTTCGAGCACGCCGCCCTCGATCTCCACCTTGTGATTTAGTTCGCTGTCCGTAACATTCATGATAGAGCCGCAGCAACCGTACCGACGGTCGTATGCGCCGAAGTACACCTTGCGTATCCGCGAATTGACCATGGCCCCCGCGCACATGGCGCACGGTTCGAGCGTGACATATACGTCGCAGTCGCTGAGGTTCCACCGCCCCAACTTTTTGCCCGCCTTTCTTAAAGCGAGTATCTCGGCATGAGCGGTTCCGTCGCTTAAATTGTTGCGTTTATTATATGCTCGAGCCACTATTTTGCCGTCATAGACCACGACGGCGCCTACCGGCACTTCGTCCTTTAACGCGGCTTTTTCCGCCTCGCGCAAAGCGGCTTTCATAAACTTTTGATTTTGATCGTACATTTGATTGCTCCGATGATTGTTCCGAGTTTTATTCTTGATTATGTCTGACATAATCAGCGGAATATCGATAAAATCGGCGCATTTTCTACCGATTTTTTATTATTTTCGCAATTTCAAGCGGAAGATCGAGATTGAGCCGAATATCCTCCTCGATGTCCTCCTCAAAAGCGGGATGGGTAAGAGCGTCGCTCCCAAGCTCGATCGTCACGGCGGGGATACCGCGTGTAACGCACCAATCCTTGTATCCGCCCGCGCTGCCCAGGTCGCCGTCGACGAGCGTGTAACTTAGGTAAGAAGCGATAAAGGCGGCTATGCTCCTATCCCGTCGATCCGACCCGTCGAACTCCCAATACACCTCTCTGCCGAGTTCGTGATAACTCACGGTAAAGGCGGGTTCGACCTTTTGAGTGAACGCACAGAGCGACCTCGTTTCGGGCTCGCTGAGCGGAAACGCGCCTATGTAGCCGTGAGGCGCGGGCTTAAACTTGTTGCCCTTGCCCATGCCCCACCGCGCGGGAAAGTTGACGTTGAGGTCGACGGCTCGGGCGTTGGCTTTCCACAGCGAAAAGTCGTCGCCGCCATTGACTTTTTTCAGCCACTCGGCGTTGGGCAGTCCCTCCGCGCCCTTTTCGAGCAATATCGCTCCGTCGGGATTGAGCATGGGCAAAAAGTAAAAGCCGACGGGAAGTTCCGCCTCGGCGAACCGAAAAGCCTGCCGCATGACAAGGGCGCACGAGCCGTTTTCGCGAGCATGGAGCCCGCCCGTTACGATAACCTGCTTTCCCTCGCACGGTCCGTCGTGGACGAAAAAAAGGTCCGAGCCGCACAGCGACTTTCCTATACTGCCCGTGCTTACGCCGGCTCCGCGCAAAGAGGAAATGTCTTTTTCAAGACGGGAATATGTGTACATATGTTGCCTCCGATAGCCTTATATGCACCGCTCCCGCTATTTGTGATACGGCATACCCTCTTTTATGGTGAACGCTCGGTAAAGCTGTTCGAGGGCGATCACCCTCATGAGCATATGCGGATATGTCATTTTGCCGAAGCAGATCCTTTTGTCCGCACGTGCCTTTACCCGCTCGTCGACGCCGCACGAGCCGCCTATGACAAACGAAACGACGTCATGGCGGACAAATGCGCCGCAGATGTATTCCGAAAAGCCCTCGCTCGTCATCATCTCGCCGCTTAGGTCGGCAAGAGCGACCTCACCGCCGACGGCGGACAAAATATCATCGCTCTCGGCGGAGATCCCGCGATCTTTAAGTTCGCAAATTTCCGCCTTGACAAAGCGGCTCAATCGTTTGAGATACTCGTTGCACGCGTCAACGAAAAAGGGCTCTTTGAGTTTGCCTACGACCACGAGTTTGAGCTTTTTCATAGTCCGAACCCGAAAGTAACTATCGTGGAAGCAACGGTCATAACGACCGCACCGAAGTAAAAGGCGTTGTCCCGTAGCGTCGGCTTAAAGCCCGAAGCGGTGACCGAGGCGTTGTACCTAACGTAATAGTTGTCCTTATTGCGCTTTGTCAGCTTGACAATGGCAAATACGATAACAAAGGCGAACGCGAAGCACAGCGTCGCAAACGCCGACAGAACGGTAAACGACGAGGTTATATAGTCGGTAAATGCGGTCGAAATGTAGGCGTCTACGTTGTCGAGGCACAGGCTCAAAAAGTTGTTGGTAAAGTGCACGATGACGGCGGGGAAAACCGAGCCCGTCCTAAGCACGAGGAAAGCGAGCAAGCCGCCCATGAGCGCGGTGTATAGCAGCTGCGTCGCGTTTTGGTGAAAAAGTCCAAAGGCGACGGCGATGATGATAACGGTTTTGAGTTCGTCGTAACTGCCCCTCATCGTGGTGATAAATCCGCCCCTGTTTGTGAACTCCTCGCAGATCGCGGGCAGGACGGAAGTCAGTATGACGGTGGTCAAAAAGTACAGGATGTCGAACTTTGGGGGCATATACGAGCTACCCGACGGATCATAGCCCAGCAGCATCAAAAACGCCTGCCAGATTATCGAAAAATACCAGGACAGTCCGAGCACGAAAATTCCCAAAGCAAAGGAAAGCAGACAGATCTTCCAATCGATCTTGCGATAGCCCGAAAAAGCCATCAATTCGCTTGCGGACTTTTTGAGATAGAACTTATACATTAAAAACGGGAATACAAACAGCACGAGTATCTGACACGGCAAGGTAAACGCAACGTCGGTAATGAGTTCCATTGCATCGGCGTCGACCTTATCGATAAGCGCAATACTTAATCCGTAGCCGGCAATTCTGAGCAAAAGCAACAATGCGGATATTACGAATATGGTAAATCCGACCGTGCGATATTGTTTTTTGTAAGATAATGCGTCCATAATTCTCCTAAGCTTTTTTCGTCACATTATTGCGCCGGATAAAATCCCCGAACCGAGCATAAACAGCCACATCACTGTCGTAAGGCAGAAATAGATAATAAAAGCCTGTTTGTATTTGCCCGTCCTTTCGTTCCCGGCGAGATAATTTTTCATAAGAGCCTGTTGCAGTTCCACCCTGTCGACAACGATGGGCTCGCCCGTACGGGAATTGTAGCCCCTGACCATAGTGCGGTTTTCCTCGGTGATGACGGGCGCTTCCTCCCCCTCGAAGATCGGTTCGTTCGTGTTTTCGTCTATCCAAACGACCTTGCGAGCGGTAAACTTTTGCGGATGATTTTTTCTCTCCGCCTTGTTGAGGTACTTGGACACAAGCCAAATTACGACCGTGCCGACTGCTGGCAAAAGCACGCAGCAAAGCAGCGCAATCAGCACATTGGAGTCGACCTGCGCGTAAAAGCCGTCTATCGCCGTGCCGAAGTTCGTATTCATAAGGATCAACGCGAAGGCATTGTTCGTTGCATGCATGATCATGCTCGTAAGAGCGCTCCCCGTCTTGATGACCACGTACGCCATCACCGCGCCAAGGAAAAATTGATATACCGTTTGAGTGGGGTTCATGTGCATGAGCGCAAAGCATATCCCCGAGATAAGGCACATCTTTAAGGTGCTCGCGTTTGTCTTATTCATGCCCGAAAGCAGTCCCACCCTAAAGATGAGTTCCTCGCATATGGGAGCGGCAATAACGGTGTCGATTATAACCATAATCAACGTAAACGGCGTGGTGGAGATAAATCCCCCCGACATATCCGTAAAGCCGATTTTCGAAAGCAAGCCGGAGAAAAGAGCGGCAAGCCCCATATAGGAAAAGAGGCAGACGAGCGCGAGAAGCGGAGCCGCCACCGCGCTTGTCACGTTGGTTTTTTTAAGCGGGTTGTAGTCGCACGAGATGTTTCTCTTTTTGGTGTAGACCAAAAACGCGGCAAGATAAATGCATTCAAACAAAAACGTCCCCAAAAAGTTGACGACCTCATAGGCGACGCTTCCCTCGCCGACAAGCCCGCCCACTCCGAGTATAACGAGCGTTATTACAAATTGTCCGACAAGCATAGCGACTATGGCTACGAGCATAAGACATGGTCCATCGTATGCCGAAAACGGCTTTCTATTCATCGCGCACCTCGATTAGTTCACTCATTTTATCCTGATAGGCTACGGACAGCCTCGCCCTCAGCCCCGCCGCGTCGATCGCGGCTTGTGTCGTGCAAAGAGCTTGCGACGGACTGTTGTTCTCCCTCGAAAGGTGGCAGAGCACGATGTCGCTCGCCCCGCTACGCACGCATCTTACCACGGCGGCGGCGCAAGCACTGTTGCTGAGGTGCCCTTGCCCTGACAAGATCCGCCTTTTGAGCATATAGGAGTATCTGTCGTTAGCCAAAAGCATCTTTTCGTCGTGATTTGCCTCGATAAAGACGGCTTTGCTGCCGGCGATTCGATCGAGGTTCTCGCTTGTGACAGCGCCCGTGTCGGTGAGGACGCTCACCTTTTTGCCCATATTTATAAGGCTGAACCCCACGCACGGAACGTCGTGGCTTAGCCTAAACGGCGAAACGGTGATGTCGCCGACGTAAAAGTCGCCGTCAAACGGAACAAGCTTGTCGTACCCGCCGAGCATGGCGTTGACCTGCCCGAAGATCGAGGCGTGGACAAAGACGCTCGGCGAAAAATTCGACACGAGCCTCCTTAGATGCGCCACGTGGTCGGAGTGGGTGTGCGTAACAAGCACATTCGGGTTTTTACCGGCGCCCACGGCGGCAAGACACTCCTTGATACGTTTAAGGCATATTCCCGCGTCGATGAGGATGTCGGTGGTATCGCTCGCCACATATATGCAATTGCCCGCGCTTCCGCTTGCGAAGCTGCAAACTCTAAGAGCCATCAGTCCAAAAACACGACTTTGCCGTCGCGTTGCTTTGGCGTAGGCAAAACGTAATAGTACCCTACGCTCAGTCCCGCGTAAGGACGACTGCCCTTTTCCGCACACAATATCGACAAGACCTCTTTTGAGGAAAAGTCGTAAAATTGATTTATCCAACAAGCCCCCAGCCCGAGTTCGGTTGCCGCAAGGTACATGTTTTCCATGACGCAGCCCGTGTTCTGCTCGGGCAAAACCGACTTAGTCCCAAACGAAACGACGATAAGAGCCTTGCAGCCCCTCACAAAATCGAACTTTCCGTCACGCATAAAGTTGGGGTGCATACTGCTCGGCATACTCTTTTTCATTGCGCTGTTGAGCCTATTCAGCCTTTCACCCGTCACGACCGTAAGGGTGATGTCCCTCGAGTTCATAGCCGTGGGGGCGTTTAGTCCCGCTTCGCAAATAGCGTCAAGCTTTTCCCTTTCGACCTCTTTTCCGTTAAAATTCCTTACGCTTATTCGGCGTTTGATACATTCGAGAGTGTTCATTTGTTGCAACCTCCGCAGCACGAGCAGTCGCCGGAGCATTCGCCCTTATGAGCATGATTGACGAAAAGTTCGCCGCTGTACACCTGTTCGGTCTTTCCCCCACATTCTCTGCACGGCGGATAAACTCCGTCCGCCTTTACAAGTTCTTCAAAAACTTTTCCGCATTTTACGCATTTCAATTCGATAAGCGGCATAATAAATTCCTCCGATATCATTTTAGCATATTTACGTAAGTATGTCAAGCCTTAGCTTATAAGTATAAAGTATAAAGCATTGGCTATAAACCCGAATAAGCAAATAAAAAACGAGAAAGAGCCTTTACGCTCTTCCCCGAAATCGCCGAGTATGGTCTGTAAGCCGAGTTCTGTATTTGGCGGTTATCTATCTTGACTCAGCGTTGCCGCTGAGTTCGAGCGATACTGTAAGGCGGGCAAAACAACCCTTATTGCCTTAACAATCTTGTACCGAATGGGGTTTACATGTGCCCTAAGCGTTGCCGCCGAGGCGGTGAGCTCTTACCTCGCCTTTCCACCCTTACCCGAAAAACGGGCGGTCTATTTCTGTTGCACTTTCCTTAAAGTCGCCTTCACCGGTAATTAGCCGGCATTCTGTTTTGCGGTACTCGGACTTTCCTCGTTAAAAACGCAACCGCCCGACCATCTCGACATATATATTTTAACACATTCGTCCGCATTTGGCAAGCGATTCAGCAAAATTCCTTGCTCAGCTTGCCGATAGCTTTCTTCTCGATACGGGAAACGTACGAGCGGGATATTCCCAGCCGCTCGGCAATTTGAATTTGCGTGAGTTGCGGCTTGCCTATCCCGTACCTGTAACAGATGATCAGCTTCTCCCGCTTGTCAAGCACCTTATCCATCACTTCGAGCACTTGACCGAAAAGCACCTTGGCTTCCACCTTGTTAAAGGCGTTTTCGCCATGCGAGGGCAATATGTCCATAAGCGTGATCTCGTTGCCGTCCTTGTCGGTGCCGACGGGCTCGCCTATGCTGACCGCGCTCCGATGCTTTTTGTTTGCACGTATGTACATAAGTATCTCGTTGTCGATACACTTGGCGCAATAGGTGGCAAGCTGACTGCCCTTGCCGTACTCGAACGTTTCGATGCCCTTGATAAGCCCTATGCTGCCCACCGAAATGAGGTCATCGGCTTCACCCGCGCTGCTGTACTTTTTTACGATGTGGGCGACAAGGCGCAGGTTGTGCCTTATAAGCAGCTCCCTCGCCTCCAAGTCGCCTTGCTTCGCCTTGGTCAAGTACTCCCGCTCCTTTTCGGGCGAAAGCGGCTTGGGGAACGATCCCTTGTTGTTGACAAAGGACGTAAAACAAAAGATCTTACTTAAAAATGCCAAAAAGGTTTCTACTATCACGGTAAACTCCTTCCGTACAATATATGACCTTTTCCGACATAAAATTACAGTCTTTCGACAATTTTTCGATCAAAAAAGCTGCCGCATTTCGTGCGACAGCCTCTTTTTTTATTTGCTTTTATCGGTTTTTTGCAACCGTTATCAAGGCGATAAAGGTTATTTAAGCAATTCGAGTTTGCCCGTGAAGTGACGAAGCACGGGAGCTTCCTCGACGATTTTAAGACCCTTGATCTTGTCGGCGTCCTTCTTGACGGCGACGAGGGCATTGATGATGATGTCGAGATGTGCCTGGGTGTACACTCTGCGGGGAATGCAAAGCCTTGTAAATTCGAATTGAGCTTCCTGCTCCTTGTGGGTGACGGGATCGCGGTCGAGCATATAAGAGCCGATATCGCAGCCACGTATACCTGCCTCGATGTAAAGTGCGACGGCGAGAGCCTGAGCGGGATACTGATACCAAGGAATATGGGGGAGCATCTTCTTTGCGTCGATGAAGATGGCGTGACCGCCGACGGGCGATTGATAAGCGATGCCCTCTTCGTCGAGGCGAGCAGCCAAATATTCGAGCTGACCTATTCTGTATTTAAGGAAGTCCTCTTCGATGCCCTCTTTAAGACCGATGGCAAGCGCTTCGAGGTCACGACCGGACATACCGCCGTAGGTCACGAAGCCCTCGAAAGAGATGCAGCGTTGCTTGATTTTTTCGAACATAGCCTTATCTCTCGTGCCAAGCAAGCCGCCCATATTGACGATGGCGTCTTTCTTTGCCGACATGGTGAAGTAGTCGGCGTCTTTGAAGCACTCGTTTATGATCTGCTTAATGGAAGCGTTTTTGAACTCTTCCTCACGCTGCTTGATGAACCAAGCGTTTTCGGCATAACGAGCGGAGTCGATCATAAACGGAATGCCGTACTTATGAGCGATCTTAGCCGTTTCCCTGATGTTGGCTACCGAAACGGGCTGACCGCCTGCCGAGTTGTTGGTTATGGTCATGATTATGACGCCGATATTGTCCTTGCCGTACTGCTCGATGAGTTCGACAAGCTTTTTGCAGTCCATATTGCCCTTGAAAGGTACGCGGAGCGAGGTGTCGAGCGCCTCGGGAACGACGCAGTCGATGGGAATACCGCCCGCCATTACGGCATGACCTCTCGTCGTGTCGAAGAACATATTGGCGATAGCGTATCTTTTGCCCTCGAGAAGAAGCGGCATAAGCACTTTTTCGGCAGCACGTCCTTGGTGAACGGGCTGAATGTACGGGAAGCCGAAAATCTCGGTTGCACTTGCGATCACGTGTTGATAGCTTGTTGCGCCCGCATAGGACTCGTCGCCGAGCATGACGCCCGCCCATTGATTGGCGCTCATGGCGTTGGTGCCGCTGTCGGTAAGGCAGTCGATATATACATCCTGCGAGTTAAGTCCGAAGAGGTTGTAGTGAGCGTCCTTGATTTTTTGCTCTCTCTCTTTGCGAGTGAGCATTTTAAGCGGTTCGACGCTTTTGATTCTGAACGGTTCGGGAATGTAAGTCGGTTTCATAAAACAATATCTCCTTTTATTTGATTTTACAGTATTATTGTAACATTTTTGTTCAAAAAAAGCAAGATGTTTTTATTACAATCAAACCACTTCGACATTTATTTTGTATTCCACTTGGACATTTTTTACGAAATCCTCTTTGAAATCGTATTTTTTGTACTCTTTGTAACATTGCTTGTAAAAAGCCGTTTCGATCCCGAGCACGTCGGCATTGAGTTCGACGCCTGCGGTAAGCGCGTCCTCTATCTCCGATTTGACGATCTCCTTTACCCTCTTTTCAAGCGCAGCCCTCACCTCTTGCTTGCTCGCGAAGATCCCCTCTTTGGAAATGTTGAAGCTTGTTTCGGTGTCGAGCGCCATATCCACCTCGGCGGTGATCACGGGCTTACCATCCATGAACTTCGCTTTTAGCTTTGCTTCCTTTTTTCGGACCTGCATGGGGACATAGTCAATCGCCTTGCCGCCGATGACGACGTTGTCGGCTTCGAAATAGCCCTTGTTGCTCTTCGTATCGAACATACTCAGCCCCTTGGTTCCGAGTGGGGACAATTCGCCCACCGCCTTACCCTTTTTGTAGACGGCACACTTATTGAGCTCCTTTATCATTGGTGACTTCTCTTCGCCGCCCGAGCCGCCTCCGCCCGAGCCGCCTCCGCTCGATCCGCCGGAGTCCGAACCGCCCGAGCCTCCGCCTCCGAACTCCTGCATTTCGAAGTCGATGATGGGCAGTGACGACGCGCCCGAGGGCAGGTCGTTTTCGGACAGGAATTTCAGAGCCGAAATGACCCTTACGTTTATCGAGTCCTCCGAGTAGCTGACAACGTCAAACACGCCCGAGCCGTTGGTCTGAGAGAACTTGTTGAGTTTTTGCATAAAGTCCTTAGCCGAGCCGCCGCAGCTCAAAACGGAGATCTGAGGCGAGATCATACTGCTCGACAGCATATAGTCGAGGTCCTCGATAAACCCGCCCTTTGACATCTCCTCGCCGATAAGGATTATGCCGCAATGGGCAAGTTCGATTTCGAGCCCGATTTTTACCGACAATCGTTCGAAAGCGTCGGCGATATCCTTGCCCTCCGCCTCGGTAACGAGCAGCTTAGCCGAGCCGTCCGCCTGCTGCTGAGGAATGGTCATTTGGACGAAGATATGCGTCTTGTCGTCCTTTCTGTCGAACGCCACCACGGTGACCGCCGTCTTTGCCTCGACCGAGGGCGAGTTTTCAAGCGGGAAAATGACCGTCAAAAAGGCGAAAACGAATATGGCGATCTTAATTATCAGAATTTTCTTGTCCCGAGTTAACCTCATCTTTTCCTCTCCTCACCAAAGAAATCACAAGCAGCGTCACGGGCAAAACAATCTCCGCCGCAAGGCAAAGCCACCTTGCAATGCTCGTGCCGAGTTCGAACAGAGCCGTCTTTCCGTCAAAAACGAATGTGCTGAGTATAAACATTATCACAGCGGTAATTACGGCGTAAATTCTTACGTTGCCCCTCCCCACCACCTCGCTTGTAAAGAGGGATATGGCAAAGAAGCTGACTATTATCTGTATAAAGATCGACCACATCCACATACAAAATATGGGGATATCGAACCTGCCGAACAAGTAACTGCCCGACGAATACAACACCATATTGCTGATATTGTGTCCGTAGTCGATTATTTTGGGATAGTCGCCGTACGTTTCGAACAGCACTATGGCAAAGAACATCACCGCCACGCTCGAAGCCGCCGCCCAAGCCATTCCTTTGAGGACGAACCGCTTGCCCTGCTTAACTCTGCCGATAAAGAGCATAAGCACGGACACGTCGCCGAACCAAAGCGGAAACTTGTTGAGCGTCCCGAGTATCTCCTTTACGTCGAAATCTATGGGGGTAAGACCCGTAAGATCCACATTTTTCACCGTGAGCAAAAACAGTATGGCGAGCGCGGCGAGAATAAACGGAAAGAACAGCTGAGCCATTCTGCCTATCGGTCGTATGCCCTTACAGCAAAATACGACAAGCAAAAACAGCAGCACGATGAGGCAAAACGTGAAGTCGACGCTTTTTAGGATCTCGGTGTTGAAAAACAGCTTCAATTCGCCCAACATCAAAATGAGTTTTACGGCGAGCAAAGCGATAAGCACGACAAGGACGATCTTTGCCACGATAACTCCGAGCGAAGCTTTCAAGATTTCGTACAGCGTCTTTTCGGGATTGAGTTTGATGATGATAAGAAGCATAAGCAGCACGGCAAGTTCGATGAGCACGAACACGAGCATGCTTATCCAGCCGTCCCTGCCCGAATATTTGATGAGCAGTCCCGGCGCGAGAAAAATTTTGAGCGCCATAACGGCTATGAATATAAATACGGCGAGTTGTTTTGAGTCTATATTGTCATGCATAAATTCAGCCCTGCCTCGTTTCGTTGATATTCGGTATGGATCTCGGACGCGTTTTGAGCGTGTTTATCGGCATTCGAACGAGCGAATCTTTGAGGTCGTTGTCGATAAGCGGCGCAAAAGGCGCGGTGTACGGCACTCCGAAGCTGTCGAGCGAACACATTCGGTGCACGATGAACAGCGCGGATACGAGCAGTCCGAAAAAGCCGAGTATGCCGCCCATTATTATCAGTCCCACCCTGATAAGGCTCATCGTTCCCACCTCGTTGGGGACGGTGTACAGCGAAATGGAACTGAGCGCGACCGCCATGACCGCCGGCGAGCTGATTATGCCCGCGTTGACAGCCGTTTCGCCGAGGACGAGCGCACCCACGATGCTCATCGCCATTCCGACCGCTCTCGGCATACGCACGCTCGCCTCTCGAATGATCTCGAACAACATCAAGACGAACAGGATCTCGGGGAGCGGCGGCAAAGGTATGCCCTCTATGGCATTCATAAGCGTCGTCAAAAATCTCACGGGAATGACCTCTTGATGAAAGACCTGCAACGAAACGAAAAACGCGGGCAAAACCGCCCCGAAAAAAAGAGCGATAAGGCGCAAGATCCTTATAAACGAGGAGAAAAAGTTGCGCTCGTAGTAGTCCTCGCTGCTTTGCAGGTTCTCGATGAACATAAACGGAACTGTCAGCACCATGGGCGAGCCGTCCACGATTATCGCCACCCTGCCCTCGAGCATCTTGGCGCATACGACGTCCGGCTTTTCGGATATGCCCGTCTGTGCGAATATCGAGTACGGGTGATCTTCGAGCAGCGGTTGGAGATAATGGCTGTCCACGAGGCAGTCTATGTCGATGTTTTTCAGCCTCGCCCTCACGTCGTCGATAAGTTGCGGCGAGGCTATGGTCGAGATGTAGACAAGCGCAACCGTGGTGGAACTCACCCTGCCTATGCGCATCTTCTCGACGGCAAGGGCGGGCGTGCGGAGCCTACGCTCAATGAGCCCGATGTTGGTCTTGACGTCCTCGATAAAGCCCTCTCTCGGACCGCGCATGACCGTTTCGGTGGGCGGCTCCTCGATGGAGCGTTTGTCGTACTTTCGAGCGTTTATCCTAAGCACGTCCTCGCCGAAAAACAGCAGCACGTCCCCGCTGAGCAGAGCCTCCATCGCCTCCGCCTCGTCGTCGAGCTTTTCGGTTTCGGAGGCGTAAAGCGTCCTCTCGCTCAGTTCGGTAAGTGTCGCCTTTTCGCTCCTTTGAAGAGCCTTTATCACCCCGCGAATGACCTCGGCGTCGGTCAATTCGGCATTAAAGAGCAGCACGCAATCCTTACCGCCCGCCTTGACCGAACGCTCGACTATATTCTCTTTGGTCGCAAATTGACTTAAAAACTTTTGTGCATTCATATCAAAGCTATTATGTGTAATTTCCCGCCCCATATACCCAAAATAAAAAAAGAAAACCGCTCGAAACAAAAAGGAACTCCGCCGAAAAAAGCACCCGTAAACTTTTGCTTTACGGGTGCGGTTTATTATCATTATTATGTTTGCGTTTGCTTATCTTACAAAAAGGTTATCGCATTATCTTGTCCTCGTAGACAAAGACCTTGGTGACCTCGGCGTTTTTGACGAGCGACTTGCCCGCATGGGTGCGAGCTTCGAGTTTGAAGTTGTCGGTGGGAACGCACATAAGGTATTCGCCGTCGAGTTCGAGCACCGGCTTGATTTGCTCGACGATCACTCTCGCGAACACGAGCCTGGTCCCGTTATTCTTAAAGTCGATGAGTTTGACGCCCTTGGAGTATCTGCCTATCGTTTCGAAGTCGGATACTCTGATTCGCTTTGCAAAGCCCCTGTCGGTTACAAGTGCGACGGTGCCGCTTCCGTCCGTCTGTTGAGCCGAGATGACAACGTCGCCGTCCGATAGCTTTATGCCCTTGACGCCCGTCGAGATCCTGCCTTGCTCGGGCACGTCGTCCGGAGCGCACCTGAGGCACATGCCCCCCTCGGTGACAAACATCAGCGTGCTTCCGCTTACCGCCGTTTCCATACCGATCACTTCGTCGCCCTCTTTGAGCTTGATCGCCTGATATGCGTTTTTAAGCAGGGTATACTCACTCCAAGGCGTGAGTTTTACCATACCTTGCTTGGTAAAGAAGTACACGTTGCCCTCGGGAACGTCGCCGGGAAGAGCGTATATGACACGTTCGTTTTCGCCATAGCCCTTTATAAGGTCTTTGAGCGGCGCGCCCTTTTCGCGCCACTTGCCGTCGATGATGTCCTCGGCTCCTATCTTATAGCAGTTGCCCAAATTGGTGAACAGGCTGAGTTTTTTGTCCGCACGCAAATTTACGATCTGACTGCAAACTTCGTTGAGCGAGCTGTTTTCACCGAAATCCTTGGTCGCCATGGTGAAGTTTTTGTTGAGCATCTTTTTGATCGTATTGCTCTCTGTGACGGCTACCACGTACTCGTCGGCAAGCTTGTTGTCCTCCGAACGCTCGATCTTGTACTTATTGAGCGAGCCGATAATCTCGGACTTGCGCGGCAGCTTGTACTTGCGTTTGATTTCGAGTATCTCGCCCTTTATCGTATCCATTTGGAGTTTTTTGCTTCCGAGTATCTGAGTGAGCCGATCTATAAGCTTATGGAGTTCTTCGAGTTCCTGTTCGAGTTTGTACACTTCGAGGGCGGTCAGCCGTCCGAGGCGCAGGTCGATTATCGCCTGGACCTGCCTTTCGCTGAGGTCGAACCGCTTACGCAACTTGTCCTTTGCTTCGGTCGTGTTCTTGCTCGACTTGATGATCTGCACGACCTCGTCGATGTTGCGGACGGCGACGACCAAGCCCTCCAAAATGTGGGCGCGCTCCTTTGCCTCTTCGAGTTCGAAGCGCGTACGCCTTATTATCACCACGCGTTGATAGTTGACGTAATATGCGATTATGTCGAGCAGTCCCATCTGCTGCGGCTTGCCATCGGCGATCGCCACCATGTTTATGCCGTAAGAAACGTGCAGGTTGGTGGTCTTAAACAGCACGTCGAGTATCTTGTCCACGTCTCCGTCCTTTTTGACCTTGATGACCGCTCGCATACCGTTGCGGTCGGACTCGTCGGAAATGTCGCTTATATACGACAGAACGTCCTTTTTCTCCTCTCGCACTTTTAGGATACTTTCGAGCAGCGCCGCCTTGTTTACCTGATAGGGCAGTTCGTCGATGACAATGAGCCGCTTTTCGCCCTCGTTCTCGATGTGGATCTTCGCCCTTATGCCTATCTTGCCCTTGCCCGTTTCGTAAGCCGTCGCCAGATCGCCCTCGACGATAACGCCGCCCGAGGGGAAGTCGGGACCTTTTATTATCTTCATCATCTCGCTCAGCTTTATCCTCGGATTGTCGATGTACGCCACCACTCCGTCTATCGCCTCGCCGAGGTTGTGGGGCGGAATGTTGGTGGCAAGTCCGACGGCTATGCCCGACGCTCCGTTTACGAGCAGGTTGGGAAATCTGCCCGGCAAGAAGTCGGGTTCTCGCAACGTGTCGTCGAAGTTGGGTCGCCAATTGACCGTGTCCTTTTCGAGGTCACGCATAAGTTCGAGGGCGAGCGGTGCAAGACGAGCCTCGGTGTATCGCATAGCTGCGGGTCCGTCGCCGTCGATCGAGCCGAAGTTGCCGTGCCCGTCGATGAGCACCGAGCCCATATTGAACGGCTGAGCCATTCTTACGAGCGCGCCGTAAACCGAACTGTCGCCGTGCGGGTGATATTTACCGAGGCAATCTCCGACGATACGGGCGCACTTTTTGTGCGGCTTGTCGGGATTTATGCCGAGTTCCGCCATGGAGTATAGCACGCGTCGCTGAACGGGTTTCAGTCCGTCCTCCACCCTCGGGAGAGCCCTGTCCATTATGACGTATTCCGAATACGGCACCATGGAGTCGGTCATCACCTCTTCCATTGTCTTATATAATGTCTTTGCGCTATCCATACTCTCCCTCCTTATTCTACCTTAAAGTTGTCCTCGCGGTTGAAGTTGGCGTTTTCGATGATGAACGCCTTGCGCTGTTCGATCGCATCGCCCATAAGCACCGAAACGAGCCTCTCGGCTTCGGCGGCGTCCTCGATCGACACCTGTATGAGCGTGCGTCGCTTGGGGTCCATGGTCGTTTCCCAGAGCTGCTCGGAGTTCATCTCGCCCAAGCCCTTGTAACGTTGCAAGTCGAAGCCTCGCCCCACCTTTTCCTTTGCCTTATCGAGTTCCGCGTCGTTGTATGCGTATTCGACGATGTCCTTTTTGTACACCTTGTATAGGGGAGGCATACCGATAAACACGTGCCCGCCCGTTATCAACTCTTTCATGTACCTGAAAAAGAACGTGAGCAGAATTGCCCTTATGTGTCCGCCGTCCTGGTCGGCATCGGACAGGATTATCACCTTGTGGAAATTGAGGTCCTCCTCGCAGTAGTCGTCGCCTATCCCGCAGCCGAGAGCGGATATTATCGTGCGGATCTCGACGTTTTCGAGCACCTGATCGATACGCTTTTTTTCGGCGTTGAGCGGCTTGCCCCTAAGCGGCAGTATCGCCTGATAGTGACGATTTCGCGCCTGCTTGCACGTTCCGCCCGCGCTGTCGCCCTCTACGATATAGAGCTCGTTGTCCTCGGCACGTCGACCCGTGCAGTTGCTGAGCTTGCCCACGAGATTGAAGTTTTCGATGCTGTTTTTCTGACGCGTTATCTCCTTGGCTTTGCGAGCCTCCTCCCTCACCTTGGCGGCAAGCACCGCCTTTTTGAGGATCGCCTCCGCCGTGGACTTGGACGAGGGCGCCTCGAAGAACTTGCCGAGCTCGTTTGTCACGATGTGCTCGATGGCGAGCCGCGCCTCGGGATTGCCGAGTTTGGTCTTGGTCTGACCCTCGAATTGGACGTTTTGCATTTTGACGGACAGCACCGCCGTTATGCCCTCGAGGAAGTCATCGCCTTTGAGATTTTCGTTTTTGTCTTTTAGGATACCTATTCGCCTTGCCACGTCGTTCATCACCTTGGTCAAGCCGCTCTTAAAGCCCGTTTCGTGCGTGCCGCCTTCGGTCGTCGGAATGTTGTTTACGTACGAAAAGACGTTTTCGGTATAGCCGTCGGTGTATTGCAAGGCGAGTTCGGCATCGATATTGCCCTCGCTGCCCGTTATGAATATGGGCTTTTTGAAGCACGGGATCTTGGTGTCGTTGAGGTCGAGCACAAAGTCGACAAGCCCGCCCTCGTAGTGAAATTTGCAGCTTAACGGCTCTTCGCCTCGCATATCCGACAAGGTTATCTTTGCCCCCTTGTTGAGAAAGGCAAGTTCCTTGATACGCCTCTTTATGGTGTAATAGTCGAAATTCACGCTTTCGAATATGCGCGCGTCGGGCTTGAACCGCACCTTAGTGCCGTGCTTGTCGGTTTTCTTGCCCGTGTCTACAAGAGGGTTTTTGGGGACGCCGCCCTTGATTTTGCCGCCAACTTCCTTGCTCTCGAACTCCATTTTGTATGTCGTACCGTTTTTGTAGACCTCGACGGTCAGCCACTCGCTGAGCGCGTTGGTGACCGAGGCGCCCACGCCGTGAAGTCCGCCCGAGTGCGAATAGTTCTCGTTGTCGAACTTGCCGCCCGCATGAAGCTGAGTAAATACGACCTCGACTGCGCTCACTCCGAGCTGCGGGTGTATGTCGACGGGGATACCCCTGCCGTTGTCCTCGACCGAAACCGAGCCGTCGTCGTACAAAACTATGTCTATGGAGTCGCCGTAGCCGTTTGTAACCTCGTCCATGGAGTTGTCCACTATCTCCCACAGGATGTGATGAAGCCCCTTTATCCCCGTCGTGCCTATATACATGCCCGGGCGAAGCCTTACCGCATCCAGACCTTCGAGTACCTTAATGTCCTTTGCGTCGTAACTTTTTCCCATTTTATATCTCCTTTGCCTTTATTTTCCGTAATTTTGCCAAAATTCATTGTAGCCGCTGCTACTTCGTATCTCTTCCACCGCCCGAACGTCGCTCGTCAAAAAGATCGCCACGTCCGCCGGCAGTTCGCCTCGCCCCACTGCGGCAAGCGAGTAGAACTTGGTCGTTTCGACAAAAGTCAATCCCCTCGCCTCGTTAAGGTAATTAAACATCTTTACTTGCACCTCGGGGGTGGGCGGACGAGCCCTATCCGTTTCCACGTCGTTGAGATATGCCTTGGACACGCCGAGCAATATACGGAACTCGTCAAAGCCTATCTTGCGCTCCTGTCGTAGCGTCCTTAAATATCCGCCGAAGCTTGACTTGTCGCACTCCCTTTTCGTAAAAAACGTCCTCCCGATAGCGTAAGCCTCTTTCCGCACCTTAAATCTCCCGTCCTGTCGACCCGAAGTCGATTGAGCCTATTTATTTGGTAAGTAAGCTTACTGCCTTACTATTTTAGCAGACCGCAAAACTTTTGTCAAACGAATTTTCCGCTTTTTCTGCTTTTTGTAAAAAGCAGAGCAAAAACTTTTATGGGCGGACGGGCGTTTCATTTCACCCCCAACTCCGCTTCGCTTGAGGGTATGGAAGTGTGTATTTCGTTGTATTTATCTACTAACTCCGTTTCGCTTGGAGGAGTTAAAATATAAAATGTCCACAGATAAAAAGCAGTCGGTAAACTCTTGATTTTTACGACTTTATATGATACAATGATACTCGGAATGGAAGAAAGCAAAAACAATTCGGGCGTAAAGGACTTGACAAAGGGCAAACCGCACTCGGTGCTGCTCAAATTTGCTCTTCCCATATTTTTGAGCCAACTGTTTCAGCAGCTGTACAACACTGCCGACACGCTTATCGTCGGGCAGTTTTTGGGGACCAACGCGCTCGGAGCGGTGAGTTCGTCGGGCAACCTCATCTTTCTGCTCGTCAGCTTTTTTACGGGGACGGCAATGGGTGCGGGCGTCGTTATCTCCAAGTACTTCGGGGCGAAAGACGAGGAGAACGTCAAAAAAGCCATACACACGCTTGTGGCGTTTGGACTGACAAGCGGGGTCGCGCTTACGGTAATAGGCGTATTCCTTACCCCTACCCTGCTTAAACTTATGAAAACCGACGATAACTTGCTTCCCGAGGCTATCGAGTACTTTCGCTACTACTTTTTGGGCGTAATAGGCGTCGTGATGTACAACATTTGTCGCAGCATAATGAACGCCGTGGGCAACAGCAAGCGTCCGCTGTACTATCTTATATTTTCGTCACTGCTCAATATCGCCCTCGACCTGCTCTTTGTGGGAGCGTTTGGTTGGGGGGTATGGTCGGCGGCGGTCGCCACCGTCATTTCGCAAGTGGCGAGCGTGGTTTTGTGCTTTGCTTTCCTGTGTAAAAAGGGCAAGATCTACACCGTAAACCTAAGCAAAATCAAATTCGACATTCCCTTGCTTAAAGAGATAATTCGCTACGGCTTGCCTGCGGGCGTGCAAAACTCGGTGATAGCGTTTGCCAACGTCATCGTGCAATCGCAGATCAACTCGTTCGGCGACCATGCGACGACGGCGTACGGCGTTTACAGCAAGATCGAGGGCTTTGCCTTTTTGCCCATAACTAGTTTTACCATGGCTCTTACCACCTTTATAGGACAGAACCTCGGCGCGGGCGACAATGAGCGGGCAAAAGCGGGCGCAAGGTTCGGCATAATCGTCGGCGTACTCACCGCCGAAGTCATCGCCGTTGCGTTGTTTTTTGCCGCCCCGTATCTTATCCGAATGTTCGACAGGGAAAAGACGCCCGAGGTGATCGCGCTCGGAGTTAAACAGATACATACCGTGGCGCTGTTTTACTGCCTGCTCGCCTATTCCCACTCTGTCGCCGCAGTGTGCCGAGGCGCGGGTCGCAGCGTGGTGCCCATGATAATCATGCTGTGCGTCTGGTGCGTGCTGAGGGTAATATACATCGAAATAACAATGAACATAGTCGACAAGTCGAATATCGACAACATCGTGTACATATATTGGGCGTATCCCATAACCTGGGCGATCTCCTCGGTGATCTACTTTATTTATTATCACTGCTCGAATTGGTCGGACGGGTTCGGCGCGCCCAAACAAAAAGGGCAAAGGAAGCGCATAAAAAGTCCTCGACGGCACTAAAATATAACAATAAGATATTGTGCGAGGGCCATATGAAAAAAATCGTTCTTGCGGGAGGCGGCACGGCGGGGCACGTCATGCCCAATCTTGCCTTAATTCCCTACTTGAAAGACTGCGAGATCCACTATATAGGCGGAAACGGCATCGAAAAAGAACTGCTTAAAGGCTATGACGGCGTCGTTTATCACGAGATACCGTGCGTAAAGTACGTGCGCGGACGCATTATCCCCAACTTACTCATCCCGATAAAACTTATTCGATCGGTAAGTCGGGCGAAAAAGGTAATAAAAAGCATCGAGCCGGACGTCATCTTTTGCAAAGGCGGCTACGTCTGCCTGCCCGTCGCACTCGCCAAGGGCAAAGCGACGCTCATTACGCACGAGAGCGACCTCAGCCTCGGGCTTACAAACAAGCTCATCGCCAAAAAATGCAAGTACGTATGCACGTCTTTCGACTGCACCGCCCCTACGCTCAAAAATCGCAACTACACCGGGGCGTTGATAAGGCGCGAACTGCTCAAAGGCACACGCAACACCCCCTATCCCACTCTGCTCGTCATGGGCGGCTCGTTGGGCAGCGAGGCTATAAACAAATGCGTCTACGAGGCGCTCGACGAACTGACAAAGCGGTACAACGTTATCCACATCGTCGGCAAGGGCAAGGCAAGGGACATAAGCGCAAGGGGATACACCCGTCTTGAATTTGCCGATATGCCAAACATCTATGCAAGCGCGGACCTCATCGTGTCGAGAGGCGGGGCGGGCTCGCTGTTCGAGATCGCCTCGTTAAACAAAAAGGCTCTCGTAATCCCGCTGCCCAAGGGAGTGTCGCGGGGCGATCAGGTGGAAAACGCCGCTTACTTCGAGAGCAAAGGGGTGATAAAGGTCTTGCCCGAGGAGCGGCTTTCGCCCGAAACGCTTATAAAGGAACTGACCGCGCTCGAAAGCTTTTCGCCCAAAGCGTTTGACGCTTGCGGGACGAAAAAGGTGGCTGCGCTCATTCTCGAAAGCTAAATAACGTCATAATACGACCATTGTTCCCTCGTTTTACGCCGATTATGCTGTTATAATTGTATAAAGCATAACAAGGGGGTAACACCGTAATGCAACACACAACTCAGCTGAGAATTGTGGCGGCGCTTCTTTTGATAGTTATCGCGCTCGGCGTGGGGCTTTTCTTCTTTTTGCCCGAGGCGAAACAGACGGTAAGCGAAACGCCCGAAACTCCGCCGCCTATCGCGGAGTACGAAAAGATCCGCGACGCCGAAATCAGCCTCGACCCCGCCCTTTTCTTTTCTCAAACCATCGGGGGAAGCGGCAACGAGGAGATCGTCGACATTCACTATGACGACGGGCGAATATTCATCTTCGGCAACACCGAGTCGAGCGACTGCGACTTCGACAAAAGCGGAGCATTCGTCGCAATACTCGCCTCCAACGGCAAAACAATACGCTTTGTCACCTTTGACGGGACGCTCGTCGACGTGACAATAAGCGGAAGCGGGTTTGTACTTGCCGTGTCGTCGCTCGTCCCCACCCTCATTTCCATCAACAACGACGGCGACGAGGTGGCAAGGTGCGCCCTTAGCACCGAACGGGAAGAGATACCCGTCGACCTACTCGTCACCGAATCGGGCTATCTGCTCGTCACCCGACTGAGCCAAAGTCTTTCGGGCTTCAACCGCCTCAAACTCAACATGATCGGCTTCGACCTAAGCTATGTCGGCTCGATAATAAGCGACGAAGTGTACAGCCTCGAATACATAGACACGCTCGACTACATGGGCAAATTTATCCTCTTGGCAAATGCAAAGTCGAGTTTGCGCAATATGCTGTGCTGCGGCGCCTGGGGCGAAAAGCTCGCCCACTATCCCCTTGACTTTTCGTACGTAGTCAGCTCGTTTTGGATACTCGACGACTTCTACTTCCTGTCCCAAAGCGAAAACGTCACCATGCTGCTAAGGCAAAACGGCGACGTCATCCCGCTCTGCGACACATCAAAAAAGGGCACGCTCGTCGGCGACAACCGATGTATGTACGCTTCCGTCGGCGATGAGTTCTTTTGCATAAAGGACGACAGAATTTTGTTTTCGGACCGATACGGACAAACCGCCTTTTACGTAGATAAGTACATCTATGCCGCCTCGATAAAGGAAAATTCGGTCTTTATCCGCTCCTTTTTTGAGGGCAACAAGACCTTCGAGGGCTCGTTTGCGTGCCAAATGACAGACCCTCACCTGCTCGTCTGCGAGGATGGTATGTACGTTGTCGGCTTGACGCAAGGCTCGCTCGGAGGCGACGACATAACCTTATTTAAGATATCGTACTGATAAATATCGTACCGAGGCGACACATTCGGGCTTAAAATGCAATTCTTTGTTTCGTAAAAACTTGACTTGCCTCGGTTTTGCGAAATAAGTACGAAAATAAAGCGGAATTCCGCTTTCGACGCAAAATGAAATGCACCTTGATAGTTTAAGGTGCATTTTTTCGCTTATAATGTGTCACATTTTCCCGAGGGCGTTACTTACCGCCCCACAGCGTTACTCGAAAACGATCCCCGCCCTTTGGGTAAAGGCGTATTCGGAGCGTAGCCCGCTCTCCGCAAGCCGCTTTGTTTCCCTCATCGGGTCGTCGCATACGGCGTAGACGGTGGAGCCGCTCCCCGTCATGTTGGGACTCAGCCCGAGGCGACGATACGCGCTTATCGTTTGGGCAATGCGCGGGCAGAGCGACGTGGCGGCGCGAAGCAGCATATTGCCGAGGATAGGCTCCTCGCCCGCTCCGAGCATAGCGCACAGCCTGTCGTTATCCGTCGGCTCGTCGCCGCCCAACGCGTCGAAAGCCTTGTATACGTCCGCCGTCATTACTCCGCCGCACTCGGTGTACACGACGCCGTAACTGCGATTGCAACTTACGCTCTCCGTCAAATCGCCCGTGCCCGTCATTCTCGCGTAGCCGCCGCTCAGCATATACAGCGTATCCGCCCCAACCTCGCCGCAGACCTTGACGAGGTCTATTCCGCGCTTGGACAGATCGAAAAGAGCATCGAGAGCGGCAATGACGCCCGCTCCGTCCGCCGACGAACCGCCCATTCCGCCCGCAAAGGGAATGTGCTTGTCGACGACGATGTCTACGCCGAAATTCCCGAGCGACCGCCTTAAAATCTCGACCGCTCTCAGCACCGAGTTGTCCTCTACCGAATAGTCGGCGTTGAAAATAAGGTTGACCTTGTCGTCCAACCTGTCCCGCACGGTTATCTTGTCGTAAACCGAGAGCGAGGCGACCACCGAATCGAGGGTATGCAGCGGTCCCCTTTTACCCGTGATATTGAGCGACAAATTGATCTTGCCGCTTACCTTTACTCTGACTTTATTAAGCATTTTCCGCCTCAGTCCATTTGCCCGCCTTATTGATATAGTTCCATTGTACACCATTTATCCGATTAAATCAAGCAAATCAAGCAAATCGGTCAAGTCTAATCAATCGGTTAAACTTCGGGTCGAAAAGAAAAATGCGCCTTCACAAGGAAAGCGCACATAAACAACGGACTATTTGCAAAGTTTTCGGTAGCAAATTATGCGTTCGCCGCCGCTTAGCGGGAAAGACAACTCGGGATTTTGAGCCATTACCTCGTCGGGCGTGATGCAAAGCGACCTCGAAACGTCCCAAAGCGTTTCCTTTTTGCCGCCTATATGCATTGAGATAGCGCACTCGGGCGGTTTTATGGCGTCGCCCTCGCCGAGTTCGCCGATAAGCCTAATCTCTTTGCTCTCCGAGAGCGATATCCCAAGACCGAGTTCGGTTCTTAGTTCTATCTCGTTGCCGCGTCGAATTTTGACCGTTACCGACAGCGCTTCGGCGCAGGCGAACACCTCGTCGCCCTCCGAGGCGCTCATCTGCCTTACGAGCGAGAACGGGACCTCGACGCCCACCGAGCCGTAAGAGCTCGTTTCGTCGCTGTAATAGATGACGTTGCTCCTTACAAGTCCCTCGACGGTAACTCTGCCATCCGAGGCGTATGCGCTGGAAATGAGCACGTTGGTTCCTATCGGTGCGACGATCCTGTCGACGATGGGCATTTCGGACGTGAGGGTGACGGTGCCGCTCACCTCATCGGTATAGTAGGTGCAATCCCGATTGACGACAAGGGTGCGAGTTTCCATCGTCTTATTAAGTTCGTGCTCCACCGAGAAAGCGTCGCAAATAAGGCTGAGTTCCTTTTCCTCATACACAAAGCCGCTTATTTCTATCTCGTAATTTACGACGATGCTGTTTTCCACTGCCGAGGCTCTTACGTCGTCGAGCCTTGCCGTAGCGAACACCTTGTTCGCGCTGAGCGATTTTGCTTCGATCTCGGTGCCGAACGGAGTGCGAAGCGATATGTGTCCCACTTCGCTGCCGCCGTAAACGATGTCGCTTACTATCTCGCCCTCGACCATGACCATGTCCGCCGAAGCCGTCGCCTTGCTTACGCAGATACGACTTTCGACGCACTCGATGTCGCCGCCGAGTTCCGCCTCGGCGGAGAGTGACGTCTTGCCCGAAAAGTTCGACACGACGTCGGTACAAAGCAGCTTGTTTTCGCTCAGATATATTCCGTCGCCGCCCTTGGATAGATACTTTATGCGCTCCTTGCTTTCGCCGAATAATTCTATTTCCACGACGGCGGCAAGTTTTATTTCGCTGCTCGACGCCGATACTATATCGGTATCCAGCACCTTGGCTTGCAAGCACGGCTTGCCGTCGCCGAGAAGGTCGCTTTCGATCTTGTCGCTGAACTCGGCTTTGTAGTCGAGGCACTTTACGCCGTTCTCGCTTAGATAGACGACCTTAAAGTCCACTCTGCCCTTTATCCGCACTTCGCCCGTAAAGACCTCGCCGATCATGCAGTCGACGATAGCCGACGTGCCCAAAACTTTATTTATTTCCTCACCGTGCGCCGCGACGAGTTTTGCCTCCGCCACGACCTGACCCGAGCACAGCTTTTTCAGTCCGCTTGCCACCGAAACTTCGTAAATAGGTTCAAACGCCATAATAGTCCTCCGAAAAATAAATTAACACTATATTTTATTCGTCGGGGGAAAAAGTATGCCTTATTTTTTTTCGGTCAAGACCACGTCGCCGCATATGACGTCACTGTACGAGCACGACAGCCTCGAAACGTTCTTTTCGCCCACTATCGTCATGGTAAAAAGCGAGGGCAGCACTTCCTCTATCTCTCCGCTGTACTTGATGATGCGTTTGCGACCCTTGTTGACCTTTATTTGCAACATCTTGCCCCTAAGCCCCTCGATATTGTCGCGCACCTCGTTAAGAGAAACCACCTTCTTTTTCATAACTCACCTCTAATCCCCATTATGCCCTAAAAGTTACCCGCATAAACTTAAATTTTCATCAAAGGCTTGCGCTTTAAGGCGGAATATGATACAATATTCTTATAAACGGAGGGACGGATAGATGATACTTTCGGTGAGGATAAACAACTTTACGGCGTACGAGCACAGCGCGGTCTTTTCGCTTTTGCCGAGCGAGAAGATAAGGAAGTTCGGCTCCAACATCTATGAGCGTAACGGGATAAGGGCGCTTAAATGCGCCTGCATTTACGGAGCCAACAACGCCGGCAAGACGTGCGTGCTTAAAGCGATCGCCGCCCTTAAAAGCGCAATAAACGGCGACTACTCTTTTATCGCTCCCAACGCCTTTTCGGGCAACAGCGAGTGCTCGCTTGGAATATCGTTCCTTTACGAGGACAAAGCCTATTCCTTTGACCTTACGATGGACTGCGTAAACAGGCGGTTTGTAAAGGAAAGCTTTTATATGTCAAACAGCCCGCTCTTTGTGCGGGAAAACGGAAAAATCTCGCTGCTTTCGAGCGAGATCAAAGGCGACTACCCCGACGACGAAATATTTATCTACGCCCTGCCCGCCTCGCTTATCGAGGCGTACAAGAGCATACTCATCGGCTTTTTTCAAAAGGTGGATATACTCACTCTCGACAACATCCCCATCGAAAAGACGCTGAACGTACTAAAACACAACACCGTGCTTAGGGAAAAGACGATAAGCCTTATCCGGCTTGCCGACCTCGACGTGGACGACTATCAATATCTCGACGGAAAAGCCGAGCAAGCAGCCGCGCCCGCCGAACTCGCCCTAAAAGAGCGCGACGAAATAGGCAAACTCAATTCGCTAAAAGGCAACAAGCCGCTGAGCTTTATTTACGACTCCACGGGCACCAAAAAGCTCATCGCCCTGTCAAGCTATATCGTCGAGGCTCTCATGTTCGGCAGAGTGCTCGTCGTCGACGAACTTGACAGCAGTCTGCACTTTAAGCTGACCCGAGCGATCGTTGCGCTGTTCAACAACGAACTTTCGATCGCTCAACTGATCTTTTCGGCGCACGACATCAACCTGCTCGACTGCAAAAAGCTGCTGCGCTACGACCAGGTGTGGTTCGCCGCCAAAAAGGACGGAAGTGCGGTACTCTATCCCCTGTCGGGTCTGACCGACGGAAAGACCGAGGCGGACGTCATTCAAAGCTACAAATCGGGACTGTACGGCGCAATGCCGAGCCCCGACTTTATCACGCTGCTGCTTAAAGAGATACAGGAGGACGATGACGACGATGAGTAGCCGAAAAAGACTGTGTCTGCTTTGCGAGGGCTTTGAGGAATACGACTATATTATAAGGTTAAAGTCGCTTGGGGTGTGGAGCGACGCCTACGACATCACGGTAAAAAACGCCAAGGGGCTTGACAATATCGCCCCCGTCTATCAAAACGAGTTTCACAGCGACAACTTCGACCTTATCCTTATCTTTTGCGACACCGAACTCAAACCCTACCTGCAATTTACCAACCTGCTGAAAAAGATCAACGCTTTCCACGACAAGAACGTGGCAAAGAGCATAGTCTTTTTTGCCAACCCCTGCTCGATGCAGGTGATACTGTCCCACTTCGAGGCAGTTTCGCTTACCACCAACAGCAAGGCGCTAAACACTCCGCTTATAAGCAAGTACACGGGACTTAGCCACTATTCGGCACGGCACGAACAGCGTAGCCGCCTCATGCAGCGGATAAACGCCCAAAATTACGAAGTGATGCGGGCGAACATTTCCTCGCTCTCCACCGATTACAGAGTGGTCCCCGGCACCAACTTTCTTTCGCTCATTCTCAAACTCGAATGTTCTTCAACTTCTTGGGTCAACAGGCTCATCCGTCGCATCGAGGACTAACTTCCCGTTCGCAAGGCGTACAGCCAATGCATGAATTTGACCTTTTTTACATACTCGGCGGTTTCCCTTATTGGGATCTCGCCTTTTTTCCAGCCCGAAACTCTGCCCTCGCCCGCATTATAGGCGGCAAGGACGAGATCGCCGTCGAAGCGTTCGCTTAAATAGGCGAGGTATCTTATGCCTAACCTTATATTGTATTCCGGCTCGAAAAGCCGCTCCTTTTCATACGGCACATCTATCATCTTTGCGGTGAACTCGGCTGTCCCCGGCATGAGTTGCATAAGCCCCATGGCTCCCGCTTTGCTCACGGCGTCTTTGTCAAACTTGCTCTCGGTCCAAATGACGGAGAGGACGAGCGACGGCTCGACGGAATATTCCTTGCAATACGCGCGGATCGTGCCGTAGTACTTTATGGGCGCGAAGAGGTCAAGGGCGACCATCGCTCCCACTGTCACCACCACCAAAAATATTGCCATCGGTTTGATTTTCAACGTAAATTTTCCACCACTTGATTACCGAAGCCCTCAGCCTGTCTTGGTCGCCGTCGTTGACAAAGGTGAACGTAGCCGCCTTTTCGTATTGCTCGTCGCTCGGTTGAGCCGACATGATCTTTTCGGCAAGAGCCCTGTCTATATTATCCCTTTTCATAAGCCGCTCTATGCGCACGCTATGCGGAGTAAATACGTTGAGCACCGCACCGAAGCGTCTTAGCCCCATCGGGAGCGGCATAACGACGACCACCGTGCCGCTCGATGCCGCCACGCGCCTATCTATCTCGCTCAAAATGAGGGGATGGGTTATGTCGTTGAGCGCTTTTAGTTCCTCGTCGCTATTAAATACGTGCTCTTTAAGCTTTCTTCGGTCGATTTCGTTGTTTATCACACAGCTCGGAAATCGCTCGATGAGTTTCGCCTCACCGATCGAGCCCTTTTTTGTCACCTCGCGCGAAATGACGTCGGCGTCTATAATATATGCGCCGAGCGAGCCGAGTATCTCACTCACCGTGCTTTTTCCGCTTGCTATGCCGCCTATCAAGGCAAAAACTCTTTTTTGCATGATCATCTCCCCTTTACTTGCAGTCGTACCAGCTTTTGCCCATGCCGACCTCGACTTTGAGCGGGACGATCAAGGAGGCGGCGCTCTCCATACATTCGACGAGCAAGTCCCGTACCTCGTCCGCCTCGTCCTCGGCGGCGTCGATAATGAGCTCGTCGTGGATTTGGAGTATCAGCTTGGACTTTTTGCCCCGCAGTCTGTCGTACACGGCCACCATCGCCCTCTTGATGATGTCGGCTGCCGAGCCTTGAAGCGGTGAGTTCATCGCCACGCGCTCGCCGAACATTCGCTGTGTGTAACTCGAAGATTTGAGTTCGGGGATATATCTTCGCCTATTGAATATAGTTTCCACGTAGCCGTGCTCCTTGGCAAAGCGGATAGCCTCGTCAAGATAGCGTTTTACGCCCGAAAAGCGTTTGAAGTACATATCGATATACCTCGAAGCTTGGCGGGGCGAAATGCCGAGGCTTTCGGACAAGCCGAAGTCGCTCATTCCGTAAATTATGCCGAAGTTGACCGTCTTTGCCGCCCGCCTCATATCGGGCGTCACCATATCGAGCGGCACGTCGTTTATCTCGGCTGCGGTCGAGGCGTGAATGTCGCCGCCCGAGCGATAGGTATTGACCATCTTTTCGTCGCCGCTCAGGTGCGCCATAAGCCTGAGTTCGATCTGCGAATAGTCGGCGGAGATGAGCACGTTGCCCTCTCGCGGCACGAAAAGTCGTCTTAGCCGCCGTCCCTCCTCGGTGCGCATGGGTATGTTTTGCAAATTGGGCTCGATACTCGACAACCTGCCCGTCAAAGTGAGCATCTGCTTAAATTCGGTATGCACAACGTTGTCGCTGTCGAGCATGGGTTTAAGCCCCTCGAGATAGGTGCTTCTCAGCTTTGTCAAAAAGCGGTAGGAAAGCACCTTGTCCACAATGGGGAAGCATTTAAGCGGCTCCAAGATCTCGGCGCTCGTCGAATAATTTTTGGACTTTTTGGGATACGGGATCCTTTGCTCCTCGAATAAAACCGACGCAAGCTGCTTGGGCGAATTGATATTGAATGAGTGACCCGCAAACACGTATATTTCCTTTGTCAGCAATTCTATTTGGGCACCGTATCGGGCGCTCGTTTCTTCGAGCGCAGCTCTATCCACCTTAAAGCCCGTCCGCTCCATATCGAAGAGCACCTCGACAAGCGGAAGTTCGGTTTTGTAATACAGTTCGTCAAGCGAAAACTCGCTCAGCTTGCCGAGCATTATCTCGTACAGCTTCATAAGTCCGTTTGCCGTGCCGCCGCTCAGCCCGTACTCGCTCATTACCGCCGTGATCGAACCGTGGTCGACCGACGAATTGATGAGGTATTGGCTTAGTTCGACGTCGAAATAGTTGTTGAGCGCGACATCGTAGCGGGCGAGCCGCTTTTTCAGGGTCTTTGCGTCAAAGACCGCTTTCATGACTTCGCCTTGCGCCAAAGGGCGAATTGCCTCCATCGCTTCGAGTTCGTCCGCCCCCTCGTCGAGAAGCGACGCCTTTATGGGCAGAAAGAACCCTTCGCCGTCGAGCGAAAGCCGCACGCCCGTCCCGTCGATGATCAAGGCGACCTTGTCCTTTGCTTTGGCAACGACCGCCTCGAATTGAGCCAAGGTGACCGTTTCACACTCGGAGAGCTGCACCGACGCAGCTTGGGACGAGAAAAGTTCGCTTCTTCGAATGAGCGACTTAAACCCGAGGTCGTCGAACATCGTCCTCACGTTCTCACCGAACGGAAAGACGAGCGGACAGTTTTCGGCGAGCGGAAGCCCGTCTACCTCCCTATCGATCGTCGCCAAACGTAAGGACAGATACGCGCTCTCCTTGCCGAGGCTGAGCTTGTCTTTAAGCTTGCCGGCGATATTGTCGATGTCGGCATAGAGGGCGTCGAGCGAAGCGTACTTAGCGGCAAGCGACGTCGCCGTCTTGTCCCCTATTCCGCTCACGCCCGGAATGTTGTCGCTGCTGTCGCCCGCAAGAGCCTTGTACAGCGTGACTTTGTCGGGAGTAAGCGAGTAGAGCTCCGAAAGCGACGATCTGTCGAGTTCGAGTACCTCGGTTATTCCCTTTTTGGTGAATAGCACCTTGGTGGTGTCGTCGATGAGTTGAAAACTGTCGCGGTCGCCCGTCACGATAAAAGTGGGACCGAGATACTTGCTTGCCATGGTCCCGATTATGTCGTCCGCCTCGAAGCCCTCCTTTTCGACCACGGCAATGCCCATGGTGGTAAGCAAGGCTTTTAGGACGGGCAGCTGCACGGCGAGTTCGTCCGGCATACCCTTGCGATTGGCTTTATAAAGATCGTACTCCTTGTGGCGAAAGGTCGGAGCCTTTAAGTCGAACGCCACCGCCATAAAGCTCGGCTTATAGTCGAGCAACTTAATAAGCATGGTCATAAAGCCGTACACCGCTTGCGTGGGTGTCCCGTCCTTGCCGTTTAACGGGGGCAGAGCGTAAAAGGCTCGGTTGATAAGGCTGTTGCCGTCTATTATTATAAAGGTTTCCATACCGTTTTCTCCTAATTATTTTGCCGGATGGGCATTAAAACAGTTGTCAAAGCCGTCTTTTTGTGCTACAATATTGTTGTCAATGCCGGTGTGGTGGAATTGGCAGACGCGCCGGACTCAAAATCCGGTGGTAGTGATACCGTATCGGTTCGACCCCGATCACCGGCACCACAAAGCCGCTATCCTTTTGGGTGGCGGTTTTTTCTATGCATATTTTACCACAATTTCGATTGGAAATCAACCGCACCGAAAAATAACGCAGCGTCTTTTTGCAAAAAGTGCGCAGAAGTTTTTCCACGCACGTTAAAACGCTATTTGTACTTTCTTCTCAAAAACTCGTTGCCTTGCGGAGTTTGACGATAGTAGTCGAGCCTGTCGCTGTACTCGTATACGAGCACGTCCGGCTCCTCCCTCAACTTGAAGATCTTGGGCTGTTCGTCCGCTACGGGCGGCTCGCGCCTAAGCAACGTATCGTCCTTAAAAGGCTCGTTGTTCGAGCCGAACGAGCGGTTTTCGGCAGTCGGGTCCTCGTTTCCCGCTCCCCTGTCGTACGGAGCGAAATTCGTCGGTTGCGCGTTGCGGTCAAATGTGTCGAAACGCGGTGGCTCGGTCGCGCGATTTCGGTCGTATGAGTTGTCGAACGTCGGTTGCGCGTTGCGGTCGAACGTGTCAAAACGAGGCGGCTCGGTCGGACGATTTCGGTCGTATGAATTCGGCTGTGCGTTCCTGTCAAATGTGTCGAATCGCGGAGGCTCGGTCGGACGATTTCGGTCGTATGAATTCGGCTGCGCGTTCCTGTCGAACGTATCGAAGCGGGGCGGCTCGGTCGAGCGATTTCGGTCGTATGAATTCGGCTGTGCGTTCCGGTCGAACGTGTCAAAACGAGGCGGCTCGGTCGGACGATTTCGGTCGTATGAATTCGGCTGAGTGTTCCGGTCGAACGTGTCAAAACGAGGCGGCTCGGTCGCGCGATTTCGGTCGTATGAATTCGGCTGTGCGTTCCTGTCAAATGTGTCGAATCGCGGCGGCTCGGTCGCGCGATTTCGGTCGTATGAATTGTCGAACGTCGGTTGCGAATTGCGGTCGAACGTGTCGAATCGCGGCGGCTCGATCGCGCGAT
>CANRNV010000002.1 GCA_947632125.1 uncultured Clostridia bacterium
TGAAAGCAAGTCTGCCGATCCTGCCAAAGCCGTTGATTGCAACTCTTACATTCTTCATTATAAAACTCCTTATTTATCCTCGCAACTAAGCAAGGTTATTTATTGATTGTTGTTATTGGGGCGGAAGTTCTTATAAAAGCACTTCTTGCCCGCCGAAGCAAAGGACATCTTGCGGAACAGTTCGTACTCGTCCGCAGAGAACACTCGCTTGGGAAAGATGTACGCAATTCCCTCTTTTATGCCGACGGTGACCTTTTTGTACTCGGTTATCTGTTCGAAGTCGTTCCACTCGTAGGCGTAGACCGAACTTATGCGCTCGTTGCAAACCCGCATCGAAATACCGTAAGCATTGAAGCAAAGCGATACCTCTCCCGGAATATATTCCCTCTTTTTTGCCTTTTTCATTCCGAAGGCAAAAAAGACGACTACTCCCAAGGTGTATACGCACGCGCATAGACAAATCGAAAAGATCCAAATGCTATCCAATACAATTCCGACCGCCGCTATCACCGCGGTAATAAGGGCGAGTATCCCGAAAATACCTATGACCCTTTTGGTCGACGAGGTCACATACTCCAAAGTGTCGCTTTGCTGCGTCGAATAAGTATAGCGGACGGTGTTTTCAAGACCCTCGATCCATTGAGCTCTTTCCTCGAGCTTTGATACGGCTTCGTTGTACTGCATGTTACCTCCGATTTCTTACAATTCAAGTATAACCGCAATTTCAACAAAAGTCAATCAAAAACGTAAAAGAATTTTTTTTATTTCCAACTCAATATAGGTGACATTTCCATTTTATTGTTGTATAATATTTCTATAACCATTTGGAGGTAAGCAAAGTGCCATTAGTAACATCAACCGATATGTTCAAAAAAGCGTACGACGGCGGCTATGCCATCGGTGCTTTTAACGTCAACAACATGGAAATCATTCAAGGCATCGTCGAAGCCGCAAAGCTCGAACGTTCGCCTATCATTTTGCAAGTTTCGGCGGGAGCCAGAAAATATGCCAATCCCATATACCTGCGCAAACTCGTCGAAGCCGCCATCGAGGACTCGGGACTTCCCATTTGTTTGCACCTCGACCACGGCGACAGCTATGATATCTGCGTTCAGTCCATAAAGGACGGCTTTACCTCCGTCATGATCGACGCTTCCAAACACCCGCTCAGCGAAAACATCCGCATCACAAGCGAAGTCGTAAAGTACGCTCACGATAAGGGCGTCGTCGTGGAAGCGGAACTCGGTAGGCTCGCAGGCGTCGAGGACGACGTCAACGTAAGCAAAGAGGATTCGAGCTATACCGATCCCGACCAAGTTCAGGAGTTTGTTACCAAGACGGGCGTCGACAGCCTCGCCATTGCGATAGGCACCTCGCACGGAGCGTACAAATTCAAGGGCGAGCCCAAACTTCGCTTCGACATCCTCGAAGAAGTGGGCAAACGCCTCCCCGGCTTCCCCATCGTATTGCACGGCGCAAGCTCGGTTATTCCCGAGTACGTAAAAACCATCAACGACTTCGGCGGCATTATGTCGGGTGCTAAGGGCGTGCCCGAGGATATGTTGCGCAAAGCCGCTTCCATGGCTGTGTGCAAGATAAATATCGACTCCGATCTTCGCCTTGCCTGCACCGCCGCAATAAGGAAGCACTTGTTCGAAAACCCCGCTCACTTCGACCCGAGGCAATATCTCGCTCCCGCAAGGACGCTTATCACCGAATGCGTTCGCCACAAGATCGTCGATGTCCTCGGCAGCAACAACAAAATATAATCGAAATAAGGACATTTCGATACAAAAAAACGAGTTCGGATCTTTCCGAGCCCGTTTTTTATCTTTATTTATCGTCGTGCTTGCTTGACAAAATCAAGACGTTGACGTCGGCGGGATTGACGCCGCTTATGCGGCTCGCCTGCCCTATGGTAAGCGGCTTGATTTTATTGAGCTTTTCGGCGGCTTCCGTCCTCAGCCCCTTTACCTTTGAATAGTCGTCGATGAAAAGAGGCATATTTTCGAGCCGCGCGAGTTCCTTCCTCGCCTTTTCTTGCCGCACGATATAGCCCTCGTACCTAAGGCGAATAAATACGTCCCTCACGGCGGGGACACAAAGCCCGTCGAAGATGTCGCTTTTGCTCATAAATTCGCTCGGAGCGATCGACGTGCGCCTTATGAACTGCTCGGCGGTGAGCGGGATATTTTCGCCTATCGTTTCCGCGACAAGCGCGCCGTCCACCTTGGCTTTTAGCCGTTCTTCGGCAAGGGCGATGTCCGCTTTTTTGCGCTCGAAGCGTCTTTTTCGCTCGTCGCTTGCCAGCCCCACCTCTATGGCTATGGGGGTAAGGCGCATGTCGGCGTTGTCTTGGCGCAAGCACAGCCGATACTCGCTACGGCTCGTCATCATGCGATAAGGCTCGTCCGTCCCCTTGGTCACGAGGTCGTCGATGAGCACACCGATGTACGAATTGTCCCTGCCGAAAATGATAAGCGGTCGGTTTTCGAGCATGAGCGCAGCGTTAATGCCCGCAACTATGCCCTGAGCCGCCGCCTCCTCGTAGCCGCTCGTGCCGTTTATTTGCCCGGCGAAGAACAGCCCCTCGATGCGCTTGCTCATAAGCGTGGGAAATAGCTCGGTGGGGTCTATGCAATCGTACTCTATGGCGTAGGCGTCCCGCATTATCTCCACTCGCTCGAAGCCCTCGATACTGCGATACATGTCGAGTTGTACCGAGGCGGGAAGCGAGGTGGATATGCCCTGCACATACATTTCCTGTGTGTTTTCCCCCTCGGGTTCGAGGAAAAATTGGTGGCGTTCCTTGTCCGAAAAGCGCACGATCTTGTCCTCGATAGACGGGCAGTATCTTGCGCCCGCCCCGCTGACCAGCCCGAGCGTCCGAGCCGTTTTATCGAGGTTTTGCCTGATTATTTCGTGCGTGACGGCGTTGGTATAGCCGAGATAGCATATCATTTTGTTGGCTTTTTTGTCGCTCAGCGTCGAAAAGCTGTATATGTCGTCGTCGCCCTCTTGGACTTCGAGCTTGCTTAGGTCTATCGTGCCGCGCTTGACCCGAGCGGGCGTCCCCGTCTTGAAGCGGCGCAATGTAAAGCCAAGCCGCGTCAGGCTGTCCGACAAGAGGTTGGAGCGAGCGAACGAGGACGGACCTTTCGGCTCCTTGACCGTGCCCGTGATGACCTCGGATTTAAGATACACGCCCGTTGCGATTATCACCGCCTTGGCGTAGAAAGTCTGCTGCATTGTTTCGACGCCCACCGCCTTGCCGTTCTCGACGAGGATGCGTTTTACCTCGGCTTGACGCAACACGATGTTGTCATCGTTTTCGAGGGTGCTCTTCATATAGTCGTGATATGCGTACTTGTCCACTTGCGCACGCAGCGACTGCACGGCGGGACCCTTGGAAGAGTTGAGCATACGCAGTTGAAGCATGGCGCTGTCGGCAGCCCTGCCCATCTCGCCGCCGAGGGCGTCCACCTCGCACACGAGGTGACCCTTTGCCGTGCCGCCTATGCTCGGATTGCAGGCAAGATAGCCTATGTTGTCGAGGCTTATGGAAAGCACGAGGGTGCGGTGCCCTTTGCGACTGAGAGCAAGACACGCCTCTATTCCGGCGTGTCCCGCTCCCACTACTATTGCGTCAAAGCAATTGTCTTTGTTTGTTGATAGCATAAATTATTTTTTTACGTTTACCCATTTAAGTGTAATGTCGGTATCGGCATCTCCGAAGTCAATCATGGTTCCGCAGCGTTGCAAAGTTTGAGCGGACGGGAACAGAGTTTCGATATACATAGCTTTCCAAGCTTCGGGATCGGCTGCGCCTTGAGCTATTTCATCGTCATTTTCGTACTCACGTTTAAGTTCGTCATAGGCATCGGAAACAACGCTTATAGCGCCGGCATACTCGCTGTTTTCGACAGCGACATCTTTGAGGCACAGATATTTAAGGAAATATTGAGCGGCGTCCTCGTTTTTGGCATATTTGCTTATTACCCAATTGTCGATATAAAGGTTGCCGCCCTCTTCCGGTACAACATACCACAAATTCTTGTTGCCTTTATGCGGAACATCGTTATCGTCCACGAAGTCGTTCATTACATAGCCGGCGTCGCAAGACCACATAAGGGCGATCTTTATATCGGTTTTTTGCGTAGCCATATCATATTTGAGCTGCTCGCCTCCCCAAGTGTTGACGTGATAAGATTTCATTTGATAAAGCATGTTTATTGCCTTATCCATGCTTTCGCTTGAAAAGTCCGAATATATACGCTCCAAAAGTTCTTGATATTCGGGCGTGCCGTAATTTGTGAAATTTTCGGAAGCGGCTTTGAGTTCTTCACGGTTGGCGTAAATGGCAGCCGAGAATAACGCCTCGCGGATAGAATCCTTGCTGGAACTCTTGTTTTCGCCGTATTTACCGGTAAAAATTGCGTCCCAACTTGTTATCTCGCCCTCGACGGCGGTCGTGTCGTACATAATGCCGAATGTTCCGTACATATAAGGAACGGAATATTTGAGTTCGGGATCGGATATCTTTGCTTTCTCCAAAAATTCGGGACGAATCAATCCCTCTTGCTCTATATCGATGATATCCTTATCGATAGGAAGCAAATAACCTCTTTTTATAAGGCGTTCGACCGCATAGTCGGACGGACATATCAGATCGAAATCGGCATGGTCTTGCTCGATGGCGGTGAAGATATCCTCGACCGTATTGAAGTTGGTTTCCTTAACGACGACCTTTTTGCCCGTTTGTTCAAAGTACCAATCTTCGAAATCTTCGAGGACGTCATTGGAGATATATTCTCCCGGCAAATAAATTTTGAGTTGCTCACTGCGATTTTCACAGCCCGTAAGCGCAAAGCAAGCGAACACAAGCACGAACGATATCAATATTGCAAAAAACTTTTTCATTTTCTTCTCCTTTTATTTTATGATTTTTTGTTGGGTTTTAAGTTTTTTGTTCTTAACTACGTTAAATATTATCAAGGCGACGAGGACGATGACGAATATTATCGTGCTCAGCGCCCTTATCGCGGGGTCAAGACTGCGGCGGAGGCTCGCATAAACGAAAGTCGTTATCGTTTCCACACCGTTGGTGCCCTTATTGAGGTTCGTAACCACGAAATCGTCGAGGCTCAAAGTAAAGGCGAGCGCAAAGCCCGAAACCATTCCGCCGATAAGCTGCGGAACTATGACGGTGAACAAGCTGCGCATGGGTCCCGCTCCGAGGTCAAGTCCCGCCTCATAGAGGTTGGGATTGAGTTGGTGCAATCTCGGACTTACCGTCAGTATCACATAAGGCGTGGTAATTACGGCGTGAGCGACGATGAGCCAGCCCATGCCCTTTTCAACGGGCAATCCTATACGGGTAAGAAAGATGGAGAGCAGGAAAAATCCTACCGCAGTGACGATATCCGCATTTACGACGGTGATCTCCGAAACGAAGTTGACTGCCTTTTTGCCCTTGCGTAAGTAGTAAAGCCCGACCGAAGTCAAAGTGCCGATAAATGTGGCGATGAGCGCGCTTGATACGCCGATTATAAGCGTATTCTTTGTGGCGTCCATAAGCCTCGGACTGTTGGTGAACAGCTTTTTGTACAATGCGAACGTGAACTGTCCGAATCCGTTTACACCGCCTATGTTCGGTTCGCCCGAAAAGGAATAGACGATTATCAGCAATATGGGTAAATAAATGCAGGCAAGAACTATTATAAGAAACGCCCATTTGAAGCACAAAAACAGCTTGCTCTTTGTCGATTTCATTTTGCGCCTCCCTTTGCTTTCGGGCTTTTACCCACCAAGTTGGAAAGTATCATAGTGCCGAATACCAACAGGAGCAAGACGAACGAAAACGCCGAGCCCACGCCCCAAGTGCCACTGTTGATGAACAGTTCGTTTATTATCTTTCCTATGAGTGTGGTATTGTTGTTGCCGAGCATATCCGTTATCGCATATGCGGAGAATACGGGCATAAATACCATTGTTATGCCGCTTGCTATGCCCTTTGCCGACAGCGGCAACGTAACTTTTACAAAAGTCTTGAAGCCGTTGGCACCGAGGTCGGAAGCCGCCTCGGAGTAACTTTTGTCCATATCGGTGAGCACGGTATATATCGGCAGCAACATAAACGGCAGAAAATCATAGACCATACCTATCACGGACGCAAACAATCCGTTCTTTACCCCAATCAAAGTGAGTAACTCTTTGAGCGCGATCACCCTCAAAACGAAGTTCATCCACATGGGGATTATAAACAGCAGCGCCAAAATGACGAACTTGTTGAAAGGCGAAGAAGCCAAAATGAGCGCAGTGGGATAGGCAATCAACAAACATATCAACGTCGTCAATAAAGCTATGCCTATCGTGCGCAACAACAATATGAGATTTGCGCTCGTAAACACTTCGGCAAAATTCGAAAAAGTGAAATGTCCCGTCTTATCGTCTATAAACGCATACACAAACACGAGAATGAGCGGTAACACCACAAATATGGCACATAACAGTATGTACGGAAAGGAAAAGTACGACGGCTTGAAAACGATCTTTTTTTTGAGCGTCTTTTTGGTTTCGGAAGATTCAGGCATCGCTCTCCTCCTCGGTTACAACTTCGAGCCTCATCTTGCTCTTGTCGAGTTTTATTCCCACGCGGTCGCCGAGGTCCCACTCGTCCGACGTATCGACGAAAAAGTCCTCGTCGGTGTCGGTGTAGACCTGAACTTGGTAGTATGTGCCCTTGTACAAAACGTGGGTGACGTTTGCGCCTATCACGCCGTCATCCTCGTCGTCGGTGAGTTCCACTCCGTCGAACGGAACAAACACCTTGACCTTTGTGCCCTTTTCGAGCGATGTGTCGACTTCGAACGAGCCGTCGCAGAACCAAACGGAATTTTCGCCGTCGATCTCGCCCTCGAACTCATTGATCGTCCTAAGCTTCTTCATGATGTGTATGCCGCTCGGCTCCACGGACATTTCCACTTCGGTGCCGGGTTTAGCCTCGACCGTCGACTGGACGGTAAATTCGTAGTTGCTCGCAAGAATCTCCATTTCGTAATATGTGCCCTTGAACACTGCCGAAAGCACCTTGCCGCTAAGTTGCCCTTTGCCAGAACCGATCGGGAAAAGATGGATGTCCTCGGGGCGGATGACGAGGTCGACCTGTTCGTTCTTACCAAACCCCTTGTCCTCGCACTCCACTTCTGCGCCCAAAAAGCTGACGCAGTAGTCGCGAAGCATGGTGCCCGAAAGCACGTTGCTCTCGCCTATGAAATCGGCGACAAAGGCGTTGGCGGGCTCGTCGTAAACTTGCTTGGGCGTACCGATCTGCTGAATGGAGCCATCGTTCAAAACGACGACGATATCGCTCATTGTGAGCGCCTCCTCCTGATCGTGCGTGACGAAAATAAAAGTAATGCCGAGTTCGCGATGCATTTTTTTAAGTTCGATCTGCATTTCCTTGCGCATTTTAAGGTCGAGCGCGCCGAGCGGTTCGTCAAGCAATAACACTTTGGGCTCGCACACAAGCGCCCTCGCTATCGCCACCCTCTGCTGCTGTCCGCCCGAAAGCGAATTTATGTCTCGGTATCCGTAATCGTCGAGCCCCACGAGTTTGAGAGCACGATTGACCTTCTCCTCTATCTCGGCTTTATTAAGCTTGCGGAAAACGGGGGTCACCTTGCCCTTTTTGTCGACCTTGTCCCCGTCGTAAATCTTTTTGAGTTTCAGTCCGAACGCCACGTTCTTGAACACGTTGAGGTGCGGAAAGAGCGCGTACTTTTGGAACACCGTGTTGACGGGTCGTTTGTACGGGGGCATATCGGTCACGTCCTGACCCTCTATGAAGATATTGCCCTTCGTCGGTGCGGTAAAGCCCGCTATCATGCGAAGAAGCGTCGTCTTGCCGCAACCGGACGGTCCGAGCAACGTGACGAATTGACCTCTTCTTATAGATAAATTGAGATCATCTATTACCGTCACATCGTCAAATGTCTTTGTTACGTTTTTGACTTCGATTATCTTATCGAATACCTTGGGTTCTTTCATCGGTCTCTCCTTACCCTAAAAATTCGGCGGGCACGACAGCCAAATTATTTCGGCTTTGTCGTCCCCGATATTCTCTATATAGTGCGTCCTGTCCGCTCTGAAATAAAAGCTTTCGTTCGCAGAAGCTATCTCCTCGCGCTTGCCTATATGAAGTTTTATCGTTCCCTTAAGCACATAACCGAACTCCTCGCCCTCGTGAGGCATATCGTGTTCGGTTTCCGCTCCCACTTTCAAGCTCAACTTTATGGGCTCCATGGCGTTCTTTTGAGCGGTCGGGACAAGCCAAACAATATTCTCGCTTTCCCCCTCTTTTACAAAGCAATCCACCTCTTTGAACACGATTTGCTCGTCGTCGTCCGAAAAAAATTCGTTCAGTCCCGTACCGAGCGCAATCAAAATGTCATTGAGCGTCGCTATCGACGGGGACGTGAGGTCGTTTTCGAGTTGGCTTATGTAGCCCTTGGTGAGCTCGCACCTGTCGGCAAGCTCCTCTTGCGTGAGCCCCTTTTTAAGCCTTAAATTTTTGATTTTTATTCCGAGTTCCATAATATTCACCTCATTATTAAACGTCGGGTTTAACGAGTTTTGCAATAATAAACAATCGGTTTACAAGGTTTCGTAAAATTAAACCAAAAGTTTATTAATGATAAACTTCGCATACTATAACATTTATAAAAGCAAATGTCAAATATTTTTCCGCACTTTTCGATAAATTGTTGACTTTTTTTATGAGATATGCTAAGATATATTCGAGGTAAAGTAATAAATGGACAACAGCAGACAAAAAGTCATCAAAATCGTAACCGTAGCGGCGATCGCTCTTATCATTTTGCTCGCCGTTTCGCTTGTTATCAACCTTGTAAAACTCGGAAATTCGCTGAGTCGGGAAGCAAAACTCAAAGACGAAATTGCCGCAATGGATAAAAACATCGAGGCAAGCGAAAGCACGCTCGACGAACTCAAAAGCTTTGACTATGTCGAGCAATACGCAAGGGACCACCTCAATATGAAAGGTCGGGACGAGCAAGCCTTTGTCCCCAAAGCAAAATAAAACACGCAAATAAATGCACCCCTATTTCGAGGTGCATTTTAAGTTAACCTATTTATTCGACCGTATTTATTCGATAGTCTTAATATTTGGTTCAATCAAATTATAAACGAGTTCGGCTTTGACGAGCTCGATTTTTTATAAGTTCGTTCGACTGCTCGGTTTTATTCCGACCGTTTGGTTTTTTTAAGTTCGGCTTCCGGCTCGTTTATGTTCCGACAGATTCGTTTTTTACGAGTTCGTTCCCGCTCGGGTTTATAAGTGCGTTTTGACCGGCTTTTATTTTAGGGGAATTACCATCTGCCCGGACCCATGCCGCCGCCCGGTCTTACCCCGCCCGGACCGCCGGGAGCGTTTCCGCCGGGATTGCCTATCCCGCCCGACGAGCCCACGGTCGTGATGATTTGGCTTATCGTAAACTCACACAGGTTGCTGTCGCCGCCGTAGATACGATACGTCTTGCCCAATTCGAGTTCGGGACAGGAAATGATTATCGACTGACAGGTTTTGGGTGTTTGGAACGTCATGATGGCGTTGCTGCTCTCGTCCGTCAAGGAAATATTCGTCCCCGCGGCGATCGATTGACTGCGTGCAAACGACACGACGTATTGCTCGGAGTTTTGGGCGGGCGTTTCGACCATGCCAAGCGATCCTACCGCAAAAAAGTATCCGCCGTTTATGACCGTTCCCCGCTCGGAATCCACGGAGCAGTCCATATTGCTCGTGGGACCGGCAACGTAGGTTTCGCCGCCCGAAATCAAGATCGTTCCGTTGGAGTCTATTCCGTCGCCGCTCGCATCGACATAGACCTTGCCGCCGCTTATGATGATATGTTCGACAATGCTTTTGTCGTCGCTTGCGGCATTGATGCCGTCGTCGCGCGCCGTGATATTCACCACGCCGCCCTCTATCTCGACATAGCTGCCCTCAATGCCCTCATAGCTTTTCGTCACGGTGATCTCGCCGCCCGAGATTTTGGTAAGACCGTCGCTTGTCAATGCGTCGTCATAGGTGGAAATACTCAATTTTCCGCCGCTCACCGAAAGGTTGCCGCTGCTTACGTGGATCGCATCGTCCGTGCTGTCGATGTTAAAAACGCCGTCCTCGATGATTATCGAGTAGTCGCCCTCGGTGACGGTGATCTCCTTTTCGTCATCGCTCGGTTCCCGCAGACAGGACTTCTATTTTGCAATTCGAAGCCGAAACGGAGAGCGCGGAAATCGCGTGGTTTCCCGCCGTAAGCGACAGAGAGCAATCGACGACGGCAAGCGCCTTGGAAACTTTGAGCGCGTTCTTGGTACTTTCTACCGACAAAGAGCCGTTCCCGTTAAGCGAGAGCGATCCCTTGATGTGGACGGCGTTCTCGCCCTCCGCCGAAGAAACAATGGAATTTTCGCCGATAAGCGTAATGACGACCTCGGCTTTTTTGTATTCGGAGCCGTTGAGCGCAATGCCCGACGTCGCCTCGATCTCCGCACCGTCGAAGATGAGGTGCACTTTAAGCCCCTCGTCGCCGAGCAAAATCCCGCCGTATTTGCCGCTGAAACGATATGTTCCGCTCTCGGATATCTCATAGACTTCTTCGGTCGGCTCAACCGCAGTTTCCTCGTCCGAAGAGGTGTTGCCCGACAAATCGGAAAAATCCTCGTCCTTAAAATCGTCCTTGACGTCGCCCGTAACATCGTCTGCGCTGTCTGCGACTTCGCCCGTGCCGCCGCCTCCGAGATAGTCGCCCGGGTTTTCAAAGCCCTTGGGAGCTTCGGGTCCGCAACTTGCCAAAACGCATACGGATAAGGCAAGCGCAAATATCAAAATCACAATCCGCCTCATTTTTATCTCCTTTTGGGTAGTTTTCCTTAAAAAACCGCCTTAATAATTGTATTATTATGTTAAATTGTACCATAAAACACGCAAAATGTCAAGTGAAAAGTTTTTGTCCTTTTTTTCGGTTGACTTTTATCCGAGGCAGGCGTATCATATGTATTATGAACGTAATAGATATAGGCAGCAACAGCGTAAGAAGTTACGACGGGAAAAACAAAACCGTCATCACCACTCGGCTCGCCGAGGGAATGAGCGGCGATGTCCTCTCGCCCCTATCCATAGCTCGCACGGTAGAGGCGATAAAAAAGCTGAGCGACGGCATAGAAAGCGTCGCTTTTGCCACCGAAGCGGTGCGGCGGGCGAAAAATCGGGATGAGTTCCTCGGGCTCGTTTATAGCTATACGGGGCTTACCGTACACGTGCTAAGCGGCGAGGAAGAGGCGGAAATAAGCTTTTTGGGTGCGACGGCGGGTTGCAAAGAGCGCAATGCGGTCATAGACCTCGGCGGGGCAAGCTGCGAGATAATCTTCGGCGAAAACGGCAAGATATCGTTCAGTCGCTCCTTTCCGTTCGGCTGCGTAACGCTCACCGACAAATTCGGGCAAGATAAGCCTATGATCGTAAAGTACGTAAGCGGCTTACTCGACGTCCCGCCGTATAAGTACAACAGGCTTTTCGCGGTAGGCGGAACGGTGACTTCGCTTGCCGCCATGAAGAAAGAGTTACGCTTTTACGACAGGCAGGCGGTAAACGGCACCACTCTGTCGGAAAGCGACATCGATGGGCTTATAGCCTCGGTCGAGGTGGGCAAGGTCTATCCCACCCTCTCGCCCGAGCGGCGCAAGACGATAGTAGCGGGCGGAGCGGCTGTCTGCGCCGTTATGCAAAGGCTTGGCGGGTCGATCACGGTGAGCGAAAACGACAATTTGGAGGGCTACGTAATAAGGTACCTTATGTAATTATTGTCAGTATATATTTTTCGCCTGAGTATATACTAAGTGTACAAACTACATAAGGAGGTGGACACCATGGCAGGCACCAAAAAGAGCACCGGCAAGACTTCGAGCAAGACTTCGAGCAAGAAGAGCACCAAATCCTGCTCCTCGAAAGCCAAGAAGAGCGCCGATACCAAGAGCTGCAACTGATAACTCTGTGGGGGAAAACAAAGAACAAGCGGGAACTCCGCCTGTTCTTTTTATATATCGATTTATCGGATCGTCTTTTAATATTAGATTTTTTGTCTTGGCATTATTGTAGGAAGTTCATTATTTGCGGAACGAACACGAGCAAAATGAGCGCTATCGGATAGGTTGCCGCATAAGCCGAAGCCACGTCCTCGGTTTCGGCTACCGAGATAAGCGAGCCGAGCGCGGGGGTGGACGTCATCCCGCCCGTTATCGAGCCGAGGTTGTTAAGAAGGCACAGCTTGAAGCCGAACTTCGCCACGATAAAGCCGATGATCATGGGGATAAGGGTCATAAGCACGCCGTACAGGAACACGATGGGAGTTTTGCTTACAAGCTCCAAGAATTGAAGTCCGCCTTCGAAGCCCGAACCCATAAGGAATAAAACCAATCCGAGTTCCCTGAATACTTTAAGGGTATTGTCGGGCACGCGAAGGGAAACTTTGCCTATCCTGCCGAAGTGACCGAATAAAAGTCCCACAAGCAAGCAACCGCCCGTAGAGGTGAGGTTGAATATGATGCTGCTTGAAAACTTAAAGCTTATCGCTCCCACCAAAAGTCCGAGTAACACGGTTATGGAAAAGATACAAAGCCCGAACTTATCAAATTCAAACAGCTTTTTCTTTTCGCCGCTTTCTACCGAAATTTCGTCGATATCGGCTCCCTTGGGTGCTCCTTGAAGAAGGAGAAGCTCCCTTTCCTTTGCCATGTCCGCTCTGAAGATCTTGGGCAGAAGCTGAACGAAAAGCACCACGCCCAACACGCCGAACGGATAAGCCGCTCCGTTTGCCGCCGCAACATTGGGATTGTTTTCGAACACACCTTGTGCTGCCGAAAAGCCGGGGGTCGAGGTGAGTGAGCCCATCAAAAGTCCCGTAGCCGTAGCCGCATCGACGTTGGGGTCGAGGCACGTGACGAGAATACAAACCACCGTGCCGCTGACTATTATAACCACGCCGAGCACTATGTACGCGACCGCCTTACTCTTGAAGTTGCGGAAGAATTTGGGACCCGCGATCAATCCGACTGCCGTTACAAAGAGGGCAAGACCGATATTTTTGCACAAAGAAAAGGTGGAAGATCCCCAATTCATAGTGATAACGTTTTCGCCGAAAGTGCTATTGAGCGAAGCATTTATGGGATCTCGCAGTTCGCTTATCATTATACCCATAATTACCGCCATGATAAATACGCCTGCGCTTCCGAGCGAAACGCCCTTTATCTTTATTCTACCCAATAAGTAGCCGAATACAAGTACGATAAAAATCCCGAAAAGAGGGCTTGTCATCGTCTTGACAAGCTGGAACCACATCTCCTGAAAGAAGTTTAGTCCCGCCGTCGAAATCAGAGTGTTCATAAGCTTATTTATTTAGGCACTTTTCGTAAATGCCCGCCTCCTTGATCGCCTCGATGAGCGTTTCGCCGATCCTATCGGGAGTGGGAGCGACCTTGACGCCGCAACTTTCGAGCATGGCTACCTTGCCTGCCGCAGTTCCCTTTCCGCCCGAAATGATCGCGCCCGCATGACCCATTCGCTTTCCGGCGGGAGCCGTTCTGCCCGAAATAAAGGCAGCGACGGGCTTATCTTTCATATTGTCCCGTATCCACTCGGCGGCGTCCTCTTCGCCGCTTCCGCCTATTTCGCCTATCATGACGACGGCGTACGTTTCGGGGTCGTCCTTAAACATTTTGAGCACGTCGATAAAGCCCGTGCCCTTGATCGGGTCGCCGCCGATACCCACCGCCGTGGACTGACCGAGCCCGCTCTTGGTGAGTTGGTCGACCGCCTCGTAGGTGAGCGTTCCCGAGCGGGAAATTACGCCTATATGACCCTTTTGGTGAATACGTGCCGGCAAAATGCCCACCTTGCACTCGCCCGGGGAGATAAGTCCCGGGCAGTTGGGTCCTATCAGCCTCGTCTTTTTGCCGACGAGGTAGTTTTTTACCCTCATCATGTCGAGGACGGGTATACCCTCGGTGATGCAGACGACAAGGTCGAGTTCGGCGTCGATCGCCTCGATTATTCCGTCGGCGGCAAAGGCTGCGGGCACGTAGATGACCGAGGTATTGGCCCCCGTCTTTTCCTTGGCTTCCTTGACCGTGTCGAACACGGGCACGCCGAGGATCTCCATTCCACCCTTGCCGGGGGTGACGCCGCCCACGACTTTGGTGCCGTACTCTATCATTTGGGAGGTGTGGAATTGCCCCTGACCGCCCGTTATTCCCTGAACTATCAGCTTTGTATCTTTATTTATAAGTATGCTCATTTTGACCTCCTATTTTGCCATTTCCACGGCTTTCCTTGCCGCAGATCTGAGGTCGCCCTCTGCGTAAATTTTAAGTCCCGAATCTTTGAGGATCTGCTTTCCCTTTTCCACGTTCGTGCCGTCAAGACGAACGATAAGCGGAACATTGAGCCCGACTTCCTTTGCGGCTATAACTATGCCCTCGGCAATGACGTCGCACTTGACGATCCCGCCGAAGATGTTGACGAGTATCGCGCGCACCGAAGCGTCGGAGAGCAGTTTGAACGCCGCCGTCACCCTCTCGGTGGTTGCAGTGCCGCCTACGTCGAGGAAGTTTGCGGGTTCGCCGCCGAATGCGTGGATTATGTCCATCGTCGCCATGGCAAGCCCCGCCCCGTTGACCATGCAGCCGATCGAGCCGTCGAGCGAAACGTAGTTGAGGTCGTGCTTTGCCGCCTCGTACTCCTTGGGGTTTTCCTCGTCGACGTCACGCAGTTCCAAAATGTCGGGATGACGGAAAAGCGCGTTGTCGTCGAAGTTGACCTTGCCGTCGATGGCGATAAGCTTGCCCTCTTCGGTTTCGACGAGCGGGTTTATCTCGACAAGCGAGCAGTCCTTTTCGACGAAGAGGCGGTACATATTTTTGAGCATAAGGATAAATTCCTTGACGTTTTCTTTCCTTATGCCTATTTTGTCCGCCACGTACCTTGCCTCGTAATCCCTAAGCCCCATCGTCGTGCTTACAAGCTGTTTTACGATAAGTTCGGGCTGAGAAGCGGCGATCTCCTCGATCTCCGTGCCGCCCGCGCCCGAGGCGATGATCACGACGCTTGCGTTTTCGTTGTCGACGGCGAGCGAAAGGTAAAATTCCTTTTTGATATTTACGGCGTCGGTAACAAGCACCTTCCGTACGAGTTTGCCCTCGGCGCCCGTCTGCTTGTTGACTATCCTCATGCCGAGGATCTTGCTTGCCGCAGCCTCGACCTCGTCGAGGGTACGAGCGAGTTTAACGCCGCCCGCCTTGCCTCTTCCGCCGCAGTGAGCCTGAGCCTTGACTACGTACATAGAGCTACTAAGCTTTGCCGCATATTCCTTTGCCTGTTCCTTGGTCGTAGCCACGTAGCCTTGCTGAGTGGCGACTCCGAACTTGGCGAAAAGTTCCTTTGCTTGATATTCGTGTATCTTCATTTTGTTCTCCTCAAATTGTCTTTGCAAGTCTTTCGCCCGCATAGAGCGCCTTGCGGTTGATCTCTTCCGTTCCCTTGGGAATGTGACGGAAAACCGCCTTTTCGAGGTCATCGAGGCTGACGAGCCCGAGCGCGGCATTGATTGCCGCTACCGCAACGATGTTGGCGGTAAACGCCTTGCCGACCTCGGTCCTTGCCGTTTCCAAAATGGGAAGAGCGTATATCTTTTTCGCTTTGAGCGAGGCGGGAATGTCGAGCGACGAGTCCGCCATGACTATGCAATCGTCCACGTTTACGGCGTACTTATCGAGCGACGCCTGTGTGAGCGCAAGCAAGAACGTGGGCTTTGTGACCTTGGTAAAGCCTATTTGCTCGTCGGAAATTATGACTTCGGCTTTGCACATTCCGCCCCTTGCCTCGGGTCCGTAGGACTGCGATTGAGCGGTGTTCTTACCCGCGATTATGGCTGCTTCGGCTAAGATAATGGTGGCGAGAATGACGCCTTGTCCGCCCGAACCTGCGAGCCTTATCTCCATTTTACTCATTTTTTTGCCTCCTTGAGCCTGTCTATTATCTTTTGATATTCGTCGGAAAATTCGGGGAAGTCGTCCTCGACAAGTTTGCCGAGAATGAATTTGCCGCTGCGCTCCTCCCTCGACATGGTCTTTGCCTGCTCGAAAGTGATCGTGTTGTCGCGCTGATACTTCATCATGTCGACGGCGCTGCCCTTTTTGTTCTTCCTGCCGTAATAGGTGGCGCAAATTCCGGCGCAGTCAATTAGCGAGAAGCCCTTGTGTCTGAGCCCGTCCTCGATGAGTTTTATCGTCTGTTGAGCATGATACGCCGTGCCCTTAGCCACGTACGAAGCGCCGGCCGCAGCCGCAAGCACCGCTATGTCGAACGGACGATCGATGTTGCCGTAAGGAGCGGTCGTGCCGAACTCGCCCGTCGGCGTCGTGGGCGAGTACTGTCCGCCCGTCATTCCGTAAATGTCGTTGTTGAATACGATGACCGTTATGCCGATGTTGCGACGAGCCGCATGGATAAGGTGGTTGCCGCCGATCGCCGCAACGTCGCCGTCGCCCGCTATCACTATGACTTCGAGGTCGGGACGAGCCATTTTGACGCCCGTGGCGAAAGCTATCGCCCTGCCGTGCGTGGTGTGCATGGTTTGAAAGTCCATATAGCCCGCCGCTCTCGAAGCGCAACCTATGCCCGAAACGAGGCAGACCTTTTCTTGGTCGATGCCGAGGTTTTTCACCGCCTGAGCCACGTCACGCATCAAAATTCCGTGACCGCAACCCGGGCACCAAATGTGCGGAAGGTGCTCCTCTCGCATATACTTCATTATAAGCTCGCTTGCCATTATTTGACCTCCTCGACCGCTTTGACGATCTCGCTCGGCGTGATGACCGTGCCGTCGACCTTGCCCACAAATCCGATTTTGCGGTCCTTGATTACACGCTCGACTTCAAGCAAGATCTGTCCGTAGTTGTGCTCCGCTACTATGATGTTCTTGACGCTCTTAGGCAAAGCCGAAAGTTGCTTTTCGGGGAAAGGCCATATGGTAATGGGTCGGAAATATCCCACCTTTTTGCCCTTTGCCCTGAGTTCCTCGACAGCCGACATAACGCTTCGCTTGGTGCCGCCGTAGCATACGATAACGGTTTCGGCGTCGTCGCAGAATTTCTCTTCGACTTCCACTATGTCGTCGATGTTGTTTTCTATCTTCTTCATAAGCCTCGTCACAAGCTGACCGGCTACCTCGTTGTTGTTGGTGGGGAAGCCGTCCGGTCCGTGCGCAAGACCCGTGATGTTGTATCTTATATCATAGCCCGTAAGGTGGAAGCGAGGCACGTCGTCGCCCTCGCACACGTGATACGGCAAATGCAATGTGTCGGGACGTTGCTTCATCTTACGCTCGATGATCTCGACCTCCGCCTCGTCGTCGAACTCGATACCCTCGCGAAGGTGTCCCACGATCTCGTCCATAAGAAAGATGACGGGAGTACGATACTTCTCGGCAAGGTTAAATGCACGAATGATGAGGTTGTAGCACTCGCTTACCGACGAGGGCGAAATTGCGATTATGGAATGGTCGCCGTGCGTCCCCCACCTTGCCTGCATTACATCGCTCTGCGAGGGCGATGTCGGGAGTCCCGTGGACGGACCCGAGCGTTGAACGTCGACGATGACCACGGGAATTTCGGTCATGCAAGCGTAGCCGATGTTCTCCTGTTTAAGCGAAAAACCGGGACCGCTTGTCGCCGTCATGGACTTGGTGCCGACAGCCGAAGCGCCGATAACCGCCGCCATACTGCCGATTTCGTCCTCCATTTGTATAAAGTGACCGCCGACTTGCGGGAGCCTTACCGCCGACTGCTCGGCGATCTCGGTGGACGGGGTGATGGGATAGCCGGCAAAAAACCTCATGCCCGCCTTAATGGCACCCTCGACGACCGCCTCGTTGCCTTGCATCAAAACTCTATTCTTCATTGGCTACCTCCTCTAAATAGATAGCATAGTCGGGACAACGCAGTTCGCACAAGCCGCACTTTATGCAGTCGTTGGGATTTACTACGCTGACCTTTTCCTTGACGATTTTCAGCACCTTTTTGGGGCAGAACTCCGCGCATATACCGCAGCCCTTGCACCAAGATGCATCCACTACCAATCTTTTAGCCATAACTTTCTCCTTAAATATTCGGGCATTATAACCCAATCGATATTTTAGCACATACCAAAATAAAAGTACATCGTTTTGTTTGATTATGATTACACTTTTATAGTTAAAATTCGACAACCAAAAGGTTGTGGAAAAAATATTTTTTTACAGCCAAAAAGTTTAGACTGTGCTTTTTTGTTGCTTTTTGTTTGAATATGTATTATACTAACAGTGATCCGTTTTACGGGAGGTCTTATGAATTTTTCCAACATCGAATATTTTATCGCAGTCGCCGACGAGTTGAACATAACAAAAGCCGCCGAACGACTGTACGTATCACAGCAGTCGCTGTCCAATCAGATAATCAAACTCGAAAACGAACTCGGGACAAAGCTGTTTTTGCGCTCGCCCAACTTCGAACTCACCTATGCGGGTCAGAGCATGCTTGATCACGCCCGCCGTATCATCGACGCAAAAAATCAAATGCTGAGCGAAATCGAGGACATAAAGGACAACAAGCGCGGCATAATCAAGGTGGGCGTCTCGCACACGCGCGGCAGAGTGCTCCTGCCCGACATTCTCCCGCAATTTCGCGAAAAGTACCCGCTTGTCGAGATCAACCTTATCGAGGGCAACACCGAAACGCTCGAAAACAAACTGCGACACGGCGAAATCGACCTCGTTTTAAGCTTTACGCCCCGTATTCAGGACGGGATCGAGAGCATAAACCTCGTGACAGACAGGCTGCTGCTCGTCGTACATCGACGGTTTATGACCGAGCTCTTCGGCGACAAAACCGAGTATATGCGCGGCAAATTCTCGCAGTCCGTCGACCTTGCCGCCTTTAAGGACTGCCCCTTCTTGTTGCTTTGTAAGGGCAACAGGATACGCACGCTGTTCGACAACTACGTGTCCAAGATCGGCATTTCGCCCAAGATCATGCTCGAAACCGAAAACACCGAAACGGCTTTCGCCCTCGCCCTCAAAGGCATGGGGCTGGCGTTGTATCCCGAAATGTTCATGAAAAACGCCCCCGTAAGCGACGAGGTGGACTTCTTTCCCGTCACGAGCGAAGAAACGCTCGCCACCATAGCCGTTAGCTACTTAAAGGACCGCTACCTCACCAAAGCCGTGCAGGACTTTATCGACACGGCGGTGAACTTTTGGCATAAGACGGGACGATAAGCCTTTACCCGTCACAACCTTTTGGTTGTGGCAGTGCCCCATTTCGTCTATATGATATTTTTATAAAAAAATAAGTGCGTCGGTTCTACCCAACGCACTTTTTTCGATATGAGATTTGTTTATTCCAAAATTGCCTTTATTCTTCTTACGCCTGCGCCCGAGGACTGCTCTTTGAGGATGCGGAATTTGCCCAATTCGCCCGTTCTCGAAGCGTGCGGACCGCCGCAGATCTCCTTGGAGTACTTGCCCATGGTGTAGACTTTGACCCTTTCGCCGTACTTGGAGGTGAACAGACCCACCGCTCCCTGCGCCTTGGCTTCTTCCACCGTCATTTCCTCGCAAGTGATGGGCACGTCCGCCTCGATCGCCTCGTTGACGAGTTTTTCGACATCGGCGATCTCCTCGGGAGTGAGCGCGCGTGGAAAGGTGAAATCGAATCGGAGGCGTTCTTCGGTGATATTGCTGCCCTTTTGATTGGCGTTTTCGTCGTTGAGCACCTTTTTGAGGGCGGCGTGCATGAGGTGGGTCGCCGTATGCAGCTTGGTTATCGCCTCGGTATGGTCGGCAAGCCCGCCCTTGAACTTTTGTTCGGCGCCCGCATGGCTCTTTTGCTTGTGCTCGTTGTAAGCCGCCTCGAAGCCGATTAAGTCCACTTTAAGTCCGTGTTCGACGGACAGTTCCTGCGTCATTTCGACGGGAAAGCCGTACGTTTCGTACAGTCTGAAAGCCGCTTTGCCGCTTATCGTGTCGCCCTTTTGATAGAACACGAGCTTTTCGAACTCTTTCATTCCCGCCGAGAGCGTCTTGATAAAGCGTTCCTCTTCGGCGTTGATCTCCTCGATGATCTTGTCCTTGTTTGCAAGCAGTTCGGGATAGATGTCCTTATATTCGTCGATGACGACAAGGGCGATCTCGCCGAGCGCGCCCTTTTCCAGCCCGATTTGTCGTCCGAAGCGAATGGCGCGTCGGAGCAGTCTGCGCAAGATATAACCCTGATCGACGTTGGAGCAGGTCACTCCCCGCTCGTCGCCGATGATAAACACCGAGGTGCGGACGTGGTCGGCGACTATGCGCTCGGCTTTAATATCGCTCGTCGTCATAAGCGAGCGGATCTTTTCCATAATGGGCACGAAAACGTCGGTGTCGTACACGCTCGTCTTGCCTTGAATAATGCACAGCGTCCTTTCGAGCCCCATGCCCGTGTCGACGTTGCATCGCCCGAGCGGCTCGTATTTTCCGTCGGCTCGCTTGTTGTATTGCATAAAGACGTCGTTCCAGATCTCGAGGTATTTGCCGCAGTCGCAGTCGGGACCGCAGCCCTCGTGACAATCGGGAACGTCCTTTACGTAAAACATTTCGGTGTCCGGTCCGCACGGTCCCGTAGTGCCGGCGGGTCCCCACCAATTGTTCTTTTTGGGCAGATAGAATATCCTGTCCTCGCTAAGCCCGCTGCTCTTCCACAGCGACGCGCTCTCTTCGTCGCGAGGGCAATCGTCGTCGCCCGCAAAGACGGTGACGGCGAGGTGCTCGGGGTCGATGCCGAGATACTTTTCGCTTGTAAGAAACTCGTAACTCCACTTTATCTGCTCGCTCTTAAAGTAGTCGCCGAGCGACCAATTGCCGAGCATTTCGAAAAAGGTGCAGTGGCTTGCGTCGCCCACCTCGTCGATGTCGCCCGTTCGCACGCACTTTTGCACGTCGGCGAGCCTTGTTCCGCTCGGGTGATCGGCTCCGAGCAGATACGGCACGAGCGGGTGCATTCCCGCCGTGGTAAAAAGCACCGTGGGGTCGTTTTCGGGAATGAGGGAAGCCGAACTTATTATGGCGTGCCCCTTTTCTCTGTAAAAGTCCATCCACATCTTGCGTAACGTCTTGCTGTCTATGTTTTTCATACACGTCCTCACTTTTTATATCCGTCTTTTAAGCCGACGACCAAATTGAATACCGGCTCGTCGCTTTTGTTGTCCCTGCAAAAATATCCTTGCCTTAGGAATTGATACGACCTGAGTTTGGGTGCGCCTTCCAAATACTTCTCGGCTTTGGCGTGAACGACTTCGAGCGAATGCGGATTCATTCGCTCCGAGAAGTCGGTCTTGCCGTCGGCGGGAAGCAAAAGATAATCGTACATTCTTGCCTCGATGTCGATTGCCGAGCGTGCGTCCACCCAATGGATCACGCCCTTGACTTTTATTCCGCTGTTGTCCTCGCCCGACTTGGTGCCCTCGACGATCTCGGCTTTTACGAGAGTGACCTTTCCGTCATTATCCGTTTCGTAGTCCACCGCCTTGATTATATACGCGCCTTTAAGCCTTACCATGCCGCCCAATACGAGCCGTTTGTACTTGGGAGGCGGAGTTATCTCGAAGTCGCTGCGTTCGATGTACAACTCGTTTGTAAAGGACACTTTTCTCGTCCCGCCGTCAATGGCTGTCGGATTTTTCTCGAAGTCGAGCTGCTCGATAAAGTCGTCGCTTCTGTTGACGATTTTAAGCCTTATGGGGTCGAGAACGACCATTGCCCGCTCCGCCGTCGCGTTCAACTCGTCGCGGATACAGCTTTCGAGCAGTCCCGTTTCCACCTCGCTGTTGGCTTTGCTGACCCCGATCTTCTCGCAAAAGTCGATAAGGCTCGTGGGAGTATAGCCTCGACGTCTCAGACCCGCGATCGTCGGCATACGCGGGTCGTCCCAGCCGTCCACCGCGCCGCTGTCCACGAGCTTTTTAAGATAGCGTTTGCTCATTATCGTGCGCTCGATGCTGAGCCGAGCAAACTCGTATTGATGAGGCGGGTTTTCGAACTCGCACTCACGCAATATCCAATCGTAAAGCGGTCTGTGGTCCTCGAATTCGAGGGTGCAGATAGAGTGCGTTATCCCCTCGACGGCGTCCTCGATGGGGTGGGCAAAGTCGTACATGGGATAGATGCACCACTTGTCGCCCTGACGATGGTGAGTTTCGTGCAACACCCTGTAAATTATGGGGTCGCGCATATTGATATTGGGACTTGCCATATCTATCTTCGCACGCAAAATTAGCGCACCGTCGGGCACGAGCCCGTTTTTCATGTCCTCGAACAGCTTTAAGCTTTCCTCGACGGGTCGATTGCGATTTTTGCTCTCCTTGCCCGGCTCGGTGAGCGTGCCCCTCGTGTTCTTTATCTCCTCGGGGCTCATATCGTCGACGTAGGCAAGACCCTTTTTGATGAGTTTTACCGCACACTCGTACATTATGTCGAAGTAGTCGGACGCGAAAAAGATGTTGGAAGTGTCGGCGCCCAGCCACTTGACGTCCTCGATTATGGAGCGAACGTACTCGTCCTCCTCCTTGGCGGGGTTGGTGTCGTCAAAGCGCAAGTTGAACTTGCCGCCGAATTTGACCGCCGTGCCGTAGTAGTTGAGGCAAATGCTCTTGACGTGCCCGATGTGCAAGTAGCCGTTGGGCTCGGGCGGGAAGCGGGTGACCACCTCTTTGCACTTGCCGCTGCTTAGGTCTGCGGTTATGATGTCCTCAATAAAATTGCTCATAATATCTCCTTTCCCATTAGTGACCGCAAATGCTGCCCTTAAAGGTTATTTTATCGCTCATGATATACATTTTTCCGTCCTCGCCGTCGGTAAAGCCGAACGGCAAAAAGTACGGGTCGGATTTAACCGACACTTTGATCGGCAGCTCGAACAGGTTGATAAGATTGAGCGTCGAGCGTGCAAGCAAATCGAAGTACGGAAACGGTCTGTCCTTAACGATGATCTGCCTTATCTCGACCACTGTCCTATTCAGCCCGATGACCGAAGCCCCGACGACCTCGCCCTCTTCGTCCATGATGAGGACACGCTCGTCGCTACTGAGCTTGCCGCCCAAATTTTTCACCGTGTCCTTTGCGTTTTCGTAAGTGTATTCTTTTACCGTAACCATATCATACTCCGTATAACAAATTGTTGTCGCCGTAGAACTCGGTCAAAAACGTCCTCATTCCGCTGTAACGCTTGGCAATGTAATTATTGTCGATCATGCGTTTAAGATAATATTCGTCGCCCACGAGCGCAACGAACTTTTTTGCTCTCGTGATGGCGGTATACAAAAGGTTCCTCGTCATTATCATGGGACTGCCGCCCATTATGGGCATTATGACCCCGACGTACTCCGAGCCCTGGCTCTTGTGCACGGTGACGGCATAGGCGAGCATGAGTTGATTTCTGCAATCGGGCGGATAGACGACCGTCCGTCCGTCGTCGAGCAAGACGTTCAACTCGCCCGTCTGCGTGTTTATGTCGCTGATTATGCCCGTATCGCCGTTGAAAACCCCCTCGCCCGTTTCGTAATACGGGTACCTTTTGACCCAGGCAAGTTGATAGTTGTTGGCGGTGTGCATTACCTTGTCGCCCACTCTGTAAATTATCTCGCCCGACTTTATCTCCTTGCCGCTCGGGTTGATGACTTCTTGCAGCCGCCTGTTGAGGGCGATCGTGCCGCATGAGCCGTTTTTTATCGGGCAAAGCACCTGCAATTTTTGCGCCTCGACGCCCAAAAATTTGGGAATACGCCTTACAGCCATGTCGACTACGGTGTCCGCAAGCTGTTCGCTCCTGACCTTGACGAAAAAGAAGTCTTTATCCTTGCTCGTTATGTCGGGCATAAGTCCCTCGTTTACATCGTGAGCCGCCGACGCGATGAGGCTTTGCTCCGATTGGCGGTAGATGTGCGTAAGCATGACTATGGGCACAAGTCCGCTTGCAATGACGTCCGAGAGCACGTTGCCCGCTCCGACCGAGGGAAGTTGGTCCTTGTCGCCCACCAAAATGAGCCGCGTGCCCGAACTTAAACGTCTTACCAACATGGCGACGAGTTGAACGTCCATCATGGACACCTCGTCGACTATGACGGCGTTGCATTTGAGCGGCGTTTCGGACGACTTGTAATTTTCGCCCACGTTCATCATGAGCGCCCTGTGAATGGTGGTGGCGTCGCGCCCCGTGCTTTCGTTCATGCGCTTAGCCGCCCTGCCCGTCGGAGCCATGAGCATCGTGGAGATATTGAGCTTGTCGGTGATGTCGATAATGCACTTGATTACCGTCGTCTTGCCCGTGCCCGGACCACCCGTTATGACACACACTCCGCTGTTGATCGCGGTGCGCACCGCCTCGCGCTGTTTTTCGTGCAGAGCGACCTTGTTGATACGCTCGAACTCGGCTATGTCCGCCTCGACGTCGTAACTCAGCCTGTCCGCCTCGGTGATGAGCCTTATTAGCCCCGCCGAAGCTTCCCGCTCGGCATTGTACATATAGCGCAAGTACACGGCTTGACCGTCGATATTCGCAAGTTTGAGCTTTCCGTCTATCACAAGGCTGTCTATTTCCTCGTCGGCGAGCGCGGCGTCGCATTTAAGCAGTTCGCTTGCCTTTTCGCACAGTTCCTCCCTCGGCAAAAAGGTGTTGCCGTCCTCGCCCGCAAGGTTGAGAACGTGTATAAGTCCCGCTCGGATACGAAATGCGCTTTGCGGATCTATGCCGAGCTTCATGGCTATGCGGTCGGCTTTTACAAAGCCCACACCCTCGATGTCCTCGATAAGCCTGTACGGATTTTGGGAGATGACGGAGATCGTTTCGTCGCCGTAAAAGCGGTAGATTTTAAGAGCCGTGCCGAGCGCGATGTCTTGCTCTTGGAGGTACATTATCACCTCTTGGACCTTGACGTTTTCCATATACGCTTCGTGTATGAGCGCAGCCCTGGACGCCGAAATGCCCTTTACGACCGTCAACCTGCTCGGGTGGAACTCAATCGTTTCGAGCGTCTTTTCCTTAAAGACGTTCGTTATGGCGGCAGCCGTCCTCGGTCCCACGCCCTTAATGAGCCCGCTGCCCAAAAAGCGCGCTATGCCGTCAAGCGAAGTGGGAGCAATTCGCCTCGCGCTCGTCGCCTTAAACTGCCGTCCGAACTTGGGGTGATTGGTGTAGTCGCCCACAAGTTCGACATCCTCGCCCTCGTTTATCGGGGGAAAGGTGCCGACGGCGATTATCGGCTCGCCTTTTACGTCGATGACCGCTATCGTATAGCCGTTTTCGTCGTTGCGAAAGCGTATCTCGTCTATGTTGCCGACAAGCTTCATTACCTAACGTAAACCTTTAATTCGTCAAGCTTGTCCGTCTTTTCCCAAGGCATATCACTCTTGCCGAAGTGACCGTAGTTGGTCGTCTTTGCGTATATGGGCGCTCGCAGTCCGAGGCTCTCGATTATTGAGTACGGTCTGAAATCGAAATGCTTTTTGATTATCTCGATAAGAGCGTCGTCGCTCACTTTGCCCGTGCCGAACGTGTCGACGCAGAGCGAAACGGGCTGAGCCTTGCCTATTGCGTACGCAATTTGCAACTCGACTTTGTCGCATAACGATGCCGCGACGAGGTTTTTGCAAACGTACCTTGCGTAGTAGGCAGCCGACCTATCCACCTTGGTGGGGTCCTTGCCCGAGAACGAGCCGCCGCCGTGCGGGCACATTCCGCCGTAGGTGTCGACGATTATCTTTCTGCCCGTAAGTCCGCTGTCCCCGTGCGGTCCGCCGATGACGAACCTGCCCGTGGGGTTTATGAGTATCTTGGTGCGGTCGTTTATAAGCGAGGGGTCCACCGCCTTAAAGATGACTTCGTTTGTAAGTTGCGCTTTCAGCTCGTCGAGGTCGACGTCGGGGTCGTGCTGAGCCGACAGCACCACCGTGTCGACGTAGAGCGGCTTTTGACCGTCGTAGGCGACGGTGACTTGGGCTTTTCCGTCCGGTCGGAGGTGTTTGACAAGTCCGCTTTTGCGCACATAAGCGAGTTGCCTCGTCAGCTTATGGGCAAGCACTATGGGGAGGGGCATATACTCCTCGGTTTCGTTTGTCGCGTAGCCGAACATCATGCCCTGATCGCCCGCGCCTATCCTGTCGGCGGGGTCGCTCGAATTTTTGCTTTCGATAGCATCGCCCACCCCCATGGATATGTCCTCGGACTGCTGATTGATATATGTCAAAACGGCGCAGTTGTGGTAGTCGAAGCCGAGCGAGGAGTCGCCGTAGCCTATCTCCTTGATAACTCGCCTTACCACTTGCGGAATGTCGATATATTGCTCGGTGGTGAACTCGCCCATGACGAGCACCATGCCCGTGCTGCAACAAACCTCGCAAGCCACTCGCGATGACGGATCGCCCCTTAGAGCCTCGTCGAGAATGTTGTCGGCTATGCTGTCGCAGATTTTGTCGGGATGACCCTCGGTAACGCTCTCACTCGAAAACAATCTGACCTTATTCATAAAATACCTCCGTTACAATCGGTTATCGACGTATAATTATACAATAAACGACCTCATTAGTCAAGAGAATGAGGTCTATTTTCGGGCATATACATCGTAACTTTTATTATGGATATTCTTTTGCCTGTTATTTGTATCGCCGCCGCTTCGATAAGTTTAAGCGTTGTCTTTTCGATAAAGGGCAAGTCGCCGCTTGTCATTGTCGCGAGGCTGCTGTTTTCGGCGGTTCTTGTCGCCTTGATGGCTGCGGTCAAGATCTTGCCATTCAACTTCCTCATCGTCACCTCGACGGGCTTGCTCGGAGTTCCGGGGCTTATCGCTTCCTTGGTCATAGTGCGCTTTTTGTAAAAACGCCTATCAAACAGTTGACTTTCGGCGCAAAAAAGGCTAAAATTATCATTAGCTTTTTTTGGGAGAAAAATTATGGCTAAGGAAAAAGAATTTGTAAAGGAAATCGCTTCCATAACCGAAAACTTTCCGCAGTGGTACACCGACGTCGTACTCAAAACGGAACTTGCCGACTACGGTCCCGTCAAGGGCACAATGGTAATTCGCCCGTACGGCTACGCGATATGGGAGCTCATTCAGCGTCAAATGGACGAGCGTTTTAAGGCTACGGGGCACGAAAACGCCTACTTCCCCATGCTCATCCCGTACAGCTATCTCACCAAGGAGGCGGAACACGTCGAAGGCTTTGCGCCCGAGGTGGCAATGGTGACGAAAGCCGGTCAAAACGATCTGAGCGAGCCGCTTGTCATTCGCCCCACGAGCGAAACCATAATTTGCGAAATGTATTCGAGGTGGGTGGAGTCCTATCGGGATCTTCCCCTGCTCATCAACCAATGGGCTAACGTCGTCAGGTGGGAAAAGACCACTCGCCCCTTTTTGAGGACGAGCGAGTTTTTGTGGCAAGAGGGTCACACTCTGCACGCAACGGCGGAGGAAGCCCAAGAAGAAACGCTCAAAATCTTGTACCTGTACGAGGAGTTTGCCCGCAACGTGCTCGCCATCCCCATGTTTATGGGCAGAAAGAGCGAAAAGGAAAAGTTCGCGGGCGCACAGGCGACCTACTCCATCGAAGCCATGATGCAGGACGGCAAGAGCCTCCAATCGGGCACGACGCACTTCTTCGGCACCAACTTCTCGGCGGCGTTCAACATCGAATATCTCGACCGCGACGGCAAGCGCAAAAACCCGTATCAAACGTCTTGGGGGACGTCCACTCGGCTCATCGGCGCCATAATCATGGCACACGGGGACAGTCGAGGCTTGTGTCTGCCGCCCCGCATAGCGCCCATTCAGGCGGTCATCATTCCCGTCGCCATGCACAAAGCGGGCGTGCTCGAAAAGTGCAACGAGGTCTATGCCGCCCTTAAAGGCAAACTGCGCATAAAACTCGACGACCGCGATTACAGCCCGGGCTGGAAGTTCAACGAGTACGAGATGAAAGGCGTGCCCGTCCGCATCGAAATCGGACCTCGCGACATCGAAAACGGCGTGGCAACGGTGGCACGACGCGACATCGAGGGTGCGAAGATCCAAGTCCCCCTTGACGATCTCTGCGCCCAAGTCGAAAAGTTGCTTGACGAGATCCACGACAATATGTACAATAAGGCTCTCGCTTTCCGCGACTCGCACGTCAAGACGGTCGGCAATATGGACGAACTGAAAGACGCCGTCGACAGCGGCAACTTCGCCCTCGCCATGTGGTGCGGCGACGAAGAGTGCGAAAACAAGGTAAAGGAACTGACCAACGCCTCCACCCGAAATATGCCTTTCGACCAAACTCCGTGCGGCGACAAGTGCGTCTGCTGCGGCAAAAAGGCAAGCAAGAAGATCTATTTCGGCAAGGCATATTGATTTTTACCGCCTTACAAAAAATCGGCTGCCTAATAAAAATCCCTTTTCGAAAATTTCGGTTGTCTTATAACTCCCCTTTTCGAAAAATAAACCGATGCAAACTTTTCGAAAAATCGAAAATGCAATACAAAATATATAATAAGTGCGTTAGCCCCTACACTAACGCACATTTTTTATTTACGATTTTTTGTTTCGGTACAAGCGTAAAGAAATCAAACTTTGGAATATCCGCAAAGCGTACCGCTGTACACTATCCTGCCGCCCTTTATATTGAGCATTTCGGCAGGACGAACCGCATCGGTAAGTTCACCCTTGCAGACGATATCGAACCGCTCCAAGATGTCCTTGACAAATTCGGAGCAATAAAACCTGTTTTCTCTACGCACCACGATCCCCCGTTTAGCCAAAAACAGCCCCTTGTAGTTGTATCCGTACTTTTTGCGATTGGCGTACATATCCAATATGTAATTTTTGACCTCTTCGTACTTTGTGTCGTCGAGAGTGAGTTCTATCACGGCGATGTCGGCGCGCGGGAACCGCTTCATGGTCCCGAAATTCGGCGACTCCTTTACGAACGTGCCGTAAAAAGGAAAGTATGCAAACTTCCGCCCGAACGAATACATGACGCTGAGGTCGTTTTCAAGCGAAAGAGCCGCGTGCGTGTATCTGTCGCCCGTAAGCAACTTTATTATCTTGGATATAAAAGTCCCCGTACGGCTTACGACTACATAAATATTCTTCATATTTTCTCCCCATGTTGTCGGATGGGAAAATTATACCATATCCATATATGGAGCAAAAGCCCGATCGGTGAAAAAGTAATGAATTATATATGTGTCGACAAATTTCGCGTTTTCATCGGAGCGATTTCAGTTGCTCCTTATGCGGGGGCGAAACTCTGAACGATTCGGTCGCCTTGCGTATCGCCATGTTGTGCGTAAAATCGTCGAGCCGCCCTCTTGCAAAGTACGGCACCGCCGCCTCGTACTGCTTAGCAGCAGCCTCGGCAAAGTACCACGCCTTTGCCATAAGTACGTAATACTCGTCGCTCTTTACGCTCGCCGCAAGGTCGAGACAGCTTTTGTCGAAGTTTTCGTCCAAAAAGTGCCTTTTGAGCATGACCAGCCCGAAGCGCACGGTGAAAGGATGGTCGGAAAGCAGCCACTTTTCGATCTCGACGATAAGTTCGCTTTTGCCGAAAAACGCCTTGGGGGAAAGTTGGTCGCACACCATCCAATTGTTTACGCAAGGCAAAAAGGCGTTTACCCGCCTCAGGCACTCGCCGTAATCCTTTATTTGCTCCAAAATAAACGCATGGATAAGATATTCTTCGAGGCAAATATGCCTATCCGACAAAAATTCCTCGCTTAAACCCTGTTTTATGATTTTCTTCGCCTCGACGCGAAGCTTGGGAGTTTTTATTCCGAGAATTTGCAAAGTGCAGCCGGGCAAAAGCTTTTGAATAAACGCCCTGTCCTTATCCGAGGCAAGAGCATAAAGTTCGCCCGTAATATCCACTATACCGCTCCCCCTCTTACAAGCTGATCCATAAGAACCTCGCTGCCAAGCAGCTTACTAAGTCCCGTGATCTGCAAGTACTCGGGACGGGAATAACGGGTAACGGGAAGCCCCAATTGCTTCATGAAAAACTCGCCTATGCCGGGCATATTGCTCACTCCGCCCGTAAGCGAAATTCCGTCCGTCATGATGTCCTTGGCGATATTCGAGGGGCAGGTCTTTATTATCGTCTTGGTAAGGTCGCATATGCGCACAAGATAGGGCGTTATCACTTCCCTTATGTCGGATGCGTGCACGGGGACGAGTTGGGGCGCGTCGGAGGATATATCCATGCCGCTGACGTTGCAATATGCCGCGTCGTTTTCGACAAGCGTGCCCACGTCCTCTCGCAGTTTCTTTGCGGCTTCGGCATCGATCCTTATGCCGTATCTGCCCACTATATAGTCGACGACTGCCCTGTCGAAAGCCGACCCGCCTATCGCCACGCCGCAACCGTTCAAGATCCCGCCGTAAGACAGTAGCGCCATATCGGTGCGCCCGCCGCCCAAATTGACGCTCATGATCCCCTTTTGTGTGCCCACGGGGAGGTCGGCTCCTATCGCCGCAAGTATCACTCCCGGAATGAGCGTCGCCGAAACGACGCCCGCGTCGATGAGCGCGTCCTCGTACATTTCCCGTTCGGCGAGCGTAAGCCCGAGCGGAATGGCGACAAAGGCGTCCATTCTCGGCTTAAAGATGTAGTCGACGAATATCTTGTTCAAAAATTCCCTCAGCATAAGGGTGAAAACGTCGGGCTCACTGACTATTCCGTCCGTCATGGGCGAAACGACCGAAACGTTGGGCGCCTTTCCTTGCATGGAAAGAGCCTCGTAGCCCACCGCCCTCACTTTGCGCCTGTTTTTATCGTCGAAAGCTACCAAAGTGGGCTCTCTGAGCACCAAGCCGTGCCCCTCCGCAAAAATCGAGGTGTACGTTGCGCCCGGTTTTACAGCGATCTTCAAAGCCATAAGTTTTTATCTCCCGAATTGCTTGATGAGCTCCCCGACCTTTGCCACAGGCAGCCCGATGACATTGTCGAAATCGCCCTCCACTTTTGTGATAAGCTTTTTTATCGCACTGTCCTGTATTCCGTAGCCGCCCGCCTTGTCGAATGGGGCTCCGCTTAAAATGTATGCGCTTATAAGCTTTTCATCGTATTCGCCGAACGTAACGAGCGTTTCCTCCGCGTCGACGATTTCACGGTCCTCACTTACTATACAGATGCCCGTAAGCACCTTATGCGTCCTTCCGCACAGCTTTTTGAACATCTCGTCCGCCTCGGCAATGGTGCGAGGCTTTTCCAAAATCTCGCCGTCAAGCACCACGACCGTGTCGGCTCCCAGAACCACTCCTCCGTTTTTGTCAAAGACGTCGTGCGCTTTGAGCGAGGCAAGCTTAACTACGTAAGCGCGAGGGTCGGACCTGTCGGCGACTTCTTCGACACTGCTCGGAATTACCTTAACGTGGACGGGCAAACGCCTTATCAGCTCTTTTCTTCTCGGTGAAGCCGACGCCAAAATCAAGTTCATAGTATCTCCAAATTCTTGCGATATGCCCTTGCAAAGTCGGACGACACTTTAAGCGCATTCTTTATTTCGAGGGAACAATCTCCCTCCACCTCGGTTTTCATTATGACGCTGTCGCCGAGCACATCGCAACTTACCGACTTGACCGCGCCCGACATCGAGCGATCGAAGCTTTCGGCAATGCGCAAGATGACGCTGAGTTTAAGCACGGCGACAAGGTCCTCTTCCTTTAATATGTCCTTGTACTTTGTCCATTCGCTCATGTTGAAGTCGTCGCCGCGATGTCCCTGCGCGATAAATGCCGCCAAAATGATGTCGCGATGGCTGATGCCGTACAAGTTGGAGTTTAGTATAAAGTAAAAGGTGTGCTTGTTGTGTTGATAGTATTTGAGCCTCATGCCCGTGTCGTGCATGAGTGCGGCAATACGCAACGCCTTTACGTATTGACGGGGCAACTTATGTAAAACCCTAAGTTGCTTGAAAAGCTGAATGGACAGGTTGCATACGTGCTCGGCGTGCGGAATGTTGATTTCGCAATAGTTCATCATGGTGTATATGGAGTGACCCAGCACGTCGGAAATGGACTTTTCGAGCGTGGAGGGAACGGCGTGGGCAAACATGATGCCCTCGCGCAGTCCCGCACCCGAAATGATCATTTCTTTCATGCCCGTGTACTCGCAAAACGCCGTTATGCCGGCAAGCGCGGCGGGGAATATGTCCGCCCTGTCGCTGCTTATTCCCTTTATCTTGTTTCGCTTTTCGGGGGCGAGCGTCTTTACCATGTCGTAAACATTGCCGTACTCTTCGCCCGAAATATGATAGTTATGCACCATATCGAAAGGATAGCGTTTTACCCGCCTGCATATCTTGGCAAGATTTCTAAACGAGCCGCCCACTCCCACGAGTTGATAGTCGGGCTCTATTTCTTTGAGCCACGGCACCTGCGAAAGCTGATCGACCACGTAATATTCGATTAGATTAATCTGCTGTTCGGGCGTGTGATTTTGGCTGTCGAAAAGGTCGTTGAGCGTCAGCGCGCCGAAAGGCATGCACACCCTGTTGACTATGGTGCGGCGGTTGTACTGTATGATCTGCATACTGCTGCCGTCGATGTCGACTATTACGCCCTTGGGCACATCGAGCGAATTGATGACGCCCCTGTATATGTGCATGGCTTCCTCTTCTTCGCTTAATATCTTAAACTTAAAGCCGCAAACGGCGTTGATCTCTTCGATGAAGCTTTTTTGATTTTTTGCTCTGCGGAGCGAATTTGCCGCCACCGCATACACCTTATCCACATTATAGCTGTCGCAAAGTTTGCGAAACATCTTAAGCGTTTTTACGGCTTGCGCTACCTTGGACGGCTTTAAGAACCCGTCCTTTTCCATATCCTGACCGAGCCGTACCGTTTCTTTCAACTCGTCGAACACGACAAAATAGCCGCCCGGCATGATATTTGCAAGCACCAATCTTACGGAATTACTACCAAGGTCTATGACCGCAATTTTTTCCATTGTTACCTCACAATCATTCATTCCGATATTACCCTATTATCGGCTTATACATTATATCATAAATTAATATTTTTGTAAATATGTTTTATAAAAATTTTCGATATAATACCTAAAATTTTTTACAAATTTGCGTGTTTTTATACTTGAAGGGCATAATATCATTTACATTTTTATTGAAAATGTGGTATAATCGTTTGTAATGAAGCTTTGATTTTACAGCGGAGGGTAATATATGAAAAAATTTTTTGTATGCGCATTGGTGGCGACGCTCGTTGCTTTGGCGTCCGTCCCCCTCTGCTTTGCGGAAGAAGCATCCGTCCTTACCGCTTCGGTGCTTAACCGCAACGATAAAGTGCTTTATCACGTCTTTGACGAGCCGAGCGACATCGAATATGCGGATGGCAAGCTTTATATAGGCGAAAACGGCAAATACGCGGTCTACGACGGCAGCGCCGTTACGCCGAGCGAACTTTCCGCCTCTTCCGTCGCATATATAAGCGGCGGTTTTGCCACGCTGAGCGGTAACAAGCTAAGCTACAACGGCAAGACCGCAGAGGGCGAATTTTCGCTCATCTCGGGATACGAAAACGTTTTGTATGCCGCTTTCGGCAAGACGATAAGCAAGTTCACTCTTACCGACGGCGACCTCGTCTTGACGCAAACGATCGACGCCGATTACGACGTCCGCATGATCGCGGCGACCGAAAACGGATGTATGTACACCGTCCTATCGAGGACGGGCTATACGATGGTCTATGTCGACGAAATCGAACTTGCCCATCTTGACGACACAGTGCTCGACATCGCATATCTAAGCGGCAAGTATTACGTTCTTACGTCGAGCGACATAATAATGTACACCTCGGACCACGCCGGTCCCGCCGTTACACAGCCCGCCGCGCGAGGCTCGGTTGCGATGTGCGCGGGCGACGGAATATACCTGCTGTGCAAGACGGGTACGATCGTACGCTACTCGGTGGATCTAAGCAACTCCACCCCCATCGTCGCTTCGAGCGGCGAGATCGATTGGTTTTACACGACGCCCGTCAATGTGGACACGAAGCTCGGCAGCATTTTCGTCACCGACAAGAGCCTCGGGACGAGTTCGGGCTACGGGCGCGTCGCGATGATCTCGGGCGAGAAAATCGAATATTTAAGCGAACTCGTCGCCCCCATGGCGGCGACCGCCGACAACAGCGGCAGGCTGTATGTGGCTCATAGCGGCAACAGGATCTCGGTTTATCACGACGGACTGCTTACCGACGAGCTCACCGCACCCATAGCTTCGCCCGACGGCATAGTCGACATCGAGGTGGACTACGACGGGAATTTGTATTGCCTTACAAGCAAGCACGAGGTCATCAACATGGCGGGAACGGTGCTGAGGCAAAACGTCAACGCCATGAAGTTTTCGTCCGCCATGCACTACATGACCGACGAGTACATAGACGACAACCCCGTCAAGGCGACCGACTTCGCCGTCGACGCCACGGGCAACATCTTTGCCGTAAAGGGCAACGTCGTCACGGCAATAGTGGACGGAAAGACGAGCGAATACACGATAGAAAACGCCGTCAACCTCAAATCGATAGCCATAAGCAAGGTCGAAACAAGCTATATTTCGTACGGCGACCTCATCATGGTAGACGAGGCGAATATGTGCGTACTCACTATCGACGGAAGCAAAGTGGGAAGCGCGAACGTCAAGCACCTCTATTCCCCGCCTCAGCTAAGCGGCGACCCCAACTCGCAAAGAACGGGGCTTGTGGGGACGACCAAAGGGTCGATACTTTTCACTCTGCCCATCGAGGGCGAGATCGCCTACGAAGCCAAGCCGGGCGAAAACATCATTCTGCTTAGAGAGGGCTCTGCGCCCGACCCGTTTGTCTATTGCGCCGTCGATACTACCGATGGCGACGGAAAGACAAAGCTTGTCACGGGCTATGCGTACAAAAGCACAATAGACATATTGGATTATCACGCGCCCAAGTTTACCGAGGCGAAAATCAATGCCAACAACACCCCCGTTTACAAGTATCCGTCCATCAATTCGCCCGTTTTAAGCGAATACTCCAATAACACCCTTATCACGATTTTGCCCTTCGCGGCAAATACCCCCGAGCAAATCGAGGCGGACGCGCTCTATTCCGACGTGTGGTACAGCGACGCTTACGGCAACAAGTGGTACCGAATTGCCTACGGCAAAAACGAGGGTTTTGTTATCGCCGCCCAAGCCGACACGAACATCTTCTCGAACGAGATCGAGATGCCCCAACCCAACGCCACGATTACCGGAACCGCCGCGCTCTATCGCTACGATGAGGAGAGCAATTCCTACGTCGAACTCACCGGGCTGGGCGTACTCGAAAAGGACACGCGAGTGCGGGTCGAAGTCCCCTACGGCGCGTCCAACGACTATACCAAGGTCGTGTTCTATCGCGAAGAACTCGGTGTGATCAATGCCGATTGCTACGTCGAAACAAAATACATTGAGTTCGACGGAGTGGACATCGTCAAAATAGTCGCGATCTGCGTCATTGTGCTCGCCGTGATAATCCTTATCATCGTCATCATTCGAAGAATACGGCTGCGCCGCCTCAATCGCTCGCGCTCGCCCGAATACGACAACAGGTCGTAAACGGAATACGGCAACAGGTCGAACAATACAACACAACAAGTCGTAAAAACGCTCTTTATATCACCGTAAAAAGTATAAGCGCAAAGAATTTTTCTTTCCTTGCGCTTTATTTTTTTGTTTGTTATACTTAACGGGAAAATCGCCCTATCGAGCAAATATCCGATCAATTACCATATCAAACCCTATCGACCGCCTCGAGCAATTCCCTTATCGAACCATATTGAGCAATTACCCTATCGACCGCCCTATCTCACATTTTTTCGGGAGCGCGGAGCAAAATGAGTTCCATGCCGCTGCGGAGCGTATTTTTGACCGCTTCGGTAAGCATCAAGCGGGCATTCATTGCGCTAAGGTCGTCGCTTATAATTCGATGCCCGATGTAGAACTTGTTAAATTCCTGCGCAAGATCGATAAGGTACCTCGACAAAATGCTCGGCTCGTACCTCTCGGCAGCCGCTTTTACCGTGTCGTCGAAAGTGTTCAGCCTGCGGATGAGCGCGAAAGATTCGTCGTCGACGAGCTCGCCGTAATTTACCTTTCCGCTTGCCCTCGCCTTAGCCAAGATCGAGCAACATCGCGCGTGCGTATATTGCAGATACGGTCCCGTTTCTCCGTCGAAGTTGAGCGCCTTGTCCAGCGAGAACACGATGTCCTTTATCCTGCTGCCCGACAAAGCCCCGAACACGACGGCTCCCACACCTATGTCCTCGGCGGTCTTGTCGGCGTCTTTAAGGTCGGGGTTCTTTTCGGCGATGATCTCCTTGGTCTTTTCGACCGCCTTATCGATGACGTCGGCAAGTTTTACAACGTTGCCGCTTCGCGTGCTGAGCGAGCCGGCTCCCTCGATGCTCACCATGCCGAAAGGCACGTGCACGCAGTCGCTCGCCCACTTATAGCCCATAAGTTCGAGCACCTTAAACACCTGATTAAAGTGCAGGTTTTGCTGGTACGCCACGACGTAAAGGTTCTTTTTGAAGTCGTAATGCTTCTTGCGATAAATGGCGCACGCAAGATCCCTCGTCGCATAGAGCGACGCTCCGTCCGACTTTAAGATAAGGCAAGGCGGCATTCCGTACTCGTCGAGGGGAACGACCATTGCTCCGTCCGACTTTACAAGCAGGTTCTTTTGTTTGAGTTCCTCGACGACGGGGGCAAGCTTGTCGTTGTAAAAGCTCTCTCCGTCGTAGCTGTCGAACTTTATGCCCAACCTGTCGTAGACCTTGCCCACCTCTTTGAGCGTGATCTCCTTGAACTTTTCGAAGATCGAGAGGGCAACGCTGTCGCCGTCCTCTATCTTTTTGAACCACATCCTTGCCTCGTCGTTGAGGCTCTCGTCCTTTTCCGCCTCTTTGTGGAAGCGAACGTACAGCTCCAATAGGCTGTCCATTGTCGGCTCGCCCTCGCCCCACTTAAAGTAGGCGGTGATAAGCTTGCCGAACTGCGTTCCGTAGTCGCCGAGGTGGTTGATGCCCACCGCGTTATACCCAAGGAACTTGAAGATCCGATACAGCGAGCCGCCTATGACCGTGGTGGACAAGTGTCCGATGTGGAAAGGCTTGGCGATGTTGACCGACGAATAGTCGATACATATCGTTTCGCCGTTACTCGGCATGGGTGCGAATTTTTCGCCTCGACCGAGCGTAAATTCAAGCACGCTGCGGCTGAGCGCCTCCCTGTCGAAGAAGATGTTAAGATAGCCGTTTACGCTCTCCGCCTTCAAAATAAAGCTCGGCAAATCGGTCATTCTGCTTTTGAACCCGTCCGCTATCGCGACCGGCGAGGCATGCAGAGCCTTGGCAAGCTTGAAGCAGGGCATACAAACGTCGCCGTTTTTTATGTCCTGCGAATAGCCGACGAGCCCGCTTATGTCAGCCTCGGGCGGGCACTTCGACCCGATATACTTTTCGGTTTCCTGTAAAAAATCCATATCTCTCCCAATCTATACGTTAAATCTGAACAAGATCACGTCGCCGTCCTGCACCACATAGTCCTTGCCCTCGCTGCGCACCTTGCCCTTTTCCTTGGCGGGCACGTAGCCGCCGCAAGCAAGCAGATCCTCGTAAGTGACGACCTCGGCTCGGATAAAGCCCTTTTCGAAGTCGGTGTGTATCTTGCCCGCAGCCTGAGGCGCCTTGGTCCCCTTTTGAATGGTCCACGCCCGCACTTCCTTTTCGCCTGCGGTCAAGTAGCTGATAAGTCCGAGCAGGCTGTATCCCTCCTTGATCACCAAGTTGAGCCCGCTCTCTTTCAAATTGAGTTCCTCGGCAAACGCCTTTCGGTCCGCCTCGTCGAGCTCGGCAAGTTCGGCTTCCACCTTGGCGCAGATCTCGATGCACCTGCTGCCCTCCTTGCTTGCAAATTCCTTTACCTTGCGGGAATACTCGTTGCCCGTGCCGATGTCCTCCTCGCCTATGTTGGCACAGTAAATGACCGGCTTGTCGGTAAGAAGAAAGAACGAGCGCACGATTTCACGCTCCTTGTCGGTGAAATCGAGCGTGCGGACGGACTTGCCCTCGCTCAGCCTATCGTACAGCTTTTTGAGCAGTTCCGCCTCCTCAACGTACTTCTTTTCGCCCGTCTTTACCAGCTTGTCCGTCCTTTCCTTGCGCTTTGTGACCGTTTCGAGGTCGGCTAAGGCAAGTTCGAGGTCGATTATTTCGATGTCCCTTATGGGGTCGACCGTGTCCTCGACGTGCGTAACGTTCTTGTCGGCAAAGCACCTGACGACGTGAACTATGGCGTCCACCTCACGAATGTGCGAAAGGAACTTGTTACCCAGCCCCTCGCCCGAGCTTGCGCCCTTTACAAGACCCGCTATGTCCACAAATTCGAGGACGGCGGGCGTTATTTTTTTGGTATGATACAGTTCGCCGAGTTTAGCTAATCTTTCGTCGGGCACAGCCACGACGCCCACGTTTGGCTCTATTGTGCAAAACGGGTAGTTGGCGCACTCTGCGCCCGCTTGGGTTATAGCATTGAACAGTGTGCTTTTGCCTACGTTGGGCAGTCCCACAACTCCGAGTTTCATATGATACACTCCGCCTTAAATTATTTTATATATTTTACCACAACTGTTGTTTTATTGCAAGTAAAATCAAACCTCATTAAAGACAATGTTGCCGCTGCTTGCCGACATAAGTCGCACTTTTATCTCATCGCCGAGCTTATAGACACGCTTGGAGCCGCGCAACGTCTTGGTCCTGTCGTCAAAACGAACATAGCCCATGTCGTCGGTGCGAATGAGCCCCTCCGCCGTATTGTCGAGTTCGACGAAAATTCCCCACTCGGTGACGCCGCTTATCCTGCCGACGAACTCCTCGCCGATAAATTGCGACATATAGTGGCATAGATACAGGTCGTCGATGTTCCTTTCGGCGACCGCGCACAGCCTTTCCCGCTCGGAAGCCTGCGTTGCCGCCTTTTCGCACGCCGAAGTCAAATGCGAACAGTCCTCGCCGTGAAGATACGCCTTTATCGCCCTGTGCACGACGAGATCGCTGTACCGTCTTATGGGCGAAGTGAAGTGGCAGTACCTGTCTATCGCAAGTCCGAAGTGCCCCTTGCACTCGGTCGAATACACCGCTTTTTGCATACAGCGTAGGGTCATTCGACTTATCGCCCCTCTCTTTTCCTCGTCCAAGCCGCCGAGCATTGTCGCGATCGCCTTGGAATCGGGAGGCACCGCCTTCTCACCGAAAGCGAGCAGGAATATGTTGAGTTCGTTCAGCTTTTCCTCGGACGGGGCAAGGTGAACTCTGTACACGATGGGCAGCTTTTTACTCAGACAAAAGTCGGCTACAAAGGCGTTTGCCGCGATCATGCACTCCTCGATGATCGAATGAGTCAACAGTCGGGGCTTCTTTTGGGCGCCAACCGGCGTTTCTCCCTCAAAGACGAACTCGGGCTCGGCAATATCGAAGTCGATGTTTCCGTTCTCGTCCCGCCTACGCTTCAACAGGTCGCGCAGTTCCTTTAACGTTTCGAGCGTGGGCAAAAACTCGTCGTAAATGCCCTTTTCGCCGCTAAGCGCCCTTTCCGCATCCTCGTACGTCATGCGCTTGGCGGAGCGAATTACTCCCTCAACGATGTCGCCGCCCAGCAAAAAGCCGCTTTCGTCATATTCCAACGCGACGGAAAGCGTGTACCTATCCACGTTTTCGTTGAGCGAGCATACGTCGTTGCACAGCCGCTCGGGCAGCATGGGTATGACGTGCTCGCCGTAGTAAAAGCTGTTTCCACGCATAAACGCTTGCTTGTCGAGGTGGCTTTTGTAAGCGACGTAGTGACCGACGTCGGCTATGTGCACCCACAGCTTGTATCCGAGTTCGGTGCGTTCGGCGTAAACGGCGTCGTCAAAGTCCTTGCTGCCCGCTCCGTCCATGGTGAAGCAGCGTTGCGAGGTAAAGTCGACTCTGTTGTCGGTCGTAATGGGCTCGGACGCCACCTCGTCCGCCTCTTCGAGCGTCTTTTGTCCGAACTCCTCGATACCGAGCGAATATACCTCTTTCGCTATGTCGGCGGCGAGTTCGCCCGCTATGCCGAAACATTTTACTATATCCCCCCTATCTCGGTTTCGGCGGCTTAGCCTGATTACGACCCGTTCGCCGTCTTGGGCTTGTCCGTTTACCTTAAAAAACCGCCCCATCCTTCGATCGTCGGGGATAACTTTTGCACCGTGAAAATCCTTGATATATATGCCGCTTATTTCGTTTACGCCGAATGAGATTATGCGTTTCACCTCGCCGTGGTCGTAATAGACATTCGCCTCGACCTCGTCACCGTGCATGGCGCCGTTAAGGAACCTTTTGGGAATAAAAATCTCGGCGCCGTCGGTCATGAGAAAGCCGCCTCTGTCATTACCTACGAGCGTACCCGTCACCGTATAAGGCTTGTACGCTCTTCTCGTTCTTTTATTCTTCTTTTTCATAAAAACAGATAAAAAAGGGACGCTTAATGCGCCCCGCTCGATAAATCTTTGTCAATTACAAGTCGTAAGCAAAGCGTGTTACGAAGAACACGATTACGACGATCGCCAAAATAATGCTGAGTACTACCGTTAGCCTCTTCATTACTCCTTCGGGAGTGCGCACCTTGTTCTTGGAGTAAAAGGAGTCGTACGACTGACCCGTAAGTGCACCCATGTTTTCGGAAGCGGACGGCTGCAACAGTACCAACACGGTAATGGCAAGTCCGCACAAAGCCATAAGCGCAACGCAAACTATCCTTATAATATCAACGGCACCGCTGCTTATAGCCGCAATCAAATTCAAACTCAGTAAATTCATTATTATACCTCGGTATTTGTAATGATATTAAACGTAAAAAGTCGCTACTAAACCAAAAGATTTTCGGTCGTTTACAAAAACACTTTTCGTTCTATTACGCAAAAAAGCCCTTGCGAGCAAGCTTTTGCGTCTACATTATATCAAATATCTTGGGTTAAATCAAGTGTTTTAGGGTATATTTTCAAAATTTTTGTAAACTATCGCCTATAAGTTTGCCCGCTATTTTAAGCGAAGCCGCCTTAGCCTCGTCGGGCTGAGCCGAACCGAACAAAAATATCCCGCCGAAAACGTCGCTCGAACCGTAGATCGGAGCATATGCCGCATACGAAAAACCGTAGCTCAGTGCGCTCACTATCCCGTTTCGCCTGTCCTTGATGGCTTTGATGAGTTCGGGCGACACCTCGCTATTCACGATCGCGCCCTTTCCGCTTCCCGCTCCCACGACGAAGTTTTTCAGGTTGCTCACCGCCGCCGTCAAGCCGAACTCGCTCGAAAGGCTCTCGCAAGCGGACCTGCCGAGCGCCACAAGGTCGGACTCGCTGCTCACCTTGCTTATTACGATGTCGCCGTTTTCCATCGCGACGATTTCGAGCGGGTCGCCTATATTGATGCTGTACAGCCTGCGATATTCCCTTGGTATTACTATGCGTCCGAGCTCGTCGAGCCTACGCACAATTCCTGTTGTTTTCATTTCTTTTCCTCCCTTGGTTAGTATGTACACAAAATTACGTATAATACATATTTTTCTTGACTTTTATCAAAATTAAAGGTATAATCGTAATAATGAAAACTTCGGCAAAAATCTCCATAATCGAAAAAAGCGGCGATATATCCGCTATTTTTTCGGGCACGATCGAATTTAAGCCCGAGGGATACTATCTCGAATACGAGGACGGCGACGGCATAAATTGCATCATCGGTTACAGCAAGGGCGCGGTCACCATAACCAAGACCGGCGAGCCGAACTATACCCTAGTGCTCGAGGAGGAATGCCCTCACCTATTCAGCATCTCCACCCCGTTCGGCGACATAAACGCCTCCGCCTATCCCACCAAGGTCAATTCGAGGAAGAATAAGGACGTTATTACGCTCACCCTTGTATACGACCTTGCCATCGGCTCCGAAAAACTTCACCAAGAATTGAAACTCAAAATCGAGCCGCAAGAATAAACAATTCAACGCGTCCTCAGTTGTTTACAAATTGTAAACAACTCAAACTACGGCTCCTACTATTACGAGCAAGAATAGCGGTGTAATAAGCGAAGTTGCAAAAGCGACTGTCGATATATTACAATGCAATATAAAAGACAAAAGGCAAGGAATTTCCTCGCCTTTTATTTTGTCTTAATAAATTTACAAGCAATGCTTATTTTACCAAATCACAAGCAAGCTTATTTTACAAGAGCCGGATCCAAGCCCAAAACCTCGCAAAGATATCGGCATTGCGTCTTTTCATTGTCGGTGGTAAGGTACGAGCCCTTGCCCGTTATCCTGTTGATTGACGGAGCCCAAACGGACCTCGACTTGCAATAGGGACATACGGGCGAAATGTCCGACGAATAGCCGACTACGTAAAGCCCGCCGCAGCTAATACACGTAGCGAGTTCGGGAACGTCCATAGCGTCCTCGCCGCACTTAGGGCAAGCGTCGGGACGTTCGGTGGCAATGACCCAACTGTTTTCAGCCAAGCTGCTCTCGTCAACTCTTCCGCACGCGTCCGCTTTTATATCTTGGGCTTTTTTATTGCAGTTTGTGCAAGCGTAAAGTTTGAGCTCCTCGCCGTAGGAAAATCCGACAACGGTGGGAAATCCCGATATCATATACGGCTCGACTTCGTCAACGGGAACCAAGTCACCTCTCGGAGCGACATTGAAACTTATTACCTTTGCAAGCCCGAGTTTGGCGAAATTGTCGATAGCCGGCTCGATTTCTTTACAGGGTCCGCAAGCCGTCGCATTGAAGTCGACAAGAACGAGCTCTTGATTTATCATGTCGAGGAACTCGTCCATAAAGCCGGGAGTTTTTGCGCTGATCTCGGTTTTAACGTGCCAATCGTCAAAGTATGCGTCGACCGTAAGGCGTTTTGTTATCTTTACGGTCTTGACAAGGGTCCTGCTTTTATTGAGTTCGCTTGCCCAATTTTCGCCGTAGACCCAAAATCTTCCCGCAGTCGCTTGGTCGGACTTTAAGGTCGCCGTAATCGTCACTTCCTCGTTGAGGTCGTAAGCTTCCTTTTGAGGCGAAACCTCGATAGAGCCGAGTTCGGAGTTGTAATCTTTGATCGTAACGCTTAATTCGTTATCTTCAATAAATGCGACGGTGAACTCCTTGTCGCTGTCGATGTTGAATTTATACGTCCTTTTGCCCTCGTCGCCCTTGTCCTTGCCGCCCGACGTAAGCACCTTGTCGGTAATATCGGTACTGCCGTCCTTTACCGAGGCGATCTTGTAGCGGTCGTCGGGAACGATGGTAAGCTTTACTTCCGCCCCGTCGTTGTACACGGCTGTCTTGCCGCTGAGGGCGTACGAGCCGTTTTTGCCGCAATTTACCTTGACGGAATATGTTACTATGATCGCCTTAAAGGTTATGGTAAATTCCTCGGCGTGGTCGACCGTAAACTCGTAAACGTTGTTGCCGTCCAAAACCGCTTGGGTAATGTCTTTGCCGCCTATCTTTACGGCGTCTATCTCATATCCCGCATTGGGCGTAATCGTAAGTTTGGCAATCGAGCCCTCGGCGTATTTACCGTCGCTTGAATCCAGCGTGTACGATCCGTTTCTGCCGCAATTTACGGTCACTTCGTACTTTATCGTCGCGTCGTTGTTGCACGCAACAAATACGGCGGAACCCGCAAATACGGCGATCAAAATCGCAAGCACGGTAGCAAATAGCTTTTTCATAACATCTCCTTTATAAATTTGCAAGCGAAAAGCTTATGGGGCGATTTTTAAGCGAAGTTATTTTATTCTTCGGCTCTCGACGTAGTAGCGTTTCTCGTCCGCCTCGCCCATCGAGAAGGTCTTTCTCGGCAAAACGCCGTTCTTTACAATGTAGCTGAATAGCGTGTTCTTTTCCATGGGCATAAGCACGATGCCGACCCCGCCCTTGGCTGCGCAGATCTCTTTGAGGTCGTTTTCGCCGTGGATATAGTCGAGCTCGCCGCCGTTTGCTTTAAGGTATGCATCGATGAACTTTTGCACCTTATCGACGCCCTCGATGGCGTTTTGAGGCAGGTTGATGACGCGCTCCTCTTTGCCGACGAACATCTTGCTCTTTGCCGTGCCGCCTATGGCTTTATTAAACTCGCTTACGAACTTATCGACATCTTTCGGGAATACCACCCTGTGAATGGGCTCGAACAAAATTCCCTCGTCATAGATGTTCTCCACCTCGACAAGCGCGTATCTGCTGAGCGGATTTTCGGGCTTATAGCATGCCTTTGCGGTAGCGAGCGAGTGATTTCCGTCGCCGACTGCGAACAAAAGCGGCTCGCCGTACTTAGCCGTGCTTGCTTTAAGCAACTCTTTAAGGGCGTTTTCGACCCCTTTCCTGTCTTTTACGTGATAGCCCTTTATGTGTCCGCCGCCCATGTTAAGGTCGGTATCGTAAAGCAGTTCGTTGTCCTTTGCGCCGATGTGCGGCTCGATAACGCTGCGCTTTTCGTCGTCGATGAGCAGCAGTATGTGCGGAAGTTCGAGCGGGCAGTTCTCCCTGATCCTAACTCGGGGCGGAATACGCTCGACGACCGTGCCCTCGGTGGCACGAATAAGCGCCTTGTCCTTGGGGTCGAAGCTGTACTGCGTAAGGTCGACTATCATCATAAGTCCTCTGCGGGTGTTGCCGTGTGCCGTCGTCCTCTCCACGAGGATAAGACCGTCGTCAACGCTGCGGAACAGGTCGTTTTTAAGGTACTCGTTCATATTGGAAATGATGCCCTCGATGCGCTTGGCGGTATGGTCGCTGAGGTAGCACTCGGGATAGATGAGGTTCAAAGCGCTGGGTGCGTCCTTGACGTACTCGGCTAACTCTTCCCAATACTTAGGTTGCGAGGTGAATTGGTCGCAAGCGACAACGCACCATTTTTTCATGTCGATACCCTCTTTGGGCAACAGAACTTGGTCGAATTTAACAGGTAATTCCATAAAATTATCTCCTTTTAAGCCATTACGGCTGTAATAATGCAAAGTGCAACTGCCAATGTGATCGAAAGCAGCGTAATCAAAATGTTGTCTACAAAGACAGATTTAAGAAATTTTTTCATCCTTTCTTCCTCCATACTCCGTGTTTTTTGTCGTTTTTGAGCGCTTTAAGCCCGTATACTTCTTCAAGCTTGTTGCGAAGCATCTCGGAGTCGTAATACCTTGTCAAGATCCCGTCGAGCGCGACCGAAATAACGCCCGTTTCCTCGGACACGATTATCGCCATAACGCTGTTGGTTTCGGTAATGCCGATAGCCGCTCGGTGACGGGTCCCGAGTTCCTTGTCGACTTCGAGGCTTTGAGTGAGCGGCAAAAAGCAACCTGCCGCCACCACCTTGTTGCCTCTTACAAACGCCGCGCCGTCATGGAGAGGCGCCTTGGTATTGAAGATACATTCGAGCAGCTGGTACGAAAGAATGGAGTCGAGTTCCGTTCCGCTCCTTATGATGTTGGTGGGGACGGACTTGGGTGCAATGACAATGAGTGCGCCCACGTTCTTTTTAGCCATGTTCTGAACGGCTTTGACGATCTCGTTTATCGCCTCGTGCAACTCGTCCTCGGTACAGCCGTAGTCGGTTTGGAAAAACTCGCTCTCGTCCTTGGGCGAGGAGATCTTCCACAGCTTTCGCTTGATGTCCTGAGGAAACAAGATCACCACGAAGATAACCGCAAGCACCAAAGCAAGCGAAGCGAGTGAGCCCATCATTTTGAGCCCTTGCGTCCTGTTGAGTTCACTCCCGAGCACGACCGCCAAAACGAGCAAGATCACTATGTATTTTATCAGCCGCGTGCAGTTTTTGCGTTTTAGAAAGCTGAACAATACGTAAAGCAATATCGCCACAAGCAAAATGTCGAGAATGGTCCAAAGCAAATTGAGCCCCGTAAACTTCTCGGCTATTTTTTGAGCCGGAGTAAGTCCCTCTGTCGATACAAAATCAATTTTAGGCAAAGCTACATACCTCTCTTTTTTATTCTTTATATATCAAACGGATCATCGTCTTTCGGATCGTCTTTTCGTTTGATGTCCACGATTATCTCGTCCTCGTTTGCGTCCTCAAATTCGCTTCCGAACACCGCTATCTTTATTTTGGGCTGTTTGGGAAGCGGATACTTCTTGTCCAAGACCTTGGTCACCCACAGCAAAGCAATGATAAGCAACACGATTATCCCAAGCCCGATGGCGTATGCTATCCAACTCTTCGTGTATACCTTGTACCACTGCGCCGAGCCGCCCGAAACAGCGTCGGACAGTTCGCTTTTGCTCGTAAGCTCGATGACAAGTTCGCCCGCCGCCGCAAGTTTGTCGGCATAGTCGGAATAGATCTCGTTGAGGCTTAAAAACGTGTCGTACTTCGTGTTGGTGGCAAAGCCTTTGCCGTCGCCGCTACGCAGCCCGTCGAATGAGCCTCCGATGAGTTCGAGGCACGCCTTGCCCTCCGACATAAAGGTCGAGTTGTCGCCGAGCATCGCATAGTGCGAATATTCCAGCCCGTCCACCGTGCTGTAATCGAGTATCACTCTTCCTACCGAGGGGAACGGCTTTAAGTCGCTTTGCGCCACCTCGCTTACAAGCTTGCCGTGAGGAGTAGCCACCTCGTCGGTGTAGTAAAAAACATCGCCGCCGCCCAACCTTTCGAGGTTGACGCAAAATATCACGTCGTCGAGCGAATTTTCTTGGTTTTCGACATAAGCCTTGCTGCCGTAGTTGCCCTCGTCGGTCGCCGAAAATAAGGCGAACTTAAAGTTATATAGGTTGGTGTCGACGTTGTTTTGCAAGTAAGCGGCAAGTTCGATAAGCAGCGCCGTCGAGGTTGCCGTGCCGAGCGCGCCCTCCGCTCCCGTACCCGAAAATACGGGGTTGTCGCTGTAATGATTGGCGTACGGACAGGTGATGAGCACCGTCTTTCGTCCGTCAACGGGAGTCGTTTGGGCTACGACGTTGTACGACGTATACTCTGCTATCGAGGGAGTAAAGAAGTTTTCGTAGACCTGCCTCTTGACCGAAAACGACTGAACCGAGGCGGTAAGTCCGCACCTTATCAGCATTTCGCTCAGCAATTCCGCCGCGCTCTCACTCTCGTCGGTGAACGACGTACGGCGCGATATGGTGGTGCATATCACCTCTGTCCTATCTTTGAGGTCGGCTATGTTCAGAACCGAGGACGGAGCTTCCGAGGCTTCCGAACCGCTCACCTGCGGAACGAAAACAAAAAGCAGCGTCATCGTAAATATTAAAATCGCAACGAAAAATCTTTTCATAACAACACCGCCGAAAGAAGTCCCCAAGCCGTAAATATCAAAGTCAAAACTATATACAGCCTGCCGAAATACATTACTATCGCTTTCCAATTGTAGTTTTTGACATAGTTGACGCAAATAAACCTTAGGTACAGGATAAAAAAGCCCGCCGTCGCCAAGATCGGCACTATTATTCCGCCCCAAAACGACATCAGCGGAACAAAAAAGTAGACTATGCTTATAAGCCCCGTAACGATATTGGCTCCGATGTAAAAATAAGGAAGAGCATAAACCATGTCGTCTACCGGCAAGTTCGGAGTGCGTTTGAGGGCGTAGGCGAAAAATTTGACTATCAGCAAGTACAGGATGATCGGCACGACGCCGGCAACAAAAAACGCGAAAATGTCATTGTCCAAAAAGCCGTAGCCCGCATAACCGGACAGCACAGATGCAACGGACGTACGAGAAGAATACCAGCCCGCAAAACAAAACGACAGGTACAAGAAAAAATTCATCAGTCCTTTTTTTATCTTTTTTTCTTTGATTATGCTCATCTGTCTCCCTTTATGGCTACGTTACTTGCAAAATTTATCATCGCCAACTTATCGCCGATAAGCCCCGATTTGTAATCGAAATCCACCTTGTGTAGTTCGTCGCAAATGCTTTTAAGCCGCTTTACCGAAAAACTCTTTGCCTGACTTTTCATCTTCTTGTACGGATAGTCGCTTATATTCAAACACGACTTCACCGTTTCCTCGTCGGGCGTAATGGCAATGTACAACAGCTTGCGAAAGTGGGAATAAATAAGACCGAATACGCTCGACGCCCCCCCGCTTCCGCTCATCATGTCGTCCATAATGGCAAGCGCACGCTCGCCGTTCTTTGCCGCCAAGCAGTCGCATAGGTCAAAGACCCTGTATTCGAGTTCGGGCGTAACAAGCCGCTCGACGTCGGCGCTCTCGATAGTGCCGCCCGCCTTAAAGGCAATAAGCTTACTTAGTTCCACCGAGATCCTCGTCATGCTCCTGCCGCAATAGGCTATGAGCAACTTGGCTGCCGGAGCGGTCACCTTAACACCCGCCTCATTGCACTTGCGAGCAATGTACGAAGTGATCATCCCCTCGTCCTGCTTGGAACAGTCCACCACTTCGGCTCTGTCCTTGATCGCCCCGAGGTTGCTCGTAAGCGACGGACTGACAATGACAATGACCGAATCGGGCGACGGCGAACCCAAATACCTTTTCAGCTCGTCGGCGGACTTTACGAAATTCTCGCAAATCACCACCCTCACGGGGCTCATGAGCGGAAATACCACTGCCGCAGCAACGATCTCGTCTGCCGAGGGCGCGTCGAGTTTTATTATGTTCATCTCCGGCAACTCGACAAGCGAACATATAGTCTTGATTGCCGCGTCGATAATAAAGGGATCGTCGCCGCTAAGCACATAACACGCTTTCCTGTCCTGTTTTACGCTCCTTGGTAACTCGATAAACTTCATAAGTTATATTGTAATACAAAAATTCGGTTTTTGCAAGCGTTTTTGTAATATTAGTTCAAAAAGCCGCCAAACACACCAAAGCAAAACAGCACAATTAATGTCACACGCCTATGCCCATTCTCAAAAAGTTAATGCGAAGCGGAGCAAATAAAGTCGCACGCGGCTTACCCGCCAAACACACTTTCGAGCGAAGCGGAGAATATTTCTACCGCAAACGCCCAACTCGCCCATAAAAAGTTTTTTGGTTACTTTTTTACCAAAAAAGCAATCTCGCCCCAAAAAGTTAATGCGAAACGGAGCAAATAAAGTTACGCGCGGCTCGTTCGCCCATAAAAGTTTTTTGGTTACTTTTTTACCAAAAAAGCAATCTCGCCCCAAAAAGTTAATGCGAAACGGAGCAAATAAAGTTACGCGCGGCTCGTTCGCCCATAAAAGTTTTTTGGTTACTTTTTTTCAAAAAAGTAACAGGGCGAATAGATAATAGAGCCAATGTGCACAAAAGCCGGCGACGACACCGCCGATCGTATGATACAAAATGGAACTCGTAGTCAGCTTTCTGAACCCAAGAGAGTCCATCATAGCAACGTGCGTGGATAAATAGCCGCTCCAAAACATACACATGGACGTAAACACCGCGAGCTCCGTAGCGGTAAATGCCCCGTCTTTGACAATGCCTATCGCAGCGCCCGCACTTCCGAGCGCGGTAATGGGCACACTTATCGCCCCCGGCGTGGTAAACCCGAATAACGGCTTGAGTATTACCGACAACTTTTCCCCTATCCAAGGCAAAAGCGCAACGCCCTGATGCGCAGCTCCGTCATAACCGCCGACGGCTTGCATAACTCCGTTCACCTCCACCAAGCGTTCCCCATTGGTCAAGAGCATGACCATGTTGGCAATGATAAGCACACCGGGGATTATCGCCATGCCGATCTTGACGCCGCTCGCACCGCCCTCGAGCAAACTGTCGAAGAACCTTTGGACAAAGCCGCCCTTTCGAGCCTCACGCTGATTGACCGCATCGTACACAACGTCGCCGACGGGTGCCGCGGGCGCGTCGGGTCCGAACATCTTCTTGGACTTGCGGAGCATGAGCCTCGTGGCAAGCACACTGCCTATTATCGCCCCGACAACACCCATAGCCACGGCAAGACCGACACTGCCCTTTCCGTCCGATGTCGATTGACCCGCAATGGTTATGACGACAATAAGTCCCATACCGAACGCCGTGCCGAGATTGGTAAGCCCGCAAAGCTGGTACTTCTTAAAATAGCGACGATACCTCACATCGTCGGCAAGCGTGAGCACGGCGGGGTTGTCGGACAAAAACGTGGAGAATATCGCCACGCTCGTCGCCCCCGGCATACCGTAAATGGGCTTCATAAGCGGCGAGAGCGCCTTGTTCGCAAGCGAAATGACGCCGAACTCGGTGAGGACCGAACTAAGCGCACCGATGACGACCGCCACGCCGAGCAGATAAAAGCAGGTGTTAAGGAGCAGGTCGAGCGCATTGTTGAAAAGCGTGTTGAGCATATTGCCAAAGCCCATTATTACCCCTATGGGGACAAATATCGCCAAAACAACGACGAGAGTGATAAATCCCTCGACGCTCACCGCCTTTTTTATGACGTACTTTTGTATATCCTCATCTTCCTCGTGCCCGCGAATCCTTCGCCTCGGACGACGGAACCAGTCGAGCAAATGTCTTTTACGATATTCGTACGGCAGCTTTTCGACGGGCTCTTTGTTGAGTTCCTCTATCGCCTTTTCTTCGGTCGGGTTTGCCTCGGCGGGATCGGCTCCGCCGACCTCGTCGACCGCTTTTACGGCGGGATTGGCGCCGTCGACATCGCCAGCCGCTTTTACTGCGGGATCGCCGTCCTCGCCTACGGGGATGTCATTTTCGCCGAGTTCGCTTTCGGGACCGACGCTGTTTTTCTTTGACATAGTTACATTCTCCGTTAAAAACTCGAAATCTATTGTTTCGAACCATACTAAATTATAATAATTTCCGTCCGATGTGTCAATTGATTTGACTGAAAAATACCGTTATAGTATAATTTTTCAGCGGAGGTTACTATTTATGGAAAAAATAGCTTCATTTACGATAAACCACCTCGAACATCCGGCGGGAATTTACCTGTCGCGAAAAGACGGCGACGTGTACACCTACGACGTGCGCATCTGCAAGCCGTACTGCGACAAACTGCTCACCAACGGGCAAATGCACTCGCTCGAGCATCTGCTTGCCACCGTTTTGCGCAACGGCGCGCTTAAAGACAAGACGATCTATGTGGGACCGATGGGCTGCCAGACCGGCTTTTACGTGCTTTTGCGCGGAGTGGAACTCAGCGAGGCGACGGATTACATAGTGTGGGGATTTAAGGAGATCCTCGCCTACAACGGGAATATGCCGGGCGCAAGCGCGGTCGAGTGCGGCAACTTCACCAACCTAAGCGTGGGCAAGGCAAAGCTTGCGGCGAGATTATTCCTAAAACGAGCGGGCAAAATTCAATAACAACGCAAAGAATTTTTCTAAATAAAGTCAAAATATTTGACTAAAAACAAATAAACCTATATAATGGTAAACGAGTTGTTTTGCAAATGCAAAATCAAACTTTTCAATAAGACAACAATTATCTTATGGATAAAAAATGGAGGTAAATTATGAAGAAAATGACCATTGATGGCAATACCGCCGCATCGCATATAGCTTATGCGTTCAGCGAAGTGGCAGCCATCTACCCCATCACCCCGTCTTCGCCCATGGCGGAGTACGCCGACGAATGGGCTGCTCAGGGCAGGCTCAATATGTTCGGCGAGCCTCTTCGTCTTGCGGAGATGCAAAGTGAGGGAGGCGCGGCGGGTGCGGTACACGGCTCGCTTGCAGCAGGCGCATTGACCACGACGTACACCGCAAGTCAAGGCTTGCTCCTTATGATCCCCAATATGTACAAGATCGCGGGCGAATTGCTTCCCACCGTATTCCACGTCAGCGCAAGGGCGCTTGCCGCTCATGCCCTCAGCATATTCGGCGACCATGCCGACGTAATGGCTTGCCGTCAAACGGGTTTTGCAATGCTTGCGTCCAACTCGGTACAGGAGGCTATGGACCTCGCCCTTGTGGCGCACCTGTCCACACTTCGCGCCAAGGTGCCGTTTATCCACTTCTTCGACGGATTCAGGACAAGCCACGAGATCTCCAAAATCGACGGCATAGAGTACGAGGAAATTTTGGAACTTGTAAAGAAACTCGGCATCATGGAAGATATAAAGGACTTTAAGGCAAGAGCGCTCAATCCCGAGCATCCGCATCAAACGGGTACGGCTCAAAACCCCGATATTTACTTCCAGAACAGAGAAGCTGCCAACAAGTATTACGACGCTACCCCCGCCATCGTCGCCGAGATGATGAAAGAGGTATCCGCCCTCACCGGCAGAAAGTACGAGCTTTATCAATACTACGGCGCAAAGGACGCGACCGACATCATCATAATGATGGGCTCGGGTTGCGAAGCCGTCGAGGAAACCGTCGATTACCTTAACGCCAAGGGACAAAAGGTCGGCTTGCTCAAAGTAAGGCTCTATCGTCCCTTCTCGGTAAAGGACTTCATTGGCGCAATTCCCGCTTCGGTCAAGAGGATCGCCGTTATGGACAGGACCAAGGAAGCCGGCTCGCTCGGTGAGCCGCTCTACCTCGACGTCGTAGCCGCTCTTAACGAAAGCGGACGCAACGTGACCGTCATCGGCGGCAGATACGGACTCGGCTCCAAGGAGTTCAACCCCTCGATGGTCGGCGCGATCTACGACAACCTCAAAGCCAAGGAGCCCATCAATCACTTCACCGTAGGTATCAACGACGACGTAACACACAAGTCGCTCGAAATAAAGACGTTTATCAACGCTTCGCCCGAGGGCACCAGCCGATGCAAGTTCTACGGTCTCGGCAGCGACGGAACGGTCGGCGCCAACAAGAACAGCATCAAGATCATCGGCGACCATACCGATATGTACGCTCAGGGCTACTTCGTTTACGACTCCAAAAAGAGCGGCGGCATAACGATCTCGCACCTCCGCTTCGGCAAGACGCCCATCAAGTCGAGCTACATCATCGACCAGGCGGACTTCGTGGCTTGCCACAACCCCTCCTATGTAACAAGGTACAATATGACCTCGGACATCAAGGACGGCGGCGTATTCCTCCTCAACTGCAAGTGGAGCGAAAGCGAACTCGAAAATGAGCTTCCCGCCTCGATGAAGAGGGACATCGCAAGCAAAAAGCTCCGCTTCTACACCATAGACGCACTTAAAATCGCCAACGAAGCCGGCATGGGCGGTAGGATCAACGGCGTTATGCAGGCGGCTTTCTTCAAACTCGCCGACATAATCCCCTACTCCGACGCAGAAACCTACATGAAGCAGGCTATCAAAAAGACGTACGGCAAAAAGGGCGACGACGTCGTAAAGAAGAACTGCGACGCTATCGACAACGCCATCTCGGGACTTAAAGAAGTTAAGTACCCCTCGTCTTGGGCGACCGCAACCGAGGGCGCAAAGATCGAAACCACCTCGGACGACGAATATTACAGGAATTTCATCCATCCCATCGTATCGCAAGAGGGCGACAAACTTCCCGTTTCGGCATTCAACGCCGACGGCAGCGTTCCCACCGCCACCACCAAGTACGAAAAGAGAGGTATCGCAGCCAAGGTTCCCTCTTGGATCCCCGAAAACTGCATACAATGCAACATCTGCTCGCTCGTTTGCCCGCACGCTTGCATTCGTCCCGTACTTACCGAGGACAAGGACCTGCCCGAGGGCTTTGTCGTTAAGCCCGCTACGGGTCTAAACGGCTACTCGTTCCGTATTCAGCTTTCGCCGCTTGATTGCACGGGCTGCGGCAGCTGCGTAAACGTCTGCCCCGCCAAGAACAAGGCGCTCGAAATGAAGCCGCTCGACGCCGTTTCTTCCGTCGAAGAAAAGAACTATGCGTTCTCGCTCGAAGTAAAGCAACCCGACGTATCGGCTAAGTTCAAGCCCAATACCGTAAAGGGCAGCCAATTCCTTCAACCGCTCTTCGAATTCTCGGGCGCGTGCGCAGGCTGCGGCGAAACTCCGTATGTAAAACTCGTTACTCAGCTTTTCGGCGACAGAATGGTTGTGGCAAACGCCACCGGCTGCTCGTCCATCTACGGCGGCTCGGCTCCCACCTGCCCGTACACCGTAAACGCAAAGGGTCACGGTCCCGCTTGGGGCAACAGCCTCTTCGAGGACAATGCGGAGTTCGGCTATGGCATGAACCTCGCATACAAGGCTCGCAGGGCTAAGCTCAGCTCGCTTATGAATAAGGCGATAGAACTCGGCGCTTGCCACTGCGTTGCCGATCCGTTTAAGAAGTGGCTCGAAGATTGCAACGACGTCGAACTCACTCGTCAGGTAAAAGCCGATGTCGACGCCAATATCGATAACGCCATCAATAAGGCAAGCGGCGAACTTAAAGACGTCCTTACCGAAATCAAGGACAGCGCGGATTGCATCGTTAAAAAGTCCATTTGGATCTTCGGCGGCGACGGCTGGGCTTATGATATCGGCTACGGCGGACTTGACCACGTGCTCGCAAGCGGCGAGGATGTAAACGTGCTCGTCCTCGACACCGAAGTTTATTCCAACACGGGCGGACAGTCGTCTAAGTCCACCCCCACCGGCTCGGTAGCCAAATTCGCCGCAAGCGGCAAGAGGACCAAGAAAAAGGACCTCGGCATGATGGCTATGAGCTACGGCTATGTGTACGTCGCACAAGTCGCTATGGGAGCTAACCAAAATCAACTGCTTAAAGCAATCACCGAAGCCGAAGCTTATCACGGTCCCTCGCTTATCATCGCTTATGCGACCTGCATCAACCACGGTATCGACATGAGCAAGGGTCAGCTCGAAACCAAGAAAGCCGTCGACGCAGGCTATTGGCAGCTTTATAGGTACAATCCCGCGCTTATGGACGAGGGCAAAAATCCGTTTACGCTCGACTCCGCCGACCCGACAGGCGACTATCAAGAGTTCCTCGCAGGCGAAACCAGGTATAAGACGCTTAAAGCAAGCCGTCCCGAACTCGCTTCCGAACTCTTCGCGAAAGCCGAACAGGATGCAAAAGTAAGGCTCGAAAGCTACAAAGCCAAGGCTAATAAATAATTAATATTGACTTTTTGCAACTTTTTTGAAAAAAAGTTGCAAAAAAAACTTTTAAGGGCGCCGCATTGGGAAATTCTTCCCAATGCGGCGCTTAAAATTTTCTTGTCCACTGTTTTGCACCTTATAAAAACATTTACATTACCAAGCATTATTTGACGATATTTGCTTGGTAATTTCATTTATATTTATTAATAGGTAGGAAACCTGATTGCCCAATTTAACAGATATCACCTTAGGGGCTTTAAGCATTCCGCTAAAAAAGGCGCCCTTTGGCTCGCCGCTATAATATTTCACTCACTTGCGTTACTTGTTAACGCAAGTGAAGAGGAGCAGGCAAGCATAAACGGCTCGTTTGTGAGTTTACGAGCAAACAGCCATCGGGGTCCCCACGAGATACTTGTACTCGTGGGGTGAGAATAGCGCCGCTTGCGACGAAATCCCCTCAGTCACAGCACGCTGTCGCTTAGCTGTGACGGCTCCCCTTGTTTGACAACAAAGGGCGCCTCTTTTAGCGGTGTCGCTTCGCTCCATAAATAAAACGTAGTAATAACAATTAACGCCGATTAGGTACGTAACGCCTGAATTACGAAACTCGCTTGCGATACTTGTACGCAAGCGAAGAGGAGCAGGCAAGCGTTAACGGCTCGTTTGTGAGCTTGCGAGCAAACAGCCTCGGGGTCCCCACGAGATACTTGTACTCGTGGGGTGAGAATAGCGCCGCTTGCGACGAAATCCCCTCAGTCACAGCACGCTATCGCTTAGCTGTGGCAGCTCCCCTTGTTTGACAACAAAGGGCGCCTTTTTTTAGCGGTGTCGCTTCGCTCCGATTAAAGAATTATTGCAAAACAGTTACACAAAAAAGGTTTTATTTAGCGGCGAGGATGAAAAGTGTTTTTCTGCCTCGCCGCAGGTAAAAATTTTTTGGTTACTTTTTTTCAAAAAAGTAACAATAACACTCGACAACGCAAAAAGGTGGGGACAAAGCCTCACCCTTTCGCTTCTAATAAGAAGGCATGCATATGCAATTTATTGTGCCGGGAAACCCCAAATCGACCTTTTCCCTATAAAAATATGCCTTATAATTACATTTTCTCTTTTGTGATTTTTCCGTCCTATTTAGGCAGCTTTCTTGGTAAGAGTTTCTCCGTAGATTACTATGGAGTCGTCCGCTTCCTTGTAGGTAGCTGTCGTTATATCGCCCGTCAACGTCAATTCGCCTGTCAAGCTGTTGTACCCTACTATCGTAAGTGTCATTTTTCTTCCTCTGTAGTTGTACACCAACGTCTTTGCCTCTCTGTCAACTACGACCGTGTTGCTACCGTTTACGTACGTCCCTTCCAACTTCGCGGGAAGTTCCAATCCCTCGGTATCCTTGTGCAGATCGTATACGTTGTTCTCGTACCTGAAATTCTCATAGTACGCCCAATACTCGATAGTTACTCCCTCGACACTGCCGCTTTTAAGAGTTATGGTGTAAACTTGGGTAGTCGAAGCATAAGTTATGTTTATTACCGTGTAGGTGATCTCTTCCGTACCCATGTAAAGAACTACCGTGTTCTTGTCCTTAATCTCGATGTAGTTGTCGTTATAGTCGTATCTCTTGCCGACTACCGCTTCGGGAAGTTCCGGCGCGGGCTCATTGATCTTAAATACCTTGCTGCCGTCGAGTGTAAGCGTGTTAGCCTT
>CANRNV010000003.1 GCA_947632125.1 uncultured Clostridia bacterium
CGGCGTAGCTGTATCTGTTTGCCACCTTTATGGCGTCGGCTTCCTCTTCGTAGGCGGCGGCGATGACAACATATTCGCCGTCATTTACTATATAGCCTCCCCCGCCCTTGCTCCGAAGCACCGAAGCGGCTTTGTTCGCCTCCGCCTCGGTTTGATAGCGCCCCTCGACGGCAACAAAGTATTCCTTGGCGTTGCACCTATATCCGCTTTTTCGAAAGAACAATATATAGATAAGGGCGACGGCGAGAGCGACTATGACTATGCATACTATGACCCTGCCCAATTTGAGCGACCCTTTTGCCTTGCCCACAATGTGCGGATTTTGATAATCGTAGATAATTCTTTTCATCACTTATATCTATGCAAACCTTACTTATGATATGAGTAACGAAAAAGCCACCGTTATATAGTAGCGGTGACTTTTGATTTGTTCGAAAATCGTTCTGCAACCTGCCATAATCAAAAGATTATTCGACCAAGTTATTTCTCTCACCGGCGGTGAGAGTTTTTGTTATGCTTGTAAATCTTTATTCGAAAGGTTCTGTCGATACATTGTCATATTTTGCCGTTATCTTTTTACTCTGCGTAAAAGGAGCTCTTTTTTATTCAAGCCTTCGGTTATGGCTATCGAGTCGGAAGCGTACGAATGTCTGCCGAGGCTTATTTGCCACTCGCCACAGTCCTCGCCGTTGTCGATATTGACAGTAAACGACACTTCGCCATGTCTGAGTTCTATCGAAGCGGACTTTATCGAGCGGGGAAGCGACGGCGAAACGGTAAGCATATCGCCGCAGATCTTGACGCCGAACAAGTATCTTACCAAAACGTAATAGTACCACGAGGCGGCTCCCGTATACCAACTCCACCCGCCTTTGCCGCTCGGCTCGGAATAGACGTCGGCGCTTATGACGTACGGCTCCACCTCGTAACGGAGCGTCCTTTCCTTGGTGAGCGAGTGAGTTATCGGGCTTATCATGTCGAGCAGTTTATAGGCGTAGTCGGCTTCGCCAACCGAAAACAGGCTCATGATAAACCACACCGCTCCGTGAGTATACTGCCCGCCGTTTTCCCTCACTCCCGGCGGATAGTCGCAAATATAGCCCACTTTCATCTTTTTAAGCGGCGGATCGAGCAGCTTGATTATTCCGTTTTCGGTGTCGACGAGCAGCCTCGCCGCAGAGTAAAGCGCGGTCTTGACCTTTTTGGGATCGACGCACCCGCAAAGAGCGGAGAAGCTTTGGGTGATGAGGTCGATATTACATTCGGGACTGTTCTTGCTGCCGAGAGCGGTGCCGTCGTCGCAGTATGCCCGAGTAAACCATTCGCCGTCCCACGCACCGTCGATCGCGTCTTTCAACTTGCCCATAAGTTCGTACAAAGGCGGCTTGTTCTTTACATAGGGCAAAAACTTTTTTACGGTAAGGTACAAAAACATACTGCCCCAAACCGAGGTCCCCTTGCCCAAGACGCCCACCTTGTCCATGGCGTCGTTCCAATCGCCCCCGCCCATCAATGCCAAGCCGTTTTCGCCAAGCTTAGCCGAGGCGCGTATCGCTTTAAGACAATGCTCTCTTATCGTGCCCGTGCCTACCGTAACGTCGGGCGAGCCGTACCAATCCTTGCCAAGCAGCTTCACGTCGCTTAGATACGGAGCGCGCTCGTTGAGTATAGCCTCGTCGCCCGTAAACTCGATATATTCGGCGGTGATGTACGGCAAGAACAGTCTGTCGTCGCTTATGAGCGTACGCACTCCCGTCCTCGGCGGGTGCCACCAATGTTGGACGTCGCCCTTTTCGAATTGGTGCGAAGCGCACTCGATGATGTGCCTTTTCACAAGGCTCGGATCGACATAAAGCATCGTCAAACAATCTTGCAGCTGGTCCCTGAAACCTATCGCCCCGCCCGCTTGATAAAAGCCCGTTCTGCCCAAAAACCTGCTGCATTGGACTTGGTACGGCAGCCACTTTGCCAAGTAGTCGATCTTCTCGTTGCCCGTTTTAAGTTTTATGCAGGAGAGATTTTCGTACTTGTTTTTTATCTGCTCGATGAGTTCGTCTGTGCCGCGACGGGAAACGCGTCCGTCGGCGCTAAGGTAAAATCTCACCTTTACCACGCCCCTCGGCGGCACGACCAACGATGTTACGACGGCGGGGGCGACCTCGTGACCTTCATCGGTTTTTGGAGCGAAATATTTGCCGTTTTTGTTTATATACGCCTGTTTATGACACACATAATTAGAGATAGGTCTGTCACAACCCATGTAAAAAAGGCTTTTATCGAACAGATTTTCCACTATAAGTCGTCCGTCGAATTTGCACGAAATATTGTGTTCGGTCTTAAATCGGAAGTCGCCGAGGACAGGCACGGTAAACAGCATGGCGTCCACCTTGCGCTCGTAGTTCTCCTTGGAAAGCAGCGTGAGTTCGTAATACTTGGTATTGTCGTAAACGTACTCGATAAGAGTGGACACAAAGCCGTTTGCTCCCGAGCGAAACTCGCTGTATCCAAATCCGTGGATGACCTGATACTCGCCCTCCGCCCGCACGGGATTATAGGAAACGCTCCACGCGCTCCCTTCCTCGAAAAGCACAACGCCGTCACTGCACGGGTCGCCGACAGGGTCGTTGCTCCACTCGGTAAGCTTGTTTTGCCTCGAATTTTCGGCAAAGACATATCCTCCGCCGCTCTCGGTTATTATGGTTCCGAATTTGCCGCTGCATATGATGTTGCTCCAAGGTCGAGGCGGCAAATCGCCGTGATGGCTCAGCGCAAACGAGCAGTCCGACAAAAAGCCGCCTATGCCGAGTTTATAGGCATAGCGAAGTTCGGGCAGTTCGACACTTCCCCTCATGACCGAAGTCACCTCATGTTCGCCGAGAGGCTCAAAAGATATTTCGTCGATGTTTGTCGCGCTCGCCTCGACCAAAGCGGAATGTTCGCCGTCCGCAAAGGAAAGTCGGCAGTTGGGACCGAGAAGCGGCGCGACCTCTTCGGTTATTCTCTCCTTAATAAAGCCATCGCCCGTGTAAACGATCACGACGTGCACGTTTATGCCGAACATCGCAAGTCGGGAAAGCAATTTGAGTTTGCGTCTGATGCGCTCGGTCACGACGCTACACTTTATGCACACGAGAGGCAGCTCGCCCGAATACAGGTTGGGAGCGGGATAAAGCAATCTGCTTGCCACCTTGCGCATCTTGTCGCCCACGCCGTACCCCAAGCAAATCTGCTTACAGCCCGAAACGGACCTATCGAAAAAGCCTTCGAGCCGCACCAATCCCGCTTTGCGCACGAGCAGGTCGATATCCTCGCCGACTAGCACATACGTTTTGATCACGCGCTCCTCGGCGGGAGCGAGAGTGAGGCTCGCCTTTCCGCTGACGATGGGGTCGAGCACCCTGCCGAACTCGGCGCCGTCGCTGCGACCGAAAAAGCAAGAACGGTTGCTTTGATGCTCCGCCTCACAGTCGAAAAAGTGCGCGACAATGAGTTTGCCTCGCCTCGCCACCACGCCCAATCTGTCACTGAGCGAAGTTTGGATAAACATTCCCGAAAAGGTCTTGTGCGATATGTCGTCGTAAAGCGGTGCAAGGGCGACTTCCATATAGGACTCGACGGACAGCGAAAGCGGCTGCAAGGTGAGATTTTTGATACGGACGCACCGAGCCTCTCCGTCCATGTTGGGAAGCACCGCCGCTATTTGCGTTATCGAGCATTTGGAGTCGGCGTAATGAAATTCGCTCCTGCCGTCAAAAAACCTGCCGTTTCGGCTAAGGTCGATACGCTCGTTGTCGTAGCTCAGCAGCAATCTCATTCCGCCCGAATGGTTATAGTGCCTCGATATATATTTGCCGTTATAGATCGAATATCCGCCACCGTTGTCGTCGATGAGCACCGAATATTTGCCGTTGGTCATAAGGTTGACGGTGGGCGGCGAAGTGTGCTTTGCCTCGACGAACCGCTCCTCTTCCTCGATATATTCGTACTCGACCTTCTTCCTCGCCTTGGGCACGTCGGACATGGTGATAAGCAACGACGCCGCTTTCATATCGGGCGACGCGAACTGCTTTATAAGTTCGCCGCCGCAAAAGTAGTTGCACAGCGACGCCAAGATCATGCCTTGATGGTGCGCCATATACGACTTTATCACTCCGTCGTCGTAAGCCTCGAAAAGTCCCGCCTCGCCTTTAAGTCCGCATCCAAGCAACTTTTCGACATTTTTCGCCACCTCGTAAGGCGCAAAAGGCAAAAACAGCATGGAGGCGTACGGCGACGCGACCGCCTTTCTCCTCTCGTTGCTGAGCGCGATTTCGGGCACCCCGAACGCCTTGTATTGATAGTTGCCCATATCGTCGAAAGCGGCATATTGACTTTCGGACACGCCCCAAAACGGCAAGCCGTTTTTCTTTGCATACGCCTTGTTCGCTTTAAGCACGTTAAGCGCGGACATATGCATGAGCCCGCCCCGATAATACTCGAAGAAAATCGACGGCATCATGTATTCAAACGCCCCGCCCGTCCAGGAATAAAGACAGGTCCCCTTGTACCTTACGCACCGACTCGAAAGATTGCGCAGCGACGTGCTCTCTATCTTGCCAAGCCCTATGCCCACCAAATAGGTAAGCATAGCCTCGCTGCCGAGAAGGTCGTATTGATTGTTGTCGTAAGCCTTGGCGTCGCTGTTGTACCCTATGGCGATAAGCCCCTTTTCGCAGTCGAAAAAGGCACCGATATCGGTCGCCTCGATAAGCTTGTTCGCTCTACGCGAAATGCGCTCGCTCGTCACGTTTCTCAAAAGCAAAAGCGCTGCCAAAAGGTTGCCGCTGTCCACCGACGACACATAGCCGCCGAGGCGATTGAGCGTGTAGACGTCCATCCAATTGTACAAGTTTCCTCGCCACTTTTCCGCCCTCTCGATCGAGAACAGGATCTTGTCCGCGTAGTTTTCGAGTTCGTCCCGCTCGATGAAGCCGAGGTCAAAGGCGCTGACGAGCGACACGATCATAAAGGCAATGTCGGTGGGCGAAGTCCTCTTTGCGTAACCCACGTTACCGTACAACTGATAGTTGTCGTACGGCAAGTAGTTATTGGACTTATTCAGCTGTCTTGCGAAGTAAATATAGGTGTCGGCGGCAATTTTTTTGAGCATACTTTCCTGCCCATTCGTAAGCTTTTTTTGCCTGTCTTGGGGCTTGGAAAGATAACTTGCGTATATTATGCCTGTCATAAACAGCAAAGCCATTACCACAAACGTCCATTTGAAGCGAAATATTGCCAAACATACATAGGCAGCCGATGCTATAACATTGGGCAAAAAGGACACCCTGCCCTTGCTGTGAGCAAACACCCGCCAATCGAGCAAATTCTTTTTTACGACAAGTCTATAAAGGGTGAGGATTATCGCCTTGGTGTAGTTATAGGCGATTACGGGCAAACACGACGCCATGAGAAACTGTCGCATACACTCGTACCACACTCTTTTCGGGTGGAAAAAAAGCAATCTCAGCGTTCCCAAAAGCATGAAAAGATTGAGTGAAAAAGCTACCGGCGTAAGGAACAGCGGTCTTGCCGAAAACGCCGATATCAATAATAGCAACGCCGACGAGAGCGGAATAAGTCCGAGGATGATGTTGTTGAGTATGTGCATCCGCCCTATCACCGACACGGGATTTTTGCGTCGTCTGCCTTTGCCGTCCCTTATTTTCGGGGACAAAAACGGTAGCAACTGATAATCGCCCCTAAGCCACCTTATGTTACGCTGCAAATACGACGAAAAGGTTTCGGGATAGGCGTCGAGGGCGCTCTCTCCGCTCGCTCCGCAACCTGCTATCGCCCCTTCGACGAAGTCGTGCGAGAGCACTCGATTGTCCGTAAAGACGTCCTCCACCTTTTCGGTAAAGTCACTCACGCGATAGATCCCCTTGCCCGTGTAGTTACCGCTTCCGAAGATGTCGTAATTGGCGTCGGCTATAAAGTTGGTGTAATTGTTCAGCCCGACACTGTCGCACATCACCTCGGCAAAGGGCGTCCTTATAGCCGAGGGAGCCGACTTGACGTTGAGCGAAACGACCGCCTTGTCGACATTGAACGGGTGCTCCATTATCTCCACAAGTTCGTAAGCACAATTGATGACCGTGTCGCTGTCGAGGGTGACGACGTACTTCACGTTGTAAGACGAGCCGAGTACGACCTCGAACGGCTCGCTCGCCCCGTGCAAAATAAGGTTGTTGAGGTCGAGGATCGCCCCTCGCTTCTTCTCCCAACCTTGATACTTATCCTCGCCGCTCACCTTGCTCTTGCGCCTCAAAAAGAGGTTATATCGCTCCCCGAGTTCGTTAAAGCGACTTTTGGCGTAGTCGATAAGTTCGACGTCCGCCTTTGTCCGCTCCACCTTGGAGGCGGGAAGGTCGATAAGCAGTCCGTACGAAAAGATTTCGTCGCTGTTGGCAAAAGCAATCGTTTTGAGTTTGTCGATCATCTCGTCGAGTTCCGACTTGTCGAAAACGAGCACGGTGTACACTATCATCGCCCTTTCCTTGCCGCCAAGACGTATCCTCGGCATAAATCGGCGGCTGAATATGCGCACGTTTATACCGGTGATGAACATCAACACGAGGTTGAGCGAGATAGGCAAAAAGACTATCGAGGCGAGCAGTTTGTACTCGCCAGCGTACATAAAAACGGTGACGCAGTTGCTTATCGTATAGCCCACGATAAGGCAGATATACACGACGAGGGCGAATTTGCCGAGTTCCTTGGGCAGAATATAGTACGCAATGTCCTTTTTCTCCTTGACCGCCCTTTTTACTATGTCGCTTGCATAGGCGATTTCGCTTTTGCCCCTCGACTTCTTGGCTATGCGGCTTAGGTACACCCGCTTGGTTGCGGTGGTGCATTGTCTATACACGACCTCGCTGCGATCGGACAAAAATTTGTTAAGCGGACAGTGTTCGAGCACAAAATCCTCGTTCAGTTTGCTTAGGGCGTAAACGGAGCGAACGGCGCTTCCCACCGCGCCCGCATATCTCGCGCACGCCGACAGGAAGTTGTCCGCCCTCTCGTATGCGGAAAGCCCGTTTTTAAGGCAGATCGAATTTATCCGCTCCATAAGTTTGCCGTCCGCGTGCCTTATAAAAACGTAGACGTAGCTGTTGAAACGCAACTCGGCAAAGTCAATCCTGTCCGACGCCACGTCGCTTATGCCCGCCTTGATCTTGTCCGAAATAAAAAGCGACCGACCGCAGAATATGGCTACGTATTCGAGCAATGCCAAAGCGAACGCGCTCGGCAGAAGTTCGGTTTCCTCGTAGCGAAGAGGCAAGATCTCGTTGAAAGTGTCGATACATCGACCTATCAACTTGTCGCTTACGGCGCCGCCGCTCCCCTTGACTATGAGGGAAGCGAGGCAGTATATTCGCGGCATATTTTTGTACCCGATAAGCTTATTGTAGCGGGTCATGAGCTTTTTTTGTTCGGTCATAACCTCGTTAAGCTTATAGTAGTTGTCGAAGATCCATCTTTCAAAGTCGAAAAGCTTTTCGGGCGGCTTGTCGCACAAGTTCTTATATGCCCTTTCGATCGTTTTGCGAATGAGGCGCATCGAAAACGCCGACGTACCCTCGTCGGATTTCATCGCCGTAGCCAAATCGGCTATTTTAACAAGCAACTCTTGCTCGGTCATTACGCCGAGGAGCTCGAGGTTCGGCTCTCCGACGGGCATAACCGCCATATATAATATCAAAATGCCGAAAAGCAATAATAATGCGGAAATAAAGTAAAACAAGCTTAGTTACCCCGTTAAGGGATTATGTCCTAAGCTTGTCTTTTTAATACGGGATACGGAATAATGATTTACTCTTGTAGCCCCTTATTATGATCTACTCCCCATCATCCGATGCTTCGAGCAGAAAGCTGACCGGTCGAAAACCGTCGTTGCACGAGATCATAGCCGACCGACTGTTCTTCATCCAGCCGTCATAGAAATTCCCGCCGCCGCAAGCAAGCGTCATAACAAAGGCGGACATACTTTGCCATGCGCTGTCACACATTCCGTCGGGTTTGGTGGCGTCGATCGAAACAAAGACCTGTCCTTCTTTCATATCGCAGGCGTTGGTAATGGGATTTTCGTACTCTTCCATCAGATCCTTGTGGCAAATCACCTTTTTGACCGTTATTTTGACCTTTTTCATTTTCTCCTCCCGACAAGGGTATTTTACCATATTTCACGGTAAAAATCAAGGGCTGTGCGCACAAAAAAAAGAATGAGCAAAGGTGTTGCCCATTCCTTTTTTGTATGTATGATTATTACATATTGACGTCGTTTGCGTAAAGAGGATATTTTGCGCAAAGTTCCTTTACCTGCTTCCTTACGCCGTCCAAAGCCGCGCTCTTTTCCTTGATGACCTTTGCTATGCAGTTGCCGATAACGACCATGTCGGCTTCCTTCATTCCCCTCGTGGTGACGCTGGGAGTGCCCACTCTTATACCGCTTGTAACAAACGGCTTTTGGGGGTCATTGGGTATAGCGTTCTTGTTGACCGTGATGTTGCACTCGTCGAGAAGAGCCTCGAGTTCCTTACCCGTGATGTCGTATCCGAGCAACTTTACGAGCATAAGGTGATTGTCCGTTCCGCCCGAAACGAGGCTGATGCCGTTGTCCATAAGTGTCTTGCCGAGAGCCTTGGCGTTGAGTACGACTTGATGTTGATATGTCTTGAACTCGGGTTTGAGCGCCTCGCCGAAAGCTACCGCCTTACCTGCGATGACGTGTTCGAGCGGTCCGCCTTGAACGCCCGGGAAGATCGCCTTGTTGATCTTCTTGGCAATTTCCTCGTCGTTGCACATTATCATACCGCCTCTCGGTCCCCTAAGCGTCTTGTGGGTTGTGGTGGTAACGACGTGAGCGTACGGGAACGGGCTGGGATGCTCGCCGGCGATCACAAGTCCCGCGATGTGCGCGATGTCGGTCATAAGGTAAGCCCCTACCTTGTCGGCGATCTCACGGAAACGTTTGAAGTCGATCGTGCGGGAATATGCACTTGCGCCCGCCAAGATGAGTTTGGGATGATGTTCGAGGGCGAGGCGTTCCACTTCGTCGTAATCTATCATTTCGGTTTCGTCGTTTACGCCATAGGCTACGATGTTGTAGTTCTTGCCCGAAAAGTTTACGGGACTGCCGTGCGAAAGGTGTCCGCCGTGAGCGAGGCTCATGCTGAGCACGGTGTCGCCGATGTTGAGAAGCGCAACGAAAGTAGCAAGGTTAGCCGAGGCACCGCTGTGCGGTTGAACGTTGACGTATTCGCAATTGAAGAGCTTTTTCGCTCTCTCGATGGCGAGGGTTTCCACCTCGTCGACGAACATACAGCCGCCGTAGTAACGTTTGCCGCTGTAACCCTCGGCGTACTTATTGGTGAGGTGCGAGCCTACCGCAGCCATAACGGCGGGGCTGACAAAGTTCTCACTTGCAATAAGTTCGATATTGCCTCTTTGGCGTTCGAGCTCTTTTACCATGCTTGAATAGAGCTCGGGGTCTTGCATTCCGATAAGTTTCAAATCTATCATTTTTTTCTCTCCTTAATAAGGTTCCTAATTATTTTACAACTAACGAAGCATTTCGTCAAGCGATTTTTCCTGTAAGTTGCCGTCGGACATTCTTTTTACCGTGACGGTACCGTCTGAAAGTTCGCTCTTGCCGATGACGACGACATATTTTGCCCCCAACTTGTCGGCAAATTTGAGCTGCGACTTGACGCTGCGCCCCATAAAGTCGGTTTCCGCCGATAACCCCTTGTCGCGAAGCGCACGCATAAGCTTAAAGCACATTTCTCGGCACTCTTCCGATTGGCAGGCGATGTAATACTCTGGTGCGGGCTCGTCGTACTGCTTGTCAAAGGCGTCAAGTAACATTATGAGGCGTTCTATGCCCATGCCGAAGCCGACGCACGGAGTTTGCTTGCCGCCTATCGACGACACGAGGTTGTCGTACCGTCCACCGCCGCAAATCGTGCCTTGCGCTCCGAGCGAGGTGGTGACAAACTCGAACACAGTCTTGGTGTAGTAGTCGAGCCCCCTTACTATCGAGGGGTTGACCCTAAACGGAACGCCGCTGTCCGTCAATATCTTTTGAAGCGTGGTAAAGTGCGCGCGGCAATCATCGCAGATATAGTCGAGAATATTCGGCGCCGAAGCCACGATCTCCTTGCAATTCGGCTTTTTGCAGTCGAGAATACGGAGCGGATTTGTTGAAAATCTGCGCTTGCAATCGTCGCACATCTTATCCAAGTTGCTACCCAAATATTCTTTGAGAGCCTCGTTGAAATTCTTGCGACACTCGGGGCACCCTATGCTGTTGAGGTTGAGTTCGAGGTTTTTGACCCCCAACCTACTGAGCAACGTATAGGCTATCGAAATGACCTCGGCGTCGGCATAGGGCGACGGACTGCCGTACATCTCCACTCCGAATTGGTGGTGTTCACGCAACCTGCCCGCTTGGGGAGCCTCGTATCTGAATACCGGTGTAAGATAGTACATTTTAAGCGGGAGCGACATCGCTTCGAGGTTGTTCTCGATATAACTCCTCGCCACGGGCGCTGTGCCCTCGGGTTTGAGGGTGATCGACCTGCCGCCCTTGTCCTCGAAAGTGTACATCTCCTTTTTGACAACGTCGGTTTCGTCGCCTATCGAGCGTAAAAACAGCTCGGTATGTTCAAAGGTGGGGGTGCGCAACTCTTTCACATTGAACAGGTTGCAAACGTAGCGGATCTCCCTTTCGATTTGCTGCCACTTGTGGCTTTGCGAAGGTAAAACGTCCTTTGTCCCCTTGGGAATGTTTATCATACGTCCCTCCTTAAATTATATAGCGTCTGAGATCGTGCGGAGCCGACGAGCCGAGGTGATCGGCAACGTACTTTTCGTCGATAGTCACGTCGATAAGCGGATGATCGCCGCTTGCGTTGAAGCTGACGTCTTCGAGAAGTTTTTCCATTATGGTGTAAAGCCGTCTGGCTCCTATGTCCTCGCCCGTTTCGTTTTCGTCCACGGCTATACGCGACATCGCTTCGATCGCCTCTTGCTTAAAGATGAGGTTGATGTTGTCCACTTTAAGCAAAGCGGCGTACTGCTTGGTGATGGCGTTTTCGGGCACGGTCAAGATATTGACAAAGTCCTCGTAAGTGAGGCTTTTCAGGTCCACCCTTATGGGAAATCTGCCTTGAAGTTCGGGGATAAGGTCGGTTATGCTCGCCACGTGGAACGCGCCCGAGGCGATAAACAAGATGTAGTCGGTCTTTACCGCTCCGTACTTGGTCATGACCGTGCTGCCCTCGACTATTGGCAATATGTCCCTTTGAACGCCCTCACGCGAAACGTCGGGACCGTTCGAAGAGCCCTTGCCGGCAATTTTATCGATCTCGTCGATGAAGATTATTCCGTCCTGCTCGGCGCGTCTTACGCCCTCGGTGATGATATTGTCCATGTCGATGAGTTTTTCGCTCTCGGCAATGGTGAGCAGTCTCAGCCCCTCCTTGACGGTGACCTTGCGGTTCTTTTTGCGCTTGGGAAGTATTCCGTCCATGATCTGTCCGAGGTTGATTTCGGTCCCGCTGCCCGGAATGAGCTCCATGCTCTTGGGCTCGTCGTCGACCTCGATCGAAACGATGACATTGTCGAGTTTGCCCGAGCGGATCTCCTCGTTGACGTTTTTGGCGATGACCTCTTCTGGAACGTCGGTGTTTTGCTTTTTCTTGGCTTTGATGATGGCTGCGGCGATCGACGCCTCGGCTTTTTCCCTCGCCACGCTCTCGACGTCGCGAAGCTTTTCTTCCTTGACGAGGCGAATGGCTGTTTCGGCAAGATCGCGTATCATGGATTCGACATCCCTGCCCACATAGCCCACCTCGGTGAATTTGGTCGCTTCCACCTTGATGAACGGAGCCTTTACAAGCTTTGCAAGACGGCGTGCGATCTCGGTTTTGCCGACGCCCGTAGGTCCTTTCATGATGATGTTTTTGGGCGTTATTTCGTCCCTTATCTCGTCGGGCAACTTGCTTCTGCGATAGCGATTGCGCAAAGCTATGGCTACCGCTTTTTTGGCTTCGTCCTGCCCGATTATATATCTGTTGAGTTCGTTTACTATTTGCTTGGGTGTCATTTCCATACTACACCTCCTCAACCGTGAGGTTGTTGTTTGTAAAGATGCAAATTTCCGAGGCGATATTCATTGCCTCGACCGCTATTTGCCTTGCGTCCATGTCGGTGTTTTTGGATAGCGCCCTCGCAGCCGCCAGAGCATAATTTCCGCCGCTTCCTATCGCGCAAATGCCGTTTTCGGGCTCTATCACATCTCCCACGCCCGACAGAACAAACATCTGCTCCTTGTCGGCGACTATCATCATTGCTTCGAGTTGGCGGAGCACTTTGTCGCCTCGCCAAAGCTGGGCGAGTTCGACGGCGCTGCGCATGAGGTTGCCGCTGTATTTGTTGAGCATTTGCTCGAACATTTCGCTGAGAGAAAAGGCGTCGGCTACCGAGCCGGCAAAGCCCACGATAACTTTATCGTCATAGAGCCTGCGTACTTTCTTTGCATTGCCTTTCATTATTACCTGCTGACCTGCGGTGACCTGTCCGTCGCCCGCTATAACCGTTTTGCCGTCCTTTTTTACGCCGACAATGGTTGTTGCTCTTAATTCCATTATTTTACTCCTTACGTTCGGTTTACTTACAGTATACAGTATTGCCGAAAATAAATCAACCGTTTTGCCGAAAATTCGCCATCGAGCGGGCAAAAAACGCCTCTTTTCGCTTGGATCTGTCAACGTTTTTAAGCGGCGGCAAAAGCCCGTGATTGGCGTTCATCGGTTGAAAGTGACCGTTTGGTCGCTCCAAATAGGCGCACAATGCCCCTATCATGGTCTGCGGCGAAAGTTCGATCGGTTCCTCGCCCTTTATCGCTTTTTCTATATTGAGGGCGGCGACAAGCCCCGAGGCTATGCTCTCCACATAGCCCTCCACACCGCTCAGCTGACCCGCGATATAACAAGTCGGGTACTTTTTTATTCGAAAGTGTCTGTCGATGACAGTAGGAGCGTTTACGTACATATTTCTGTGCATAACGCCGTAACGCAAAATCTCGACGTTTTTAAGGGCGGGAATGAGCCCGAACACCCTCTTTTGCTCGCCGAATTTAAGGTTGGTTTGAAATCCGACGAGGTTGTACATCGTGCCCTCCTCGTTCTCCTTGCGCAATTGGACGACGGCAAAGGGAGAGTTGCCCGCCTCATCGACTACGCCTGCGCTTTTAAGCGGTCCAAAGCGCAAGGTGTCTATTCCCCGACGAGCCATGATCTCTATGGGCATACAGCCCTCGAAAATCTCGTCCTTTTCAAATTCCTTGGCTATGACCCGCTCGGCGGAAACGAGCGCTCGGACAAACTCGTAATACTCGGCTTTACTTAGCGGGCAATTGATATAGTCGTCGCCCTTGCCGTAGCGACTGCCGTAATAGGCATGGTCAAAGTCGATGGATGAGCCGTCGACAATGGGCGCTTCGGCGTCGTAAAAGTACAAGCTTGCGCCGAAAAGCTTTGTCAAAAAGTCGCTTAGCGGCGGCATTGTGAGCGGTCCTGTGGCGATGATCGTCGGGACCGACAGGTCGACCTCGGATACGGTAGCGCACACGACCTCGATGTTCGGGCATAAGGTCACTTCGTCGGTGACCGCACGCGCGAACTTTTCCCTGTCGACGGCGAGGGCGCTGCCTGCGGGCACGCTTACCCTATCGGCTATGGCAATAAGCCGACTGCCTAATATTCTGAGCTCGGCTTTAAGCAGTCCGCTCGCCGTGAGCGGATCGTCGCTTTTGAAAGAATTGCTGCACACCACCTCGGCAAATTTCGTGTCGTGATGGGCAGGCGACATCGCGCTCGGTTTGCAATCTGTCAGTTGAACTTTTATTCCCCTGTTTGCGAGAGTGAGCGCCGCCTCGCAACCCGCAAGACCGGCGCCGATAATTTTTACCGTCATTCTTGTGAAGGAGTTCTTACGAACTTTTTGCCGCACTCTTTGTTGGAGCAGACGAGATAGTCCTTGCCGCCGTACTTGCGCTCGGTCATATACGAGCCGCACTCGGGGCATTTGAGGTCGGACACTTTGTGCGCCGAGGTGAACTTGCAGTCGGGATAGCCCGAGCAGCCGAAGAACAGCGACTTGCCTCTTACCGCTTTGAGCGGCTTACCGCACAACGGGCAATTGCCGTAATTTTCCTCTTTGTTCTCGATGTTGACAATGTTTTTGCACTTGGGATAGCCCGAGCACGCCCAAAACTCGCCGAATTTGCCCTTGCGGAGCACCATCGGTTTGCCGCACTTGGCGCACTTTTCGCCCTCTATGGGTGGCGCTGCCGCCTCATGGTCCGAATTGTCTTCGAGGTTTTTGGTGTTGCGGCACTTGGGATAGTTGGGGCAGGCAAGGAATTTGCCGTACTTGCCTTGCTTTATTACCATTTTCGCACCGCAGCGTTCGCAGACGACGTCGCTGACCTCATCGGGCGTTTTAAGCGAATAATCGTCGTTTATCGCCCTCTCGATCTTCTCCTCGAAGCCGTCGTAAAAGTCCTTTATTATGCTTTGCCAATTTTTGGAGCCGTCCTCGATCTCGTCGAGCTGCTCCTCCATGGCGGCGGTGAACTTTACGTTTACGATGTCGGGGAAGTACTTGATGAGCATACTCGTCACCTTTTCGCCGAGTTCGGTGGGCTTGATCTGCTTGCCCTCCTTCACCGTGTATTCGCGCTTAAAGAGCAACGTGATGGTGGGAGTGTACGTAGCGGGTCTGCCTATGCCCTTTTCCTCCATGGCTTTGACAAGCGACGCCTCGGTGTATCTTGCGGGCGGCTTGGTGAACTTTTGCTCGTACTTGTAAGCCGAGAAGTTGGGCTTGTCGCCCGTAGCGAGATTGGGCAAGTTGGCTTCTTCGGCGTTGTCCTCGTCTTTATTTTCCTGAATTTTATAAACGGCGGTATAGCCCTCGAAGAGCGGCGTCTTGCCCGTCACCTTAAAGCCGTAGCCTGCGGCGGATATGTCCACCGAAAGAGAGTCGTAGGTCGCGTCGCTCATTTGACTTGCCAAAAACCTGTCGTAAATAAGTTTGTACAGCCTGTAATTGGGCTTGGTCAGCACGTCGATAAGGCTTTCGGGCGTGCGGGAGAGTGTAATCGGTCTTATCGCCTCGTGCGCGTCCTGAGCAAGCTTTTTGGATACGTAGACATTGGGCTTATTGGGCACGTACTCCTTGCCGTATTTTTGCGTGATAAATTCCTTTGCTTCCGCCATGGCGCCCGCCGATACTCGCGTGCTGTCGGTACGAATGTACGTCACGAGCGCGACCTTACCCTCGCCCGGGATCTCGATGCCCTCATACAGGTTTTGCGCCGTCTGCGTCGTTTGGCTGAGCGACATTCCCAGCTTGTTGAGCGCGTCCTGCTGCATGGTGGAAGTCGTAAACGGAGCAAGAGGCTTAGAGCGAGTGACCGACTTTTTGACCGCAGTCACCTCGTAAGTCGCTCCGTCGAGATCGGCTACGACCTTGTCGACCTCTTCTTTGCGGGTGAGTTTTATCTTTTCGCCGTTTTTGGTGGCAAGAACGGCTTTGAACTTTTTTCGACCCTTTTCGAGCACGGAGGCAAAGGGCCAATATTCCTCGGGCTTAAACGCCCTTATCTCCTTTTCCCGCTCGACGACGAGGCGCAACGTTACCGACTGCACCCTGCCCGCCGACAACTTGCTTTGTATCTTGCGGCAAAGCACGGGCGAGATCTTGTAGCCCACGAGCCTGTCGAGCACGCGTCGAGCCTGTTGAGCGTCGACGAGGTTTTCGTCGATGGGCCGAGGATTACGGAGCGCTTCGGTGATGGCGTTTTTGCTTATCTCGTTGAAAGCTATCCTTATATTTTGCTTTTCGTCCAGCCCGAGAATGTGGGCAACGTGCCAAGAGATCGCCTCGCCCTCTCGATCGGGGTCGGTGGCGAGGAGTATTTGCTCGGCTTTACTTGCTTCTTCGGTGAGTCTTTTGACGGTTTCCTTTTGGGTGGGAATGATTTCGTACTTGGGCTCGAAGTTGTCATTGACGTTTACCGCAAGCGTTCGGGCGGGTAAATCTCTTACGTGACCTCGCGTGGCAAAGACCTTGTAGCCCTTGCCGAGGTATTTTTCCACCGTTTCCTTTTTTCCTATACCTTCGATAATTACAAGCTTCATACTTTCTCCTTTATCTTACGCCGTACGTATTGGCTATGCGGAATATTATTCCCTTTATTTCCATGGAAGTAATCGTAAAATTTACCTCCGCAGGTGAAAATCCGCTGAGTTGTACGAGTTCTTCGAGCGTCTTATCTCCGTCGCAAAGTAAAGTATATAACTTTTGCTCCGAAAAGTCCAATGCAAGAACGTCGGTTTTTTCTTTTTTTATGCTTTTGAGTTTCAATTCCGACAGTATATCCTCGACGGAACTTACGAGTTTCGCGCCGTCGGCTATGAGTTTGTTGGCTCCCGCCGATCGCTGCGACGTGATATTGCCCGGCACGGCAAAGACCTCTCTGCCCTGTTCGAGCGCAAAATCGGCGGTGATAAGCGCGCCGCTTTTGAGTGCGGCTTCGACGACGACCACTCCCAAACTCAATCCCGAAATGAGCCTGTTGCGTTCGGGAAAGGTATATTTCGTCGGCGACAGATCGGGCGGATATTCACTTAGCAACAGTCCGCTGTACTCGATCTCCTCGCTGAGTCGAATGTTGGACGCCGGATACACCTTATTGAGCCCGCTGCCGAGCACGGCGATCGTTTTGCCGCCCGCTTTTACACACTCCTTGTGAGCGAAGCCGTCGACGCCGGTCGCCAAACCGCTCACTACGGTAACTCCGTTTTCGGCAAGTCCTCTCGACAGCGTCGCCGCCACTTCCTGACCGTACTTAGAGCACGCTCTCGTGCCCACGATCGCCACGCAATCGGTTTTTACGAGCGAAAGGTCGCCCTTGTAGTAAAGCAGCACGGGCGGACACACTTCCTTGTGCAAAAGCCGAGCGGGAAATTTGTCGGTCGCCCTTGTGACGATATTTATGCCGAGTTCCTTGATCTTCGATATTTCGGCGTCAATAAAATTTTCGTTTCGGAAGCGGAGCAACGCGCTTGCGCCCCTCTCGCCGAACGCCTCCCTCATCGTTGCGCTGTTAGGCAGTTCGCTCCAAATTTCTTCGGGCGAAAAGATGTCTAAGGCGGCGTTGAGCCTTTTATTCGACGCTCCCGAAAGCGAGAGCCAATAGTAAATCTTGCTGTCGTTCAAAGAAGCATTCTCCTATCAAGGCTGCGGTAGCCTATCGCCTCCGCCACGTGCCTTGACAAAATGTTTTCGCTGCCGTCGAGGTCGGCGATCGTCCTCGACACTTTGAGGATGCGGTTATATGCCCTTGCGGACATCCCGAGCCGCTCAAAGGAAAGTTTTAATATTTTCTCGCTTTCGCTGTCGAGAGTGCAATACTTGCCGACCATGGCGTTGTTCATTTTCGCATTGCCGAAAACGCCCGTGCCCTCGAAGCGTTCGAGTTGGATCTGTCTTGCTTTATTCACCCTTTGACGCACCGTTTCGCTGGATTCGCCCGAATTGACCGAGGCAAGTTCGTCGTACTCCACGCCGTCGACCTCGATGTGCAAATCGATCCTGTCCATGAGCGGACCCGAAAGCTTGCTTAGATACTTGTTTATCTGGGCAGGCGTGCACGTGCACTCGTGCACTTTGGAGCCGTAGTTGCCGCACGGGCATGGGTTCATGCTCGCGACAAGCATGAAGTTGGCGGGATACTCTATCGTTCGTTGCGCCCTCGCTATGGTGATGACCCCGTCCTCGAGCGGCTGACGCAAGGTTTCGAGCGTGTCCCTCGGATATTCGAGCAGCTCGTCCAAAAACAATACGCCGTTGTGCGCGAGGCTGATCTCGCCCGGTCGAGCCGACGTGCCCCCGCCCGTCAAGGCGATCTTGCTGCCCGTGTGATGGGGAGCGCGGAACGGTCGGTTTACGATTATGCCCTTTTTGTCGTCGAGCAGTCCCGCGACGCTGTGGATCTTGGTCGTTTCCAACGCTTCGGCGACGGTAAGGTCGGGTAAAATGGTGGGCAAGCACCTTGCGAGCATGGTCTTTCCTCCCCCGGGAGGTCCTATCATAAGTATGTTATGCCCGCCCGCTGCGGCTATTTCGAGCGCACGCTTGGCGAGCAGTTGACCTTTTACGAGCGAAAAGTCCTCGGCGTAATTGTGCTCCGCCCTGAAATCGTTGATATTGAGTTTGGGAGCGGGCTCGTACAGCGACGGCTCCGAAAGGAAATTGACGACTTCGCGCAAAGTTTCAAAAGCGTAAACGTCAATTCCGTCTATGTAGCTTGCCTCGTTGACATTGCCTTTGGTGATAATGATCTTTTTACAGCCGAGGTCCAATGCCGAAATGATTATGGGCAAAATGCCTCGGACAGGTCTTATCCGCCCGTCGAGAGAGAGTTCGCCCAATATGCCGAAGCTACCGAGTTCTTTGCAAGCAAATTGCTCGGTGGCATAGAGCACACCGAGCGCAATCGGCAAATCGTACATAGCACCCGTCTTTTTGGTGTCGGCGGGCGACAAATTGACAGTTACCTTTCGTGGCGAAAACCTGTATCCGCTGTTGCGAATGGCGCTTTTCACCCTCTCCCTCGATTCTTTGACGGCGGCGTCGGGCAGTCCCACTACATCGATAGCGGGAAGTCCCATCCCGATATCGATCTCGGCGGTGACGCCGTAGCCCTTAATTCCGTCCAAGCCGAAGCTGTTGATCTTAGCCAGCATATCAGTCTTTTGTCCTTATAAGCCCCTTTAATGCGGAACCTATCTTGTTGTCTTTGACGACAAACTTTTTGATCCTGCCGTTCATCACCACGTCGAGAATGACGATAGTGTAATAGATGTGGCATATGACCGCAACTGCCGTAGCGATTATCGGCATAGCCAACGCCGCTCCGCCAAGCAGTTCGTCCGCGTAGCTTGCGTTTAACGAGAGGTAGTCTGCCTTTACAAGCACGAACGCCGCGTTCAAAAATACGAATAGCGACATAAGCAAGGTTATTTGAAGCAATCTGCGGTCCTTTATTATCGCAAAGGCGATGAGCGTTATCGCAAAGAACGGAAGCAAAGTCAGTTCCGACGTTCCGACAAAATAGACGTCAAGCGTGAGCAGAACAAAAGAGGCAAGCATAACGAGGTTGGCTCTGTTCTTTTTGGTCACATATACGATAATGACAACCAACGTTATGGCTATGGCGAACAACAGGCTGAACACGTAGGTCGGGAAAGCAAGTTTGAGCGTTTCGCCGTTTTTACCGAATATCGTGTACAGCGACAATCCGTTGTACGTGAAAAATGTAAAGTTATTAAACGGTCTTAGGTAGTAGTTGTACAAGATAAGGAACGGATTTGCACCTATATTGGGAAGTGCAAAGGGCAAGATTATCAAGTACGACGCCGCCATGCAAGCGACAACGGCTATCGGCAACGTGTAAAGGAGCTTGTTGCCTTTGTCCGAAGCAAAGCCGTCTTTTCTTACCGCTATTATCCTCTTTACGTATGCGTAAATAAGGAACACGGCGACTATCGGCAACAGGTATATCGCTTCGAAGCACAACAGCAGCGCGATCGTATATGCGACGGTGAGCAAAACGTACTTTCGCTCCAACATAAAGTACATCGTCGCCGCCAAAGCCACGGCAAGGAAAGAGTATACGCTCGGCCATATCGACCCGAGCATCATCACGGGGCAGAGCGCGATAAATCCGCCTATGCACATGGCTATATCGCCGCCGAGATACTTATTGACGATCTTATATATCACATAGGCAAGCAGCACGTCCGAAATCACAAAGGGTAGTTTAAGGAAGATAAGCGTAGCAATCGACGTTTCGGAAATTCCACCGATGAGCGACGCCAAGCTGCCGAAGAAAGCCAAGATGTACGCGGATAACGGATAGAAGCCCGTCCTTCCGTAGGCATTAACAAACGCTCCGAAGCCGTTGTTTATGAGCGTGTCCACCATGTTGACAATGCCGACGTAGCCCAACCTATCGCTCGACCTTGCGCCGACCGAGCCGATAAGTCCTCGCGTCGAAAAGGCGATTGTCATACGCACGACCGCTCCTACGGCGAGCATGAGCAAAAAGAGCTGCTTAGACGAAATTTTCAGTTTGAGCGAGCCCCTTATGGCGACGCCGATAAGCCAAATAAAGCCGACTATGACCGCTATGGTCATAAGCGTCATAATAGCGATAAATGTAACGCCGCTTGCGGACATAAGCAAGGAATTAAACATAAATTTATCTCCAAAAAGTAGTTGACGTTAAGTCGCCTTAACTTAATATTCTTGATTATAGCATAAAAATTTACAAATATCAAGCGATTTGCACCTTTGCCCCCTACCCAAAAAATAAATAATAAAGCCCTGCGGTAAAATTCCGCAAGGCACGTTAAACATGCTCTTAGGTGCACTTTTTGATGATAAGCAGCGAGATAAACAAAAAGGCTACCGTGGCGACCGCAGCCACCAAAGCTATTATCCTATCCTTTACCGGTCCGTCTTTCATATTACTTATCCAATAAGCCGAGGTCTTTCATGATCTCGCTTAGGTCCTCGGTGGGATGAAGAGCCTCGTCGAAGCTGAAACCGCTGTCCGAGGTTCCGCTGAGGGCGGGATTTACCGAGGCTATACCCGTTTTGTACGCCTTTGTGTTCTTGACCGAAACCGAAGCCGCGTCCTCGCCGTCAAGATACTGCTCGATACTCTTTATCGGGTCGAACTTTTCGGTAGATTTCACCTTTACGCTGCCCGCCTTGTCAAGACGCTTCTTTTCGGAGGCAAGCTGACCTTGCGGAGTGAGCGCCTCGGTCATTTCGGCGTTGAATTTGCTAACCCCTATCATCTCGTCGTCGAGCGGATACTTTGCCAACAACTTATCGTAGTACAAGGTCCACTTTTCGTGGAAAGCTTTGAGCCTTGCCATTTCGGCGTCGTACTTGGCTTTGGAAAGCTGCTCTATCTGCTCGGCTTTGGCAATAGCCGAGTAGATCGCCTTGACGATGAGTTCCCTCTTGCCCTCGAGCTTGCCCAGTTCCTGTTTGAGCGAAGCCACCTCGCTTGAAAGTTCGGCAATGCGGCTGTCCTTGTCGGCGATGGCGTCGTCCTGCTTTTTGACGTAGGCGTCCACCTGCTCCTTGTTGTAGCCCTTTCTTTTAATCTCGAAATTCATCCTTTTTTAACTCCGCTTAAAAATTTTTGTTTTATTTCCAATACGCCTTGACTCAGGTTAACTCGGTAATAATCGGGGTTGAGCAAACGTTTGTACTCCTCCCAGAGCTTGGACTTCTCCCTTATGCAATACGCCGCCATTTCGGACAAAGTCGGCGAGGTGTAAACGCACTTTCCGCCTATAAAGATCTCTTTAAGCACGTCCCGAGCCGTATAGTCCTTTTGCGTAAAGCTCTTCCACAGTTCGGTTTCGTGACGGAGCGTTATTGGGTCGGGCAAGACCTCGTCTTTTAGGGCTATTACATCGCCTACCGCCATGCCGCTGTCCTTGCCGTAAAGCCTTACCACCCGCTTAAAGCCGGGGTTGGTTATCTTTTCGAGAGAACTGCTTATCTTCATGGTGTCGTAAAACTTGCCGTCGATCTCGATGCGCGCCAGCTTGTATACCCCGCCGAGCGAGGGAGTTGTTTCGCTTGTGATGAGTTTGGTGCCCACGCCGTAGACGTCTATTTTCGCGCCCTGCACTTTGAGGGCGGTAAGCACCTCCTCGTCTATGTCGCCGCTCGCGAAGATGATCGCATCGTTAAAGCCCGCCTCGTCGAGCATCTTTCGAGCCATCTTGCTTAAATACGCAAGGTCGCCGCTGTCGAGCCTGATACCCACGGGCTTGTGACCCTTTTCCCTCAGCTTGTTAAACACCTTTATTGCATTGGGCACTCCGCTTTTGAGTGTGTCGTACGTATCGACAAGCAGCAGGCAGTTGTCGGGGAAGAGCTCGGCAAAGCGTTCGAACGCTTCGAGTTCGGTCTTAAAACTCATTACCCAGCTGTGAGCATGGGTGCCCTTTACGGGGATATCGAACATCTCGGCGGCAAGGACATTGCTCGTGCCCGTGCAGCCGCCTATTATGCTCGCCCTCGATCCGTAAATGCCGGCATCGGGACCTTGCGCCCTGCGCAGTCCGAACTCGACGACGCTCTTGCCGTCGGCGGCATCGACGATCCGCGACGTCTTGGTGGCGATAAGCGTCTGGTGCCCTATTATGTTGAGGAGAGCCGTTTCTACGAACTGTGCCTCGATAAGCGGAGCCTTGACTATCATTATCGGCTCGGACGGAAAGACGATTTCGCCCTCGACCGCCGAATAGATGTCGCCGCTGAACTTAAAATCTTTCAAATAGCTCAAAAACCGCTCGTCGAAGATGTTAAGACTGCGAAGATACTCTATGTCCTCTTCCTCGAAGTGAAGATTTTTTATGTAGTCTATCGCCTGTTCGAGCCCCGCGAACACGGCATAGCTTAGTTCGGGTTTGTACCTGAAAAACATATCAAAGACGGCTTCGTGCTTATAGGACCCGTCGATAAAATATCCGTTCATCATGGTGAGCTGATACAAATCGGTCATCATCGTCAAATTTCGCATCACGCTTCCTCCTTATCGCCCTTATCTTTTAGTTTGAGCAATGCGTATATGATCCCCATAAATGCAAGGTAAATGACAAGTATGGGTAAAACTATCTCTGTTTTCAATGCCCCGAAACTTTCGAGCATCAATATCATCGTCCCGCCCAAAGCGGCAAGCGAAAAGCGGGAAAATCGGCGCAGCTGCGCTTTTGTCGCAAAGACCACCGCTCCGCCCGCAAAAACCGAGGCTATGTACAGCGGATAGACGTTGCGGCTCGTAAATCCGACAAGCAGCAGTGTCGCCGCCAAGGTCAAAACCGCAAATGCAACGGCAAAAAACAACCCGATCGGATTGCGCTGAACGGCAAAGACGACAGCCGACGACGCCAATAAACACACACACGTGGAGATAAACGCCGCTTCCGATATCGTAAACGGAAAGACGTCAAGCCCCGCAAGCAGCAAAAACACGCCGTAAAGCAAAGCGACGATCGATATTATAAACTCGCTTATATGCTTTTTCATTGCGCCGCTTCCTCGATGACCTCTTCTTTTGCTTCAAGCTGCTTTTTTAAGCAAAAGAAAGTCTTTTCGTAGCCGTAGTAGTCGCTGCTCAATTTTGCTTCGTCCACCATAATGAAGATTTTCTTCCCCGACCTTTTGGCTGCGACTATATGATATATTATTACGCTCAATCCGACGAGGAATATGACTGCGCTAATCAGCATATTCGCCTTTATCGGTCCGAACCACATACTGTCGCTGCGAAGCTGCTCGACGAAGAAGCGGATAAACCCGTACCACATACAGTAAAAGGACACATAAAAGCCGTCGAAACTCTTGCGCTTCCCGTTGTACATCCATTGCAGCAGTCCGAACCCGATAAGGTTCCACACAGACTCGTAAAAGAAGCAGGCGTTGTACCAATAGCCGTTCACTTCCACGGCAAACGGGAACCACTGCCAGGACGAATCGGTGATAAGTTGTCCGTACGCTTCCCCGTTGGCGAAGTTGCCCCACCTGCCTATTGCTTGTCCCAAGATGATGAGGCAAAAGCATAGGTCCGCCATCTGGACAAACGTCATTTGTTTAAGCGGCGGCTTTTTTCGATTGAACAGTCGCACGATGACGGCGCCGAGAATGCCTCCGAGCAGTCCGCCGTAAATGGCAAGACCGGCAAAGCCTACAAACTTGCCGTTCTCGAAGCCGAAGTATCTCGCTATGGACCAATTCGCCCCGTTATGTATGATATCGTTGACTACATAGTAAGTTCTCGCGCCCAAAATGGCGAGCGGGATACAGACAAGGGCAATGTTGAAAATAATATCGGTATCGTAGCCGCGTCTTTTTGCCATAAACCAAGCAAGAACGACGCAAATCACCATTCCGCCGCCTATCAAAAAGCCGTACCATCCAAACGCCGAGATCAGCATAAACCCTCCGACAACAATTATACAACCTAAATTCCTTAAATGTCAATTAAAGAGAGGGTAAAATCGAACTATAAGCGTAAAATATTGTACCGAATTAGGGCGAAACGGCGACAACTCCTTTTACGGACATATATTTGTCCGAGCGAATAAGCTTTTTCTCCACGAGCGCGCCGCTGAGGTCGTAGTACAGCAGATATCCCTTGCTGTGCAGTTCGGGGTGCGAGTACGACACGGTCTTGGTCGTGCCCGACGGCTCGTCCTCGGCAAAATACTTGTGCTCGTAGTCCACCGTCTTGTCGTAACCCGGCGTTTCGCCCGTGAACGTGACCTCGCTGCTGCGCTTTATCGTATATTTGAGGCGCTTACCGTATATGCGCACGTAAGCTCTGTTCCCGTCGCAGTAAGCGCATATGAATACGGGCGCGTCCCCCTCGTTCTTTATGCGCAGATCGCTCGAACCGGAATTGACCATGGCGTCGAAACTCGGCTCGATATAGCTGCTTTGAAGCGTATGTCGGTGCACTTCCTCGACGGTGAGCCCGCCTATAAGAGCCGCGTTGTACAACGTGGTCGAGGCTTGACACACTCCGCCGCCCACGCCCAATACGTACTTGCCGCCCACGATTATCTTCGCTTCCTTAAAGCCGTTATTCGACGTCCTCTTCCCCACTTTTCGGTTGAAGCTGAGTTCTTCGCCGCAGCATAGCGACGTGCCGTTCAATTTGGACAAGGCAAGGGCGATATTGTGCTTTCGCTCATTGGAAGAAAGCGAGCAATCGGTGGAAAAGCTCGCTCTGAGGTGAGTCAGTTTTATGTTGTCGCTTCTTCCGACCGCTGCGGGAATGTAACGAACGGGCACTCGTATCGTTGAGACACCGGAGGAAAGAGCGCAGTATATGTCCATATAAAGCCGCTCTTCGAGCACTTCGACGCCCGCCCTTTCGCTCGTGATCTCGAACATGGGCTTTTTATTCGGGTCAAAGCGGATTTCGCTGTCGGTCGGAGGCGTATCGACCTCGCTTTTTATTCGGCTGACCACGCGTGACAAGAGCGGAAAGCACCAAAGCATTGCGTCTTTATACGACGCCCCGCTTCGCACTTTGGACAATACGAGCGCGAGTTTTTCGTTAAGCGGAGCGTTTATCTTCCTTTCGAAAATTTGTTGGGCGACAAGGTGGTCGGTGGGCTCGATAAAGCTGTCGGTGTATTCGAACCTCATGCTGCCGTATGTAAGTACTATGTACGTTTGCTCGCCCTCCGCCTTGACGGGAAGAATTGCAAAAGTACACAGTGCGAAAACACATATAAGCGATAAAATACATCTTCTGCCCATACATTTATGGTGTGCCGGATCTCGTGCGCTTATACCTTGATTTTGCGCTTAATAAAAGCAATTTTTTCCTTAAGTGTTTGCTTATCGTTGAGCGTGGGATTGAGTATACACATTCGCCACAGTTCGCCAAGCGCAGAGGCGACGTCCTTGCCGCTTATGCCCGCCGCCACCACGTCATCGCCGTTTACGGCAAGGTCGTTGAGCGAGGTGGGAACGTGCGTCTTTACGATCTCGTCGTAAACCGTTTCGAAGCGGTGAACGGGCGCAATGTCCTTTTGACCCGTCGCCTTGCCGTCCGCCTTGATGAGCGCAACGAGGTCGGGAATAAGTTCGAAGTGGGTGGCTACAAAGATCTTGACCTTGCCCCCCTTTGTTTTTCCGCCCATATCGTACATATGCAGGCGCACCAACTCGCTTATACGGCTTACCGTGGCGTTGGGATATTTGAGCCCCTCTTGACCGAGCGCCTTTTTCACCATTTCCGCGCCCACGATATTATGGAGATACGTGTTGCCGTCCCGCTTCATGCAGACGGGCTTGGCTATGTCGTGCACGAGCGCGGCGAGCCTGATGTCGGGCGGAGCGTATCTTACCGCCATAAGCGAATGTTCGAGGCAGTCGTACTTGTGATAGAGCGGGTTTTGAGCCACTCCGTCCATATCCGCGACCTCTTTAATGATGAATTCCCACAATTTTAACTCTTTGAGCAGTTCGACTCCCCTGTAATGCGCCTCGGGCACGCCGTATTTGAGGTCGGCTGTAAGAATTTTGTCGAGTTCTTGACGCTTGCGTTCGGGCGAAATGTCCCTAAGCTTAGCCCTGTTCCGCTTGGCGGCGTCGGCGGTGCTTTTATCCACCTCAAAGCCCGTTTCGGCAGCAATGCGGCACAGCCTCATCAGTCTGAGCCCGTCGTCCTCGAACGTAAAGTCGGGGTCGACGCAGCGCAACGTCCTGTTCTTTATGTCGTTAAGTCCGCCGTACGGGTCGATAAATTCCTTTTTCTTTATGTCGTAGTACACCGAGCCCGCCGTGAAGTCCCGCCTGCGAGCGTCCTCGTAAAGGCTTGCGCCGAACGAAACCTGCTTGGGGCAGTGCTCTCCCCCGCTTCCGTAACTCTCGTAGCGGAACGGAGTGTATTCGTAGCTTTCCACGCCGTCGGTTATAATGGCGGTGCCTAACCGCTTGTTGACGGGCACGACCTTGGCGTCGACGTTGAGATTATCGGGGAGCAAGCTGCCGCATATATCGATATCGCTTTTGGGTAGTCCCAAAAGGCTGTTGCGAATGTACCCGCCCACTATGTAGACGGGGCAAGCCGAAGTGGCGGCTATTTTGACTAAGAGCGGCGGCAGTTCGAGTTGCATCGGATATTTCTCCTTATAACAAAGCTTTTTCCGTATTTATTTTACCACCGAAAAGATTTTTTGGCAATAAATAATTGATATTTCATAAGATTTTATGATATTATATTGTCATAGAACATAATTTTCGAGGTGCAGAATGCTCGATTTTATCGTAAATGTCAAAAGCGGAGGCGGCTTGGGCGAAAAAAATCTCAATAAGCTTGTCGCGTATATGCAAAAAAACGATCTCGATTTTGCCGTGCATATCACCCAAGCGCCCCACCACGCCACCGAGCTTGCCGCTTCGCTTTGCCGTGACGGAGCAAAGACGATCGTTGCGGTGGGAGGCGACGGGACCTTTCACGAAACGCTTATCGGCATGGACTTCGCACGCTCTCGCCTCGGCTTTATTCCGAGCGGACGCGGCAATGACTTCACGCGCGGGATCGGTCTGCCCACCGAACCCATCAATGCGCTTAAAGTCATTCTCGACGGAAAAGAAGTGCGACTCGACTACATTGAGGTCGGGCAAAACTTGCGCTGTCTTAATATTGCGGGCACGGGGCTCGATATCGACGTGCTTCAACGCGTTGCGGGCAGGCAAGGCAAGATAACTTATCTCAAAAGCCTACTGTATTGCGTGCGTCACTTTGAGCCGTACGATATCGAAGTCACGATTGACGGGAAAACAAAGCTGTTTAGTGCCGTCATTGTGGGGATCTGTAACGGAACGCAGTTCGGCGGCGGGCTTAAACTGTCGCCTTTAAGCAAGGCGGACGACGGAAAACTCGACCTCATCATTATCAAAATGCCCAAAAACAATAGGATCTTGCCTGCCCTGCTCAAATTTTTAAGGGGTAAACACCTCGCTCTGCCAATAACCGAACGGATCGAGTGCGAAAATGTGCTTATCCACCCGCTCGGAGGCAGATCCGTCCAGCTCGACGGCGAAATTTACGACGGGATCGACCTCGACTGCTCGATTGTAAAAGGCGGTCTGCGAACCTTTTTGTAAGTTTGGTTTTTACTTTTTTTGATTTTACTTTTTTTGTAAAAAAAGTAAACAAAAAAACTTTTGAGGGCGAAAACTCGGAAAATACTTTCCGAGTTTTCGCTCAAAATTTTCTTGTTCGCTGTTTTGCAATAATTTACCAATCGGAGCGAAGCGACACCAATAAAAAAGGCGCCCTTTGTTGTCAACAAGTGGAGCCGGCGACGCAGAGCATAGCGTGCTCCGACTGAGGGGGGACCTTATAAAAAGTATAAAAATAACGGGACACTTTTCAGTATCCCGTTAAGTTCCATATCGTACATCCCTATAGATATGAATATAAGCTGCGGCATACCCTTGCTATGCCGCTTGGCTTCTTTTTGTAAGTTTTAAGTTGTTTTGTTTGTAATTCCCTCAATATCTGTATTGTTTATATGCAACTTAACAGTATAGCCACCCTTATTTGTTTTTTCTTCCGATGCTACGCAAGAATCTTCATTCGGTGATGCTGCCGTCACTTCAACTTTCATAGATTTAATCTCGCCTTGCGCGGTAATTTCGGCTTCAACATTCCAACCGTTTTTCTTAGCATCTGCAGTCCAAACATTTTTAGTATCACCGCTTTTTTCAAGCAAGTAAACGGCAGCAGCGCCTCTTACGGCACGAATGTTGGCGTTATCTCTTGCTTCTTGCGCCCTGTCCAATGCTCCTACAAAGAGGGGAATTGCAATGGCGGTAAGAACTGCGATGATAGCGACTACTATCAAGAGTTCTGCAAGCGTAAAGCCTTTTTTGTTCATTTTTTTCATTGTTTTTTCTCCTTTATAAAAAATCATGATTTTTGTCGCGCCGTCGGGACGTCACGGCGTTATGACCGTATGTAGTTTCGTACATAACTCATCCACGGAGAAAAACATGTCGTGTAAAACTACGTAGAATAAGTTATTCTATGTACTTTTATCGGCTATACCCGTACAAAGAAAATTTGATGTATGCTTTATTTTCGTATAATTTTGAAATAAAATTAAAAAAACCGATTCAAACGGTTGACATAAAGTGGGAAATCAAGTAGAATATAAGCAGTTCAAGTACATAGAATAACTTATTCTATGTACTTTTTTTCGTCCTTTCTTTCACAATTGAAAATAGCCAAAACCCCTCGTTTTCCGCTAAAACAAGGGGTTTTTTATAGGTTTTTGGGTGATATTATTGATTTTTGTTTTTGCAAAAATTATTTCTCAATTTGATACTTCATAATTCCGTCACAATTGAGTTTTTGCTTTGAAAGTAGTCTGCTTTTTGTAAAGGGCAGAGCAAAAATTTTTGAGAGCGGATATGCGCTCCTTTTCTCCCCTTACCCCGTTTCGCTTGTAAGTGTGGGGTGGGCGGGCGTGACGTTTCTATATTTACACCACTTCGCTTGCGAGTGTTTTCAAGCGGCGAATCCCCTCAGTCACAGCACGCTAACGCTTAGCTGTGCCGGCGCCCCTTAGCTTCGTCGCAGTCTTCGCTATTCTCACCCCACGAGTACAAGTATCTCGTGGGGACCCCGATGGCTGTTTGCAAATAAATTCGCAAACGAGCCGTTTATGCTTGCCTGCTCCTCTTCGCTTGCGTACAAGTATCGCAAGCGAGGTTCGTTATTCGGGCGTTACGTGCCTTATCGGCGTTAACTGTTATTTTTGCGCTTTGTTTTTATAAGGTGCAAAACAGTGGACAAAAAGGTTTTATTTAGCGGCGAGGTTGAAAAGTATTTTTCTACCTCGCCGCAGATAAAAGTTTTTTGAGGCAACTTTTTTACAAAAAAGTTGCAAAAACAGCTATTTGGAAATGTCTATTGAATAGTCGGATAAGATATAGTCGGTAAAATTGGTATAATGGGGGTTGCGATCGGGGATCGTTTCCCTAGTGGTGTACTGAACGGGGATAAGGTGGGAATATTTGACATCGCTGCCCTCATAGCACTTATAGTCGCATTTGGAGTAAGCCGCGTTAAGAACCGAGCCCGTTTTTACGCCATTGATGATGATCGAAACGTCATAGCAGCCGACAAGTTTTTCGGCATCGTCTATTTGTCCCTCTTCGCTTGCTTCGAAGCCGCCGAAGAGAGTATCGTTGTTTTCGATCTTAACGTTTTGCGACTTATTGGCGCAACTTACGATAAGCGGGTAGGTGACGAGCTTGCCGAGAAGGAAGCTATCGTACCAATTTACGACATTGATATTTTCGCTGAAAGAACTCGGAGAAGTGTTGAGCTTGTCGAGCGTGCGGACATAGTAGTAAAGATAGTCGTTGTCGAAGTAGTAAGCCTTGTTGAATTTAAGCGTCTTTTGACTGCCGTTACTGTCGGTATATGTGGCGACAAGCTTGCCGTCCTCGTCGGCATTGAGATAATCCGCCTCGTAGCTGTAATTAAGCGAGGGGTCGGACCCGATCTCGGCTTTTTTCTTCGTGGAAATAGCGCGCATATTATTGTCGAACCGAGCCTCCGACCAAACGGAATCGGTCTTGCCTATATAATTTTCTTCGAGCAATTCGCTTGTGCCGTAGGTGATGGTAAAATCCATTACAAGCGAAAATTCGGCGTCCGAAATTTTGGTGAGAGTATAGGTCAATATGCCGCTTGTCGAAACGGCTTCCGAACTGCCGTCCGCATATGTCGCATATCTCGTGACGTCGTAGGTGCATTTTTCCGACTTGAAGTATCGGGACGCTATCCAAGGTCTGGATTGTGTTATCGCAGCCTCGGGGACCGTCGTGGGAGCGCAAGCTGAAAGCAATATCATGCATAAAAGCAAGGATGAGATCAATGCAAAAACTTTTTTCATGGTTATCTCCGAAAAGTCAATTTTTTATAGTGTACCATATTTTGCTTGATTTGGCAATTCAATTAAGTTACAATATAGGGGATGAATACAAATTTTATTTATTCGACAAACTATTCGGACGCGCTGAGGCAGGTTGTGGAAAAGATCTCGGCACGAAAAGCGGACCTAAACGTAAGGCACTTGTTTATTGTGCCCGAACGCTACACTCTGCTTGCCGAGAAGCGTCTTTACGAACTGTGCGAGGGTTCGTTCGACGTCGAGGTGCTTTCGCCGAGCCGACTGTTTTACAAGATGAAGATCTCCACGCCGCTTATCAGCCGCGAGGGGGCTATCATGCTGCTAAGGGGCATGTTGCCCAATATCAAGCTCGAATGTTTCGGCAAGGCGGCTTCGTTTCGGGGCTTTTGCGAAAAGCTTTACGATGCCATAAACGACCTTGCGGCTTTCGGCGTTTTGCCCGAGGATATGCCGTCGTACCCGCCCAAGCTAAACGACCTCAAAACGGTCTACGCTCAATACCTCTCGGCAATAGAGGGCAGGTTCGTCGACAGCATGGGCAAGCTTAAACTTATCGCAAAGTACGCCGAAACAAGCGAGTATCTTAGCAATGTGCACGTGTACATAGCCAATTTCGACTACGTGGACGCCGCGACGAGGCAGGTGTTCGACAAACTCAAAGAGCGGGCTCTTTCGTACACCGAATGTTGCGTAAAAAGCACAGGCGAGCGGGACAAAAAACTCAAAGCGGAGAAGTTTTACGGTGACGGGGCTCCCGCCGTCAAGGAGGTCGCAAAGCGCCTCAGATTTATGGCGTATCGCGGAGTGAGATACGAGGACATGGCGGTCATAATGGGCAATGCCGACCCCGCGAGAGTAAAGCGCATATTCACCGAATTCGGAATTCCGCACTTCATCGCCGAGAGCAAGAGGCTTATCGACCATCCGCTTTCGTCATTTATCATAAGATTGTTCGATTGCGCCAAGAGTTTTAAGCGAGAGGCGGTAATCGAACTCAGCAAAAATATGTACATGAACATAAGCAAGCGCGATGCCGACTTGTTCGAAAACCACATATATAAAAATCTCATCAATTACAAGGACTTTCTTCTGCCTTTCAACGAGTGCGAGGACACTCGAATAAAACTCGTTTCCATAGTGAACAAAGCCGCTCAAAAGATGAAGAACGTGTCGGACGCAGCCTCGCTTAGGACGCTTATAACCGAACTTTTTGCCGACATGGGTGCCGAAAAGCTGACTACGGAAGCGTTCGGCTCATCGGTCACGGACAAGATGACGGCGCTTATCGATCTTATGGAGCAGGTGGGCATAAAGGGCAACTTCGACTTTGTGTTCTCGGTTTTCACCGAGGGGCTCAAAGCCACCAAGCTGAACGAACTTCCCTACGAGGGCGGCGTCATCGTGGGCGACCCCGGACTGTTTCGGGGCGGACGATACGAGTTTGTCGCCGTGCTCGGCTTCGACGACGGCTTCTTGCCGCAGATCTACGACGACAGTTCGCTTATCGGCGACGAGGAAAAGGCGTATTTTACCATGGAGCGCGTGGAGGAGATAAATTTACGGTACGAAGCCGAACTCTACGCCTGCCTTTTCTCCGCCTCGCACGTCTTTGCCACCTACGTCGAGCCGTCGGGCATGATGAACGAGTTGTTCCAATCGGCTAAGGACGTTTCGCTCTACGAAAACGACGGGCTCGAAGCGCGGACATTGAACGCGGGCTGCTTTAAGCACGCCAAGGAACTTTTGATCATGCTCGGAAGCGGTATCAAGGCGGGTACGGAACGGGACAGGGAGTTTATGGCTGCCCTGTTCGAGGCTACGGGCAGGGACGACAAACTCTTCTTGCAACAGCGGGTGGAGCAGATCGACGACGGCGAAAAGCTCTTTTTCCCGAACGGCAGCACCAGCGTAAGCAGGCTGCAAAGCTACTTCGCCTGTCCCTTTTTGAACTTCGTGACCTACGGCTTGCAGCTGCAAAGGCGGGACAAGGGCGAGGTCACTCCGCTCGACGAGGGCGACCTCATGCACCGCATAGCCGAACTCGTGATAAGGAACGGGGGCGACATAAGCAAGCAGGTGGATAAAGCGGTCGACACGCTGAAAAGCGGCATAGGCAAGCTTGCTCTGCCGTCCAACGCTCAAAGACTGAACGAACTCAAAGCCGAAGCCAAAGAGGCGCTCGGTATTCTGTCGTCGCACCTGAAAAAGGGCAAGTTCGTTTCGATGGGGCAGGAGATCCCGTTCTCCGCCACCATAGGGGGAATGAAGATAAGCGGCAAGATAGACTATGCCGACTGCTTCGGCGACTACATAAGGATAATAGACTACAAGACGGGCAGTGCGGCTTGGGATCTGTCCGACATATATTACGGCAAGAAGATCCAGCTGCCCGTTTACATGGCGGTCGAAACGAGCAAGGGCAAAAAGAAAGCGGCAATGTTTTTGTATCCGCTCCACGCTCAGTGGCTCAGCGACAGATTCAGTCATCGCTTTACGGGCTTTATTTTGGAGGGCGAGGAGATAGCTTCGGCGATCGACCCCACGTACAAAACGGAGGAGAGCGAGGTGTATAGGCTGACGACACCCTCGGGCAAGGCGGTGGCGGACAAGACCGTTTTGTCGAGCGAGGAGTTTGACTGTGTCGTGGATTATGCGATACGGGTTTGCGTCCGTGCCGTCGAGGAGATAAAAAGCGGGTTCATAGCCCCCTCGGCTGACCCCAAAACGTGCAATTACTGTGAGTTCGGGTGTCTGTGCGCCGCCAAACGCATAAGAGAATTTTTGCCCGTAAAAAAATCGTCGTTTAAGGAGTTAAAATGAGCATTGCCGATATAAAATGGTCCGAAAACCAGCGCAAAATTATTATGTCGAACGACAAACGTATACTCGTTTCGGCTTCGGCGGGCAGCGGCAAGACCACGGTCATGATAGCGCGGATCTTGCGTTTGATACTCGAGGGGCATAAGCTTAGCAATATGCTCATTTGCACGTTCACCCGAGCCGCCGCAGCCGATATGCGCTCTAAGCTGTACAAGGAGTTGGTCGATTTTTATCACAACGGCAAGTGCGACAAGGCAAAAGCCGAACTTGTAAAAAACGCGCTCAAAGAGCTGTCCGCCGCCGACATTTCGACCATAGACAGCTTTTGTCAACACCTTGTCGGCAAGTACTTTTACCTTATAGGCGTGGATCCGCAGTTCGAGGTGGTGGCGGGCGACAGCTATATCATGCAAAAGCGAGCGATCGAAAACGCCGTTTCCGAGATGAGCGGCGAGGCGTTTGACAAGCTTAGGACCATTCTCAGGGCAAAGCACAGCGACGCCGCTCTTTCGGACGCGATAATGTCGATAATGGAGTACGACAGCATAAACCTCTCGCCGGTAAGCAACCGGTACGACGGCGACGAGATAAAGAGGGCAACGGACGAATTGACAGAGGGCGAAAGGCAGAAGATCATGCGCTCGATCGACTTGCTCTTTAAGGGCGACGACTTCGGCAAACGTAAGGAACTGTGCGAATATTTGGCTACGGGCAAAAAGAACTTTACGCCCCTTGTCAAGGGCTGCCCCGTCAACACGGGGATAGAATACTTAAAGGATCGGATCGAAAAGTTTTATAAACTCAAAGCCACCGTGTCCGAACTGAAACCGCAATCGCAATCGGAGCAGCTTATACAGGCTCTTCTCGACGCGGCGGCGCTGTCCAAGCGGCTTTATTCCGAGGAAAAGCAGCGGAAAAATCAGGTAGACTTTGCCGATTTGGAGAGATACGCCCTCGACATTTTGCTCAGCGGCGAAAAGGAAGTGCGCAGCAAATACAAGTATGTCTTTGTCGACGAGTATCAAGACATAAACCCGCTTCAAGAGCGACTTATTACCGAACTGTCGCTCGACGCCGACTTGTTTATGGTGGGCGACCTCAAACAGAGCATCTATGCTTTCCGAGGTTGCGAGCCGAGGTTTTTTAAGGAGAAGTACGAAAGCTTTACGGTCGGAAGCGGCGGGACGGCGTTCGATCTCGACGTCAACTATCGCAGCGGCAAGGCGATAATCTCCTTTGTCAACGAGGTCTTTGTGCCCGTCATGAAGAGGGAATTCGGCGGCACCGATTACGCAAAAAATCCCATGGTCGCTTGCAGTGACAAAGAGGGGAGCGCGACCCTTCACGTCATAAAGGGCTCGATAAAAAGCGAAGAGTTGCACGGCGTGTACAGCGTGAAAGATCACGACATGTCCAAGATGAGCAAAAACAAAGCCGAGTGCATCGAGGTCGCTCGGAGGGTAAAGGAACTCGTCGAAAAAGGAGCGGACTTTTGCGACATAGCCATACTGTCCCGCAAACTCACCGCGCCCGTTTTTCAACTTGCCGAATTGCTTTTAGACATGGGCGTGCCCGTATCGATCGGCGAAAGCGCGTACTTTTTGCAGCGACCCGAAACGGGTCAACTCATAGCCTTTTTGCAGCTCATCGACTCCCATATGGACGATCGCGCGCTTGCCGTGAGTATGCTTTCGCCCCTCGGCGGATTTAACGAAAACGAACTCGGCAAGATACGATTGGGACGAAGCGGATCGTTTTACGAGTGCGCTCTTAAAGCGGCATCGTCCGACGAAAAGGTGCGGGCGTTCTTCGATAAACTCGACCGCTACACCGCTTTGAGCCAAAAGGTCGGGGCGGACGAACTGTGCGCGGCAATCGTTTCGGAGTGCGGATACTTCAACTACGCATTTTCGCTCGGCGAGGCGGCTGCCGAGGTCCTCGACAAGTTCCTCGAATATTTGGGCGGCGTGCCGGTCAAAAGCAGTCTTTACGCCACACTCAGGTACATCGAGGAGCACAATCCGTTCGTCGAATTGTCGGGCGAGGCTAACGCGGTAAGAATAATGACCGTTCATAAGAGCAAGGGGCTCGAATTCAAGCACGTGCTGGCGGTGGGACTTAACAGCTTCAACGACGTCGATCTGCATATGTCGATATGCGCTTCCGATCATCTGATAATGAACGTGTTCGATGCTCGTGCCGAGTACCTCAGCGACGCAATGCTGCTGTACAGAATGAGGCAAAAGCAAAAAAGATTCGAAGAGGAACTTCGCATTTTGTACGTCGCCTTGACGCGGGCAAAGGAAAGCTTGGACGTCTTTGTCACTCTGCCCGGAAAAGACAATATGATAGACGCGTATGCCGACTGCGGACCCGATATCATAGACTTTGCGTCGGTCACCGCTCCGTCAAGATGGCTCGTCGCCGCTTTGCCGAATGCCGTATATCGCGACATAGCGCAAATCGAGGTCGAAAAAGCCGAGCCGCGCAACGTGCTTATCGCCAAGGCGGATGAGGAACTTGCGGCTGAGCTGAAAAACTACTTCGACTTCGCCGCTCCGCCCGCCGCGCCCGCCAAAAGCTATGTAAGCAAGCTTGCCCACAGCGACGACGAGCCGGCGGTCGTAATGTTTACGGAGGACCACTTGGAGGGCGACGCTCGGGAGAGGGGCAATGCGTATCATCGCGCGCTCGAAAATATCGACTTTGCCTCGCCCGACCTTGCCGCCGTATCAAATGGCGACCTTAAACTCATCGACACCGACAAGCTGCTTGACGCCGCACGCAATATGAGCGGGCTCAAAGGGAGCGTCTACAAGGAGAAGCCGTTTATGTTAAGGCTCGAAGCCAAGCAGCTCGGGTATGACGGGGGCTTTGTGCTCGTTCAGGGCGTGATCGATTTGCTTGTGATCGACGGCGACGAGGCAACGATCGTCGACTACAAGACGGGCGCAATGCACGGCAGCTACGAAAAGGGCTACTTTAAGCAAGTGAATTTGTACGCTACGGCGGTGGAGCGTCTGCTCGGCAAAAAGGTAAAGGCGAAGTACCTTTACTATATCGACGAGCGGGCTTTTGTCGAAGTATCGTAATTTTTGACGTACGCTTTCGCTTTAAGGATAACCTGTGGTAAAATGTACGGGATAAAACTTTAAGCGGAGGTGACGATAATGGACGAAAACGCCGAACAGTCGTCGGACGTAAAAATCGAGGATATCGAAAAGATCCTCGACAAAGATTTCACCGTAAAGGGAAGCGCGGAACTCGCAATAAGTAAGCTGAATCTTATTTTAAGCAGGTCGCGGGATCCTCGGTAACAAAATGCGCCCTTTTTTTCGGGGCGCATTTGCTTACGTTTTGGGTAAAAGTTTTTTCAGGCGCCGATCAGCACAATAAACGACGTTATGGAAATCATCATTGCCACAGCCGAAATAATGCCCGACGCCAAGCATATTTTGCTTTTGAGAAACGAAAAGCCAAGACCGCAATCTATGACGGATAGGGTAAAGCCCGTAATTATGATCACTATCGCAAATACGCCGAACAAGGTCATAAAGCCCGATATCAATGCGGACAGCAGTCCCAATATCGCAATGATAAAGGCGGCTATCGATGTGACAAGGCAAATTATGGGTAAAACAAGCTTCATTATTTTAGTTTATCACCAAAGCGGCTTGTTGTCAAGGCATTTTATCGGATATGTACTAACTTCTGCTGTCTATGCCGTACTTGATTATTTTCAAGCTGCCCGTTTTGCGCTTGTTGATGAACTCGGCGCAGCGGTGACTGCTCGTTTCGTCTATGACGATTTCGACTTCTTCCGTGCAGCGGTGATAGCCTTGCGGCGGCTCGACCTCTTTGAGGTAGTATTTGCCGTAGGGCAAGCAGTCTATAAGAGCCTCGCCGTTTTCGTCCGTTTTGACGCACATTATTTGCTCTCGGTTGCAGTCCATAAGCACGAATTTAGCGCCGCTGAGCCTTATTTTTTCTTGCATTTGGAATTTCCTCCTTTTTTGTCTTATTTTCGGTCAGAGTGTAATATAATATTGACGGGACGCTATACAATAAAATCATATAGGATATTATATAATATTAACGGGCAAAATCGAGTGTGATTAAAAAAAGGAAAATTTGCTAATTTACTTGACTTTTCGAAAAAAAAGGATTATAATGCCTCTATGAGGCAGATTTGCACTGTTGTTATGTCGATAGTTATCGCTTTGTTTTGCCTTGGCTTGACCGCTTGCGGTCCGACCATGAGTTTTTCGGGCACCTTTGTCAAAGACATGGGCAACAGGACGTACACCCTCACGCTCAAAAGCGACGGCACGTTTACTTATGTATGCAAGTTCCTTAATTCAAGCGGTTACGAGGACGACCCGGTCAGCGGCTCTAACAGGACACGTCGAAATGGCAGATATAAGGTCTATGACGATCGCAACGAGGCGGTGTTTAACTACAGTTATGTTGACGAGGCATCGGGCATGACGGTAAGCGGCTCGGCTACGGGCACGCTCGATAAGGACGGCGGCAAGGTGGTGTTGATTTTAAGCGGCGCCGAGATGAAAGGGACTTTTATAAAAAAATAACGGAGAGATGACTATGAAAAAGATATTATTCGTTTGCACGGTGGCGGGCATTTTATGTTGCCTCATGGCGTGCGCGTCCAAGGAAAACGACATCAAAAAGGTATATGAGGAAAACTACTTTGAGATAGAGGAAGTCGAAGTGTCCGATTTCGGCTACGAGAACGACGAAGTTACGTTCGCCTTTAAGGCGGTCAAAGAGGGTGAAACCGAAGCCACGATCATTTCGTTTTCGGACAGCAGTACCGCGTCGGAATTTTACAATTTGCAGTACAAACGCAAAGATGAAGAAAGCGGCTTGAAAAAGAGCCGAAACATCGTGATTTTCGGCTCGAAAGAAGCGGTGGAACTTATCGGCAACAAGTAAATAAGGGCTTATTAAGGCGCGTCGGCGAAAGATATCGCATATGCGCCTTTTTTATTGCGGCGACATTTTGACCGCTGGGGCAAATAAAGCCGCTCGTTTTTTTGTCGAATTTTTTGTTTTAATAAGCTTAAAACGGTGGACAGCAATTTTTTATTATGATATAATTTTTAGCGTATGCATTGCAAAATTTTTTATAGGGAGATATTATGAAAAATCCTGAACTACTCATGATAATCGTAATGGCTGCCGTGGTCCTCGGGCTCGGCTATGCCGCTCTCAACTTCTTCCTTACCAAAAAGTTAAAGGAAGGGAATGACCGCATGAAAGAGATCGCTGCGGCAATTCGAGAGGGCGCCAACGCATTTATCAACTACGAATACAAGATAGTTGCGATCATCGGCTCGATCATCGCCGTGATCCTCGGCATCGTCATCTCGTGGGAAACCGGCGTTGCATTTGTCATCGGAGCCGTAATGTCGGCTACGGCGGGCTACATAGGCATGAAGATCGCCACGTACTGCAATGTCAGAGTTACCAACGAAGCCAACGAAACCAAAAGCACGGGCAAAACCTTAAAAGTGGCTTTTCGCGGCGGCTCGGTTATGGGACTTTGCGTCAGCGGCTTTGCACTTCTCGGCATTTTGATCGTGTACGCCATATTCGGCTTCGGAATGCACTTGCTCGACGTCGACACCGCGGTGCTTACGGGCGACATTGTACACAAAGTCAATCCCATAACGGGACAAAGCTATTCCATTTCGTTGATACTCAGCGGTTACGCACTCGGTTGCTCGATAATCGCCATGTTCAACCGTGTGGGCGGCGGAATTTACACCAAGGCTGCCGACATGGGCGCCGACCTCGTGGGTAAGACCGAGGCTCATATTCCCGAGGACGATCCCCGTAACCCCGCCACCATCGCCGACAACGTGGGCGACAACGTGGGCGACGTAGCCGGGCTCGGCGCGGACTTGCTCGAAAGCTATGTGGGCGCGATCATGGCGACGGTCATTCTCGCTATCGAAACGTTTTCACACAAAGCGAGCTTCACCAATCCCGACTTATTCAAACAGATGGTGCTGTTCCCCATACTCTTTTCGGGAATAGGACTTATCGGTTGCGTGCTCGGAATTTCGTATCCGCTGCTCAAACGTAAACTCAGCGACAATCCGCACACCGAACTGAACCTCGCCACTTGGATAAGCGCGGGCTTTACGGTCATATTGGGATTTGTTTTGTGCTGGGCTCTGTTTAAGGGCAACGGCAAAGACGATTTGAATACGGTAGGCTTTAAGGCAAGTTGGCTCACCCCGTGGGTTTGCGCGGTTGTGGGAATTGTCACCGGAATAGTGATAGGCATTATCTCCGAGTACTACACAAGCTACGACTATAAGCCCACCAAGAACATCGCTTCGGCAAGCAAAGAGGGACCGGCGCTCACCATCACTCAAGGTATGGCGACGGGCATGATCAGCTGTATGCTTCCCGTAGTTTGCCTCGGCATAGCTATTTTCGCCACATATACTTTGGGCGGAATGTACGGCGTCGGCTGCGGCGCGATGGGTATGCTTTCGTTCGTTGCGGCGACCGTTTCGGTCGACACTTACGGACCGATCAGCGACAACGCGGGCGGCATTGCCGAGATGAGCGGGCTGGACGAGGATGTGAGGGCGATAACCGACAAGCTCGACAGTGTGGGCAACACTACCGCAGCGATAGGCAAAGGCTTCGCGATCGGCTCGGCGGCTCTTGCCACGATGTCCATGATGTCAAGCTATTTGTATGCATTCCTCGAAAAAGGGCAAGATTTGTCACTCAATATCATAGACGGCACGACGCTTGTGGGCGCAATTGTCGGCGGCGCGCTTCCGTTCCTGTTCAGCGGAATGTTGATAAACGCCGTTGCCAAGGCGGCAAGGAACATGGTCGACGAGGTGCGCAGTCAGTTCGAGGAGCGTCCCGGCATTTTGGAGGGAACCGAAAAGCCCGATTACACCAGATGTATCACCATTTCGTCGCAAGGTGCGCTTAAACAGATGATAGTGCCCGCGATCGTGGCGATCGCATTCCCCGTGGTTTGCGGCTTCCTTTTCGGAGCCCGGTTCGTCGGCGGAATACTTATCGGCGCAACGCTTTCGGCTATTATGCTCGCAATCTATACGGGCAATGCGGGCGGCGCTTGGGATAACGCCAAGAAGTACATCGAGTCGGGCGGAATAGAAGGACAAGGCAAGGGCTCGGCGGCACACAGCGCGGCTGTCGTGGGCGATACGGTAGGCGACCCGCTTAAAGATACCGTCGGACCGTCGCTCGATATCCTTATCAAGATAATGAGCACCGTTTCGCTCGTTTGCGTGGTCGTATTCTCCAAGTACAATTTGCTTGGCTTGTTCATTGGAGCCTAAAAGTAACCGAAGATAACGGTAAATCAAAAGTAACCGAAGATATAGCAAATTAAAAGTAACAACAAAATAATATTAAAGAGGGCACTTTTTTCAGAGTGTCCCTTTTTTTCACTTTTTGAAAAAAGTGAAGCAAAAACTTCTATGGGCGAAAAGGACATTATGTTTCTCCGTTTCGCTTGTGGAAGTGGGGAATGCTGCGTCAATTGTCAATATACATATTGCCCAAGCGAAGCGGAAATAGGGGAGAAAATGAAGTTTGCGTTCGCCCATACACTCCCAAGTGAAGCGGAGATAGGGGAGAAATGTTACGCACGTCCGCCCTCAAAAGTTTTTGCCCTGCTTTTTACAAAAAGCAGGAAAAAAGTAGACTGCTTTTTACAAAAAATATGGTAAAAAATGTATAATATTCTTGACGCATAAAGCGCAAAAATCATATAAGGAGTAGGAAAATGCTGTACAAAGAGTGGCTTGGAGAATGGTTGGAACTTTATGTCAAAGTGTCGACAAAAGACAGAACATACAAAAAGTATCGCCGTCAAGTTGAATATTATATTGTGCCTTTGCTCGGTGAATATGAATTAGACGAACTTACAGCGGTGACATTGCAAAGATTTTCGTTGATGTTACTGAAAAAAGGTTTGGCGGCAGGTACCGTGAACGGAATAATATTCGTTTTGAGATCGTCGCTGAAAAAAGCGGTTGATTTGGGAGTTACGCCTCGGCAATATTCGGACGCAATAGTTCGCCCCAAGGTGCGGGCAAAGAAGATGACATGTTTCAGCAAAGAGGAGCAAAAGAGAATAGAAAGGTACGTCTTGGAGCATAACACACCATATCTTTTCGGTATAGTATTGGCTATGTACACGGGCTTGCGCATCGGGGAATTGCTGTCGCTCACCTGGGACGACATCGATTTCAGAGCGGGCACGATCATGGTCGTCAGGTCATGTTACGACAGCTGGGAAAACGGACACTACAAAAAGGTTTTCGATACGCCCAAGACGCTGAGTTCGGAGCGGGTTATCCCCGTGCCCAAGTCGATCATCGGAAAACTCAAACTTATCCGAAACAGAGTGGGAGCGCACTTCGTCGTCGCCGCCAAAAGCGAGTACGGGGCGCAAGTGCGATTATATCAAAAGTCGTTCCAAAAAGTCCTTAATAAACTCAATATCAAGCCCCGCGGCTTTCACTCCTTGCGTCATACGTTCGCCACTCGCGCACTCGAAATCGGCATGGACATAAGGACGCTTTCGGAGATACTCGGACATCGCAACCCCACCATCACGTTGCAACGGTACGCCCACTCGTTTATGGAGCATAAACAGGAGATGATGAACAAAATCGGCAAGCTCTTCGATTAAAGACCTTTCGACGCGGATACACAAAGCCGGATACATATAAATCGCCCTCGATCCTAAGTAAAAAGCGTTTCCTTTGTATTAGGGGACTCAGTTGCTCTTAATAGACAATCACCTTTTCAAATTGCTTGACTAAACAAACGGTTTATGCTAAAATAATTTGGATTTTAATAGTTGAGGGCAACTAAAATGGATTTTAAGCAAGTGGAAAAAAAGTGGAATGAATATTGGGAGAAAGAAGGAGTCAATTCTTTCGATAAAAAGGGCGACAACAAATATTACGTGCTCGAAATGTTCTCGTATCCGTCGGGCTCGAATTTGCACCTCGGACATTGGTACAACTATGCTCCCGCCGACAGCTTTGCCCGCTTTAAGAAGATGCAGGGCTACAACGTCTTTCAGCCCATGGGCTTTGACGCGTTCGGCTTGCCCGCCGAGAATTACGCGATAAAGACGGGTATTCACCCCGAGGACAGCACCAAACGCAACATCGCCACGATGGAAACGCAACTTCGCTCGATGGGCGCGATGTTCGATTGGTCGTCGCTCCTTTATACTTGCTCGCCCGAATATTACAAGTGGACGCAGTGGCTCTTTTTGCAGCTTTACAAGCACGGTCTTGCCTATCAAAAGCAGTCGCCCGTCAATTGGTGCCCGTCTTGCAACACGGTCATTGCCAACGAGCAGGTCGTGGATGGCAAGTGCGAGCGTTGCGGAGCCGAGATCGTCCGAAAAAACATGACGCAATGGTTCTTTAAGATCACCGACTACGCCGAAGAGCTGCTCGAGGGACTCAAAACCCTCGATTGGCCCGAAAAGACGCTGACCATGCAAAAGAATTGGATAGGCAGAAGCGAGGGCGGCGAGGTCGTCTTTCCGCTCAATGAGGACAATATCACCGTCTTTACGACAAGAGCGGATACGCTTATGGGCGTAAGCTATGTCGTGCTCGCTCCCGAACACCCGCTTGTGGACAAGATCACCACGCCCGAGTGCCGAGAGCAGGTGGAAAAATACAAGATAGCGGCAAGCAAGGCGAGCGACATCGACAGATTGAGCACCGTCAAGGAAAAGACGGGTGTGTTTACGGGCGCGTATTGCACTCACCCGATAAGCGGTGAAAAGGTGCCCGTTTGGATAGCGGACTACTGCCTTGCCACTTACGGCACGGGCGCGGTCATGGGCGTGCCCGCTCACGACGAGCGCGACTATGAGTTTGCCAAGAAGTTCGGGCTTGATATAAAGCAGGTCATAACGGGCGAGGGCGACACCGCTCTTCCGTATGTCGAATACGGCACAGTGATAAACAGCGGTCGGTTCGATGGGCTCAGTACGCCCGAGGCGAAAAAGGCGATACTTTGCTATCTCAAAGAAAAGGGCTTGGGCGGCGTCAAAGTAAATTACAGACTTCGCGATTGGTCGGTTTCCCGTCAAAGGTATTGGGGCGCACCCATACCCATCATCCATTGCGACTGCTGCGGAGCCGTTCCCGTCCCCGAGGAGGACTTGCCCGTAAGGTTGCCGTACGACGTCAACTTTACGCCCGACGGACAGAGCCCGCTGCGCAAGTGCGACAGCTTTATCAACGTAAAGTGCCCGAAGTGCGGCAAGCCCGCTCATCGCGATCCCGACACGCTCGACACATTCGTTTGCAGCAGCTGGTACTATCTGCGCTATCCCGACAGCAAAAACGACAAAATGCCGTTTGACCCCGAACTTATCAACAAAATGTTGCCCGTAGATAAATATATCGGCGGGGCGGAACACGCTTGTATGCATTTGCTGTATTCGAGGTTCATAACCAAGGCGCTCAGGGACATGGGATATTTGAAGTTCGACGAGCCGTTCCGTTCGCTCATTCACCAAGGGCTTATCTTGGGCAGCGACGGCGAGAAGATGTCCAAGTCCAAGGGCAACACGATAAATCCCGACTTTCTCGTCGAGGAATACGGCTCCGACGTGCTGAGGCTTTACCTCATGTTCGGCTTTTCGTATGCCGACGGCGGACCGTGGAACGACGACGGAATAAAGTCGATAAGCAAGTTCCTCGACCGCGTGGAGAGGCTCGTCGATACGGCGATCGCGGAAAAGGAAAAGCCGATATCCAACGCTAAGGACGCCAAAGAATTGAACTATGCCCTCAATTATTGCATAAAAAAGGTTTCCGAGGATATGGAAACGTTCTCGTTCAACACGGCGGTCGCACGAATTATGGAGCTTGTCAATACCATGTACAAGGTTTCGGGCTGCGGTTCGCTCTTTACCGAGGCGTGCGAAAAGCTTATTAGGGTACTTGCCCCGCTCGCTCCGCACTTTGCCGAGGAAATGCACGAGCGCATGGGCTTTACGCCGAGCATCTTTAAGTGCGAATATCCGAGCTGCGACGAAAGCAAGCTTGTCAGGGACGAGGTGGAGATCGCCGTGCAGATCAACAGCAAGATGCGCGCCAAAATGACAATACCCACATCGCTTACCGAGGACGAAATCAAAGAGCACGCGCTTTCCGACCCCAAGATAAAGGAACTTATCGGCTCGGCTTCGGTCAAAAAGTTTATCTGCATCAAGGGCAGGCTGGTCAACATAATCATATGATAAACGTCGTTTTGGTGGAGCCCGAGATCCCGCAAAACACGGGTAATATCGCAAGGACGTGCGCTTGCACGGGTTCGAGGCTGCATTTGGTTCGACCTTTCGGCTTCGAGATAAGCGACAGGACGCTTAAACGCGCCGGGCTCGACTATTGGGACAAGGTCGAGGTGCTGTACTACGACAACCTCGACGAGTTTTTCCGTAAAAACAGCGGCGGAAAGTTCTTTTATCTTTCCACCAAGGCGAAGAGGACGTATTCCGAGGTCGACTTGCCAGACGGGTGCTTTTTGCTCTTCGGCAAGGAAACCAAGGGTCTGCCCGAACCGTTGATTTTCGCTAATCCCGACTGCGCTTTGCGTATTCCGATGGGTGAGGATCTGCGCTCGCTCAACCTCGCCAATTCGGTCGCGATCGTGCTTTACGACGCTTTGCGCAGGCTGAACTTCCCGGGACTGAGATGATTTTCTTTTCCCCCATAAAGCCTCATTTCGAACTTTACGATTTAAGTAACGATAAACATACATACAAAAAAGATGCGATATTTTGCCGCATCTTTTTGAATATTATCAGGTTTATTCTATCGACCGTGCGTTTTAACGCAAGTTTCGGTTTCCGCAAGTAAAGTCGTGTCGGGATAAAAACTCCCTTGAAAAAGTTGCGTGTCGGGGCAAAAACTCCCTCGAAAAAGTTGCGTGTCGGGGCAAAAACTCCCTCGAAAAAGTTGCGTGTCGGAGCAAAAACTCCCTCGGAAAAATTTACACGATGATCGCCGTTATCGTAAAGCCGAGGAGGGCGGAGATGAGCATATACGGCATGGTAAGCCCGCCGTTAAGAAAGAAGATAACGGCAAGCAGGGCGGCAACCGTGAGGACGCCCCAAAGGAAGTCGAGGGTAAATACGGCGAGCCGTAGTCGCACGTGTCGTTCGGCGACGGTGACGCCCACAAAGCACAGGCGGGAAACGGAGCCTATCAAAAAGCACAACAGGCATAGGAGAAGCTCGGCTATCATTTGAAGAGCCTCTTGATGAGCGGTGTCTTTTTTGCCGAATATTTGATGCAGTCGATTTCGCCCTCGAAGCTGAGAGTGCCGTCGTCGACGCTGAAATTGTCGATTTTGAGCTTTTTGCCGACGACTTCCATCGCTCCGCACGACGAGATGAGCGACAGTCCGTTTTCGGACGAGGAGATCACCTTTTGTATGCCCGTCATGGAGCAGCTTGTTCGATTTAGCACCTCGAAAGAGTGGGATTGTTGTTGTTTTTCCATACATGCCTCCTATTTTCAGCGTTCGGAATGATAGAGCGACGGATGCTTTTCGGAGCCGAGAAAGTCGTCGAAAGAATACAGACCATGAGGCTGGTTGATAAGCCAACGGGCGGCTTTTACCGCTCCGTCGGCGAAGAGCCTGCGGTCGAAAGCCGTATGAGTGAGGGTTATCGCCTCGTTGCTCAGTCCGAAGATGACCTCGTGAGTGCCGACCGCATTGCTCAGCCGTACGGAATGGATGTCGCTTGCGCCCGACGCGGATTTGAGCATAAGCGCGGTGCCCGACGGCGCGTCCTTTTTTTGAGCGTGGTGAGTTTCGATTATCTCGCACTTGCCCACGCCTTTGAGAAATTCGCACAGGCGCATCATAAGGTGGATGCCCACGCTCATATTGCCGGATTTTAAGACGGCGTGGCGCATGGCGCACTCTTTTATAAGCTTTTCGTCCGAGGGGGACTGACCGGTTGTGGCGATGACGAGCGAGCAGTTCAGCTTGTCGCATAGAGCCACCACCTTTGACGTCGCCGCCGCCGACGAGAAGTCGATTATTACGTCGGACGGAGCCTCGTCGCAGCGGGAAGAGCATGCACAGCCGGACAAAGTGAAGTCGTCGGGCAGATTGCGGGCGACAATTTGACCCATTTTGCCCGTTATACCGTAAATAAATGCGCGAATCATATCAGTTTGAGTTCCTCCATGGCTTTGTAGAGCTGCTCCTTGTGCTCGGTCATGATCTCGGTCATGGGCAGCCTCGGCGCGCCCACGTCGATACCGAGGAATTTGAGGGCGGCTCTTACGGGAATGGGATTTACCTCGCAGAACAGCGAGTTTATTAGCGGAAGCAGCTTGATTTGAAGAGCGGCAGCTTTACTTAGGTCGGTGTTTACAAGCGAGGTCATCTCCTCCATGAGCGCGGGCGCGACGTTTGCCGCCACCGAGATAACGCCCTTTGCGCCCATGCACATGGCGGGCACGGTCAGGGCGTCGTCGCCCGAGTAAACGCAGCCGCATAGGCGGATACACTCCGTAATTTGCGCCATGTTGCCGCTTGCTTCCTTTATGCCCGCGATCCCCTTGAGTTCGGCGATCTTCGCCATTGTTTGGGGCAGGAGATTAAAGCCCGTTCGAGCAGGCACGTTGTAGACTATGATCGGCAATTTCGCCTCGGAAGCAATCGCCTTGTAGTGAAGATACGCGCCCTCTTGCGTGCACTTGTTGTAAAACGGAGTGACGATAAGCAGTCCGTCCGCGCCCCATTCCTTTGCCTTTTTGCAGTCCGAAATGACAGCCTCGGTGTTGTTTCCGCCTACTCCGACGATGAGCGGCAACTCGCTCTTCGAGCGGACAAAGCGCACGAACTGCTCCTTTTGCTTGGGCGTCATCGTCGACGCTTCGCCCGTCGTGCCCAAGGCGACGAGAGCGTCGCAACACTTGGTGTGGCAGAGCAGCTTTTCCGTTTCTTCATACAGTATCTCGCCTTTATTGAGGGGAGTGGCGAGCGCAACTCCCGTACCCGTAAACAGTTCCATAATTCCTCCTATATAAGCAACTCCATTATTTGCACGGCGTTTGCGGCTGCGCCCTTGCGCAGATTGTCGGCGACCACCCACATACAAAAGCCGTTTTCGCTCTCGCCGTCCCGCCTGAGCCGTCCGACCAGCACGCCGTCGCAGCCCACGATGTCGAGTGGGGTGGGGGCGTCGAGCAGTTTGACACTCGGAGCGTCTATAAGGCACTCGCCGACCTTGTTAAGCGTCGCCGGTTGATTCAGTTCGAGGTGGACCGTCGCGCCGTGACAGTGCGAAACGGGGACGCGAACGCACGTTGCGTTGACCTTTATGTCCCGCGAGAGGATCTTGTGCGTTTCGTTTACGATTTTAAGTTCCTCGGCAGTGTAGCCGCCGTCGACGTATTTGTCGATCTTGGGTATCATATTGTCGGCGATCCTTATGCCGAGAGCCTGCGTTCCGCCGCTTTTGAGGTCGTCGAGAGCAGCCTTGCCCGCTCCGCTCACCGATTGATAGGTGCTTACGATCATTCTCTTTATTCCGAACGCCCTGTGTATCGGGCATACGGCGGTGAGTATCTGAGCCGTCGTGCAGTTGGGATTGGCGATTATACCGCCGTGCATAAACGCCGACGACGGATTGACCTCGGGAATGACGAGCGGAACATTGTTGTCCATACGCCACGCCGACGAGTTGTCGATAACGACCGCCCCCATGGTGGAGAAGATCTGCGCAAAACGAATACTTACGTCGCTCTCTACCGCAAAAAGAGCAAAGTCGCACGGGTGACGATAGATGTTGGTTTGAGTTAGGCTGAGAGCCTCGACCTCTCCGAACGGAGTGTCGCACTTGCCGCCCCGCATCGAATACAAAATGAGTTCGTTGATCGGAAATTTTCGCTCGTATAAAACGTCGAGCATTGTTTTCCCCACAAGTCCCGTACAACCCACTACGGCTACCGAATACTTTTTTTCCATAAATGCCTCCCAATAACTTTATGTCAAAAAAGTGCGTAAAATTACTCAAATCAAGAAATTCTCGTTTTTACCCTTATTTTAATTGAAATTTAATTTCAATTGTAGTATAATCAATAAATAGGAAATTCTTTTGGCGGTAGGTATGAGAAAAAATCTTGTAGATAAACTTTATGTTGACAAAGAAAACCACGAATATTTGATGGAAAACTACTTGGAGGGGAGCAGGTTCAAGCTGTTTTCCAACGTCTTTTTCGGAAAGATGGGGGCGATGACGAGGGCGAATTGGCTGGTGCTTCTGTTTTGCCTACCCGCCTTTGCCGCTTTGTTTTACACCTACTATTTGTCTATTCAATACGCCGCATATACCCCTTTCAGCGGCAACCTCGGTATAGGCTATCCCATCGTAAACAATGCGGAGGAAATTTACTCCGCGCTTATTTACAAAAACAATATGTTCAGGGCTCTATTGCTCGTTCCGTGCATCATCATCGGCTTTGTCGGACTGAGCGGAGCGTTTAACGTAATCAAATACGAAGCTTTGGGCATCGACGTCAAGGTCATCAAAACGTTCTTTAAGGGAGTAAAAAACAACGCCGTTACGCACATTTGGTTGGGACTTATCAACAGCTTGCTCTTTTTGCTGCTCTCGTTTGCCATACAGGGCTTCGGAGTGCCGAATTTGCACCTTGCGATAAAGATAATCGCCATAATAATCTCGTCCGTTTTGCTGGCTTTAAGCGCGATAATGTCCATGTACATCATGACGCAAACGGCTCTATACGATATTCCGCTCGGCAAGATGATAAAGAATTCGTTCAGGTTCACCTTTGCGTTCATTTTGCAAAACGTCATTATTCTCGTCTTTTCGTGCGTTCCCGTGGCGCTGCTTTTTGTCATGAACGCCAATTACTTTTTACAAATCATCGTAATAATGATCTGCGCAATGCTCGGATTTTCGTACATCATTTGCGTGTGGACGATATACAATCACTACGTGTACTCCTTGCTCTTCTCGGCTGCGATCGAGGCTAAAAGCGACAAGAAAAAGCGTAAGCGAAACAAGGGCGAAGCCAAGGGCAAGGGCGAAAAAGTCAAGTAATGTACGAGGCTTTGGCACAATACTACGACCTCTTCATGGACGAGGGAGATTGGATCGACTTCGCGGTACGCTCGGTAGAGGGCAAGTACCGAGGCGTCGACGTGGGCTGCGGAAGCGGCGAGGCTACAATGAGGCTCGCCTACAACAGGCACGACGTAATTGCCTTGGACGTGTCGGAGCAGATGCTCCGGGTGGCGAGCGAGAAGTTCGCCGAAAGGGGACTGAATATCCCCGTAGTAAGGCAAAGCGCCGACAGTCTTTCGCTCCCGTTTAAGGCGGACTTTATTACAGCCGTGTGCGACGTCGTCAACTATTTGCGTCGTCCCGAAAAGTTTTTTAAGGCGGCGCACGACAATCTTGCAAAGGGCGGGATCTTGGCTTTCGACATAAGCAGCGAGTATAAACTCCGTAGTATAATAGCAAACAACGTGTTTACCCAAACCAAAAACGACATCACCTACATTTGGGAAAATTCGCTTTACAAAAATTACGTGGATATGACCGTGACGTTTTTCGTGCCGACCGAAAAAGGTCTTTACCGAAAATATACGGATCGTCAAAGGCAGTACATCTTTTCGCACGAACACATAAAGCAACTGCTGGTGGACTGCGGATTTAAGGTCAGGTCCAAAAAAAAGAAAGACAGGTCGTATTTTGCGGCGGAAAGGATAGATTGATGGAATATACGTTTGATTACATGAAAGCGGCAGACACCATGATGGAGAAAGGCGACTATGTTACGGCTCTGCATTATTACTTTTTGCAACGCAATGTGGATTATTACAGCGAGGTGGATGTCGCGATCGGCGACGCCTATATGGAAATGGGGCTCATTAAGGAAGCCACCAAGTACTATATGTACGCCTATGTAAACGACAACAAAAACACCGACGCGCTCGAGGGGCTTGTTTGTTGCTACAAGGACATCGATAAGGACATCGCCCTTTACTATCTGCACCGCATAGTCGTGCTTGACGGCGAGGACTTCGACTTCGAGCCCGAGGAACTCGATATGATGGAGGAAGAGCCGTACAATCCCTCGCTGACCCTTCATGACAGGCGCAACAAGGAAAAACTCCTCAACGAGGCGATTGACAGGCTTTCCGCGACTGATATCGAGGGCGGCAAAAAGCTGCTCGGCAAAATAGGCAAGGAAGATTTTCAGTATTGCGACGCACAGTTTATTCTTGCCACCGTCGCGCTCGACGAGCATAGACCCAAAAAGGCGCTTTCACATGCCAAAAACGCACTCGAAGTCGATCCCAAGGACCTCGGCGGATACATGGCAATGGCAATGGCGTGCGAAAGCCTTAATAAGATCGACGAAATGAACGAGTGGGTAGCCAAGATCGACGCGCTCAACGTCACTTCGGAAGAGAGCGTTTCCAAGGTGGCTCTGTGCTTTATCAACCTCGGCGTGGCAAATCTCGCGCTCAAATATTACAAACGCAAGTACGAATTTACCCCATTCGACAAGAATACGCTCGTCTGCCTCGCCTCTCTCTATTCCACCGTCGACAAAGCCAAGGCGATAAAGTATATCAACAAGGCGTGCACGATCTTCCCCGAAAACGTCGTGCTTAAAGAAATCGCCTCACGCATTTACGGCGGAGCTTTTATCATGCCTCGGGACCTGATGGCGCTCAAAAAGCAGTGGCACGAAAAGATAAAAAACATCTTTATCCATAACGACGAGGACGTGTGTTCGCCCGAGAACATCAAGATCATCAAGTGGCTGCTCTGCGAGGAGGACGAACTGTACTTGCAGGCTGCGATATGCACCTACGTCACCGGTTTGCCCGAGTACGAGAGCATAATAAACGACTTGCTTTGCGACCCTTTCGCTTCCGATATGGTCAAAAAGCAAATTCTGTTACGCAAATTCATTGACGAAAAGCAAAAAAAGGTCGACTTTGTCGTCGGCAACATATATAGGAGCATAAAGATAAGGCATCCGAGAGCGCCCGAAAACCTCAAAAGCGCGTACTATATCGTGCTTTCCTCGCTTGCCGTTGAGGATTCTTACAACGAAGCCGTCCTCGACCGCTCGTTGAAAAGGCTCAAACAGGCGTATGACCGTCTCGACGACAGGGAAAAGCTAAGCATGGGCGTTCTCGCCGCCGTTCTGCGCAAGATGACGGTGGGGGGCGACGAGCATCAATATTGCGAGCTCTACGACGTCGACCCGGGCGAGTACGACGATCTGGTGCAAAAGCTTGATTTACAAGGAGAAATATAATGTACGATTTTGATAAACTGTTCGAGGAGCATATCCTCAAAAAGGGTCATGTTTGCGAGGATGAGTTGAGCGAACTTTACGACGAATGGTACGTTGCTTATTGCGAAAAACTCGGCGCCTCGCCGAGGGACAAGATAAACTCTTTAAGCGACGCGGAACTTGTCGCCGAACTCGTCGACGAGTGCCGCTCCGGTTCGCCATCCTACGCCGTAATGGAAAATCTCGAACGCCGTGCGCCCGTGCAGCTTCTCGTCGACCTGCTCGACAGCGAAAACGCCGTTACGGTATACTGCGCCGCCGAACTGCTCCGCAACATCGAAAAGCCGCCTTTAAGCAAGTTTGTCAATATGCTCGATACGGACGACGAGGACCTCTTCGAACTGCTCGTTTCGGTCCTTAAACAAAGCCCCGATGAGGTGAAAGACAGCTTGCTCGAACAGGCGAAAACCGCAGACGTGCGTAAAAAAACCGCCATTGCCGACATACTTTCCGGCGCCGGCAGGGACGAGCGAATTTTCGCACTGCTCAGCGAGTTATTCAGCCTCGGCGACAACATTCCGCTCTATGCGAGCTACCTAAGCAAATACGGCGACGAGCGGGCGGCGGCTCAACTGTACAGGGCGCTCGACACGGCGGGCTATGCCGACTACATCGAGATCCGCAACGCCATCGAGGCGTTGGGCGGAGTGGTGGACGACTATCGGGACTTTTCTTCCGATCCCGAATACATCGCTTTGAAGGAGAAAAAGAATGGAAAATAGCGTAATAACTCTTGCTATGGTAAAGACCAATTCCGAGATCCGCACCCTCATCGACGCGGCGAACAAAAATTTGGAGATAATGGGCTATACCGAGCACGGAATAAGACACGTTTCATTCGTCAGCCACGCCACGAGCGAAATTTTGCGCGAGCTCGGCTATGACGAACGCACGGTCGAACTCGGAGCGATAGCCGGCTGGGTCCACGACATCGGCAATGCGATCAATCGCCGCCAGCACGGAATAACGGGCGCCATAATGACGTTCAGGATCTTCTCCGAGATGAATATGCCGTCGAGCGAGGTCGCTTTGCTCGTGTCGGCGATCGGCAATCACGAGGAAGAGCTCGGCACCCCCGTCAATCCCATAAGCGCCGCGCTCATCATAGCCGACAAAAGCGACGCTCACCGCAGCCGAGTGAGAAAAGGGAAGTTCAATCTGAGCGACATTCACGACAGGGTCAACCTCTCGATAAAAAAGAACTTTATAACAGTCGACAAGGTAAACAAGGTCATAAGGCTGTATATCTATATGAACGAAATCAGCTCGCCCATGGAGTATATGCAAATTTATATGTCGCGCCTGCTCCTATGCGAGGACGCGGCAAAGCTGCTCGGTTGCTCATTTGAGCTCGTGATAAACGGAAGCGCCGTCAATCGCAAACAGGACATAAGCGCAAGCGAGGAAATGTTGCGCTCTCACGGGGAGAAAAAGGTGGAATAAGGGGGACATATGTTAAAAAACGTGCTTTTCGATCTTGACGGAACGCTGCTGCCCATGGACCAGGATACGTTCGTCGAGGCGTACTTCGGCGGCTTGACACAAAAGCTTGCGCCGTACGGCTACGAGCCCAAAAAGCTCATCGACGGAGTTTGGTCGGGCACCGAAGCCATGGTGCATAACGACGGGACGAGGACCAACGAGGCGGTCTTTTGGGAGAAGTTCGCTTCGATTTTCGGCGAGAGAATCTATGCCGACAAGGACAAGTTCGAGGACTTTTATCAACACGAGTTCGATAATGCCGCCTCCGTTTGCGGCTTTGATCCGCTTGCGAGCGAGGTGATAAAACTGCTCAAATCGCAAAACAGGTGCATAGTTCTTGCCACCAATCCCATTTTTCCCGCCGTCGCCACGTACAAGCGAGTGCGTTGGGCGGGGCTCGATCCAAGCGACTTTGCCCTCATCACTACATACGAGAACATCGGTTTTTGCAAGCCCAATCCAAGCTACTATACCGATATATTGAACAGGATGAAAATCGACCCCAAGGAAACAATGATGGTGGGCAACGACGTGGGCGAGGACATGGTTGCGGCTCGGCTCGGAATGAAAGTCTTTCTCGTCACCGACTGCCTTATAGACAGGGGCAAGGACATCTCCGTGTTCGATAAAGGCTCGCTTTTCGATCTCATCAGTCTGCTTAAACAAACAGAATAATTTTATTGATAAAAGGACGTATTCACTACGTCCTTTTTATAAAAAATAATTTATATTACATTGAAAGCAAAGAAAAACAAATTTTTATCTGAAAAATTATAGAATTTCATACAGCAGGGCGGTGGCGCTCGACGCCATTCCGTCGCCGCTGCCGATGATCCCCAGCCCCTCGGTGGTGGTTGCCGAAATGTTTACCCGATGTTCGCTTATTCCCATAGCCGACGACAGGACGGAGCGCATTTGCCCTATGTACTCTTGCATTTTGGGAGCCTTTGCCATGATCGTTGCCGAAACCGAGGCTATGCCGAAGCCGCTTTTTTTCACCAAGTCGACGACCCGAAGCAGCAACTCTATGCTGTCGGCGTCCTTAAATTCGTCCGTGCAAGGGAAGAGCACGCCTATATCGGGATTGCCGCTCGCCGAGAGCAGCGCGTCCATAACGGCGTGGGTGAGGACATCCGCGTCGCTGTTGCCGACAAGCCCCCGCTCATACGGGATATGTACGCCGCCGACAATGAGCCGCCTACCGAAATCGAGGCGGTGAAAGTCCACGCCGAGCCCGATCTTGGAGCACGGTGGAGTGGCGAACATATCCTCGGGATACGTGATCTTTTTGTTGTCGCTTCGCCCCTCGACAAGGATGGGCGAAAAGCCGGCTGCCATAAAGACGGCGCTGTCGTCGGTGTACGAGCCCCCCGCCTTTTGGTACGCCGCCTTGATTTTGCTTAGCTCAAACGCTTGCGGAGTTTGCATATAATAGAGGTTGCTCCTGTCCACCTCGCCCGTAATGACACCGTTGCTTGCCGTCTTGACCGCGTCCGTGACCTTGACCGCCGCTATGCCGCTGCCGAACTTCTCGGCGGAGGAAATGCACCTCTTGATTGTTTCGCTTGACACAAAGGGACGAGCCGCGTCGTGAATAAGTACTATGCCGTCGCCACTTAACGCCGCCAAGCCGTTTTTTACGCTCTCCGTCCTCGTTTCTCCGCCCGCAACGACCCGCGCCTTGTAGGGAAGGGCAAGGCTCGCAACTTCCTCGATGTCGTTCTTTGCCGCCACGACGACCATCGCGTCGCAAAAGGGAGCGAATGTGTCGAGGCAGTTTTCGAGCGCGCTCTTTGCCCCGAAGTAGCACAGAGTCTTGTTCTTTTTCGAGCCGCTTCTCGTTCCCGAGCCGCCCGCAAGAATGACGGCGTTAATCGATGACTTCATACAGCTTGCTTGCCTCCTCTTTGCTCGCCTTTTCGTTTAGCCCCTTTACCACAAAGGTAAGCTTGCCGCTGAGGAATTCTATCGTCACCACGTCGCCGATTTTAAGCCTGTACGACGGCTTTACGGGCTTGCCGCCGACAAACACCTTTCCGTAGTCGCACGCCTCGTTTGCAAGCGTACGGCGTTTAAGAATACGGGAAACTTTCAAAAACTTATCTATTCTCATATAATAATTGTAGCATAGCTTTTTCAAAAAGTAAACCTTTATAAAGCGATAGTCGCCATAAAGTTTATTTGGGCTAAGCAATTCAATGGCATAAGGCACAAATAAAAAAATATTTCCGAAAAGTTAAAATTTTTTTGTTTAAGGGGATAAAAACAGTTGACAAAGGGAAAGGAATGTGGTAAATTGTATAGGCTGTCCGCCAAGAGGACGGCAATGAACATTGACAAATAAACAAAGAAAGCGAAAAAACACAAACAACAAAGTCAATTTAACGGAAAGTCAGTGAAGTTAAGAGTGACAGAGTTAAACGATAGATATTTTGTTTTTAGCGTGAGCTAAGAGTGGAATATACAATAAAAAAAGAGTTTGATTCTGGCTCAGGACGAACGCTGGCGGCGTGCTTAACACATGCAAGTCGAGCGGAGTATAGGGGCTTGCTCCTATACTTAGCGGCGGACGGGTGAGTAACGCGTGAGCAATCTGCCTTTATCATCGGGATAACACGTAGAAATATGTGCTAATACCGGATAAGACCACGGCACGGCATCGAGCAGGGGTAAAAGGGAATAACCGGATAAAGATGAGCTCGCGTCTGATTAGCTGGATGGTAGGGTAACGGCCTACCATGGCGACGATCAGTAGCCGACCTGAGAGGGTGAACGGCCACATTGGAACTGAGAAACGGTCCAGACTCCTACGGGAGGCAGCAGTGGGGAATATTGGGCAATGGAGGGAACTCTGACCCAGCAACGCCGCGTGAAGGAAGAAGGTTTTCGGATTGTAAACTTCTGTCGCAGGGGACGAAGAATGACGGTACCCTGTAAGAAAGCCCCGGCTAACTACGTGCCAGCAGCCGCGGTAATACGTAGGGGGCAAGCGTTGTCCGGAATGACTGGGCGTAAAGGGAGTGTAGGTGGCATAGCAAGTTATATGTGAAAAGACGAGGCTTAACCTCGGACCTGCATATAAAACTGCTGAGCTGGAGTGCAGGAGAGGTAAGCGGAATTCCTAGTGTAGCGGTGGAATGCGTAGATATTAGGAGGAACACCAGAGGCGAAGGCGGCTTACTGGACTGTAACTGACACTGAGGCTCGAAAGCGTGGGGAGCAAACAGGATTAGATACCCTGGTAGTCCACGCCCTAAACGATGGATACTAGACG
>CANRNV010000004.1 GCA_947632125.1 uncultured Clostridia bacterium
AAAGGCGCCCTTTGGCTTTCGTCGCCATAACAATTACTCGCTTGCGATACTTGTACGCAAGCGAAGAGGAGCAGGCAAGCGTAAACGGCTCGTTTGTGAGTTTACGAGCAAACAGCCGCAAAGTGCAGCCTGCGACGAGGCTAAGGGGAGCCGTCACAGCTAAGCGTCAGCGTGCTGTGACTGAGGGGATACGCCTTATGATATCACATTAATAAAAAACGGCGCAAATAAAGAAACATAACGTAATGTCTATCCTCAAAACTCCCAAGCGAAACGGAGATAGGGGATAAACATAACGTTCGTCCGCCCTCAAAAGTTTTTATTCTGCTTTTTACAAAAAGCAGACGCCCTCAAAAGTTTTTATTCTGCTTTTTACAAAAAGCAGACGCCCTCAAAAGTTTTTATTCTGCTTTTTACAAGAAGCAGACGCCCTCAAAAATTTTTGCTCTGCTTTTTACAAGAAGCAGACGCCCTCAAAAATTTTTGCTCTGTTTTTTACAAAAAGCAGATTGCGACGAAAGTGCTTGCTTTGATATTTTTCGAGAACAGACCTAAAATGCAAAGTAAGGGGCACGTCCATTTTGGGGTTTATGCGGGTTTTAGGGCTAATTGAGCGGCTTACAGGGCGTGTGTTACAATTTTAATTTCAAAATTCGAGCCAAAATCACGTCAAAACGGTTGAAATTTTTTTCCGTATGTGATATAATATTATTGTCGTTTGATAGTGCAGTAAAGGTGCCAAAATGCAACCTTATAAAAGCAACGCTAAATAACTGTTAACAGCTATTGCCAAGCGTACAGCGCGCAAATAACGAACCTCGCTTGCGATACTTGTACGCAAGCGAAGAGGAGCAGGCAAGCGTAAACGGCTCGTTTGTAAGCTTGCGAACAAACAGCCAATCGGGGTCCCCACGAGATACTTGTACTCGTGGGGTGAGAATAGCGACACCTGCGACGAAATCCCCTCAGTCACAGCACGCTAACGCTTAGCTGTGACGGCTCCCCTTAGCTTCGTCGCCGAACGCGACGAAAGCCAAAGGGCGCCTTTCTTAAATGTGTCGCTTCGCTCCGATTAACATTAGCAAAAGCCGTACGCGAGGTTGAGGTAGCGTTAATCACCTCTCCACACGCCCAAGCGAAGCGGAGATAATGGAGAAACGTCACTCACGTCCGCCCACAAAAGTTTTTGCTCTGCTTTTTATAAAAAGTGGAACGCCCATAAAAATTTTTGCTCTGCTTTTTATAAAAAGTGGAACGCCCATAAAGGTTTTTATTCTGCTTTTTCCAAAAAGAAACTTGCGACGAGGTTGCATCGATAAACAAAAGTAAGAGTAACAGATAATTTATTATCAAGCGTACAGCGCGCAAATAACGAACCTCGCTTGCGATACTTGTACGCAAGCGAAGAGGAGCAGGCAAGCGTAAACGGCTCGTTTGTAAGCTTGCGAACAAACAGCCAATCGGGGTCCCCACGAGATACTTGTACTCGTGGGGTGAAATAGCGCAGACTGCGACGAAAAAGGAGTTTTTATGTCCATAAAGGTAGAAGAAAATTACGATTCAAGCAAGATACAGGTGCTTGAAGGGCTCGAGCCCGTGCGGAAAAGACCGGGCATGTACATAGGCACGACGGACGAGAAGGGCTTGCATCACCTTATTATCGAGCTTGTCGACAACAGCGTCGACGAGGCGCTTGCGGGCTACTGCACCGCCATATGGGTGGAGATAACGAGGGACGGAGCCGTTTCGGTCACCGACAACGGCAGAGGTATACCGACGGGAATCCACGAAAAGGAGCACATCTCGGCGGTGGAGCTCGTTCTTACCAAGTTGCACGCGGGCGGAAAGTTCGGCGGTGGCGGCTACAAGGTGAGCGGCGGCTTGCACGGCGTGGGACTTTCGGTCGTTAACGCATTGAGCGAGTGGCTCGAAGTCGAGGTATATCAAGGCGGAAAGGTGTACGGGCAGACGTACAACCGAGGCGTGCCTCAGCGTCCGCTCGCGGTCAAGGGCGAAACGGACAAGACGGGCACCAAGGTCACATTCTATCCCGACGACGAGATCTTCGACACGATAATTTTCAACTACGACTACCTTCGCACGAGGCTGCGCGAGGTGGCGTATCTCAATAAGGGGCTTACCATACACCTAAAAGACAACAGGGTGGGGCAAGAAAAGGAAGAAACGTTCCACTTTGCGGGCGGAATACTCGACTTTGTGGACTATCTCAACAAGACCAAGACGCCCCTATTGAGCAAGACGCTCTATTTCGAAAAGGCGTACGGCGACAACATCGTCGAGGTCGCCATGCAGTACAACGACAGCTACAACGAGGTCATATACGCCTACGCCAACAACATCAACAACGAAGAGGGCGGCATGCACCTCGAGGGATTTAAGGCAGCCCTCACCAAGATAATCAACGACTACGCTCACAACCAAAAGATACTCAAAGACGACGAAAAGCTGTCGGGCGAGGACGTGAGGGAGGGGCTCACCGCCATCATCAGCGTCAAACTGCCCGAGCCGCAATTCGAGGGTCAGACCAAGACAAAGCTCGGCAACGCCGATATGCGAGGCTACGTCAGCCGCGCGCTCACAGAGGAGCTCGGGACCTACCTCGAAGAAAACCCCAAGGAGGCGAGGGAACTCGTTGCCAAATGCGTTACGGCTCAAAGGGCGAGGGACGCGGCGAGGAACGCGAGGGAACTCACGCGCAGAAAAGGCGTATTCGAGGGTTCGTCGCTGCCCGGCAAGCTCGCCGACTGCACGGACAAGGACGCTTCGCACTGCGAGATCTTCATCGTCGAGGGCGACAGCGCGGGCGGAACGGCTAAGCAGGGTAGGGACAGGCGGTTCCAAGCCATTCTGCCGCTTCGAGGTAAAATTCTTAACGTCGAAAAGACGAGGCTCAACCGCGTGCTCGAAAACGAGGAGATAAAGAACATGATCACCGCTTTCGGTTGCGGCGTGGGCGATGAGTACGACGAGAACAAGCTTCGCTACAACAAGATAATCATAATGACCGATGCCGATGTGGACGGCAGTCACATAAGGATATTGTTGCTTACCTTCTTTTTCAGGTATATGCGCCCGCTCATCGAGAACGGTCACGTATTTATAGCTCAGCCGCCCCTATACAAGGTGTCCAAAAACCACAAGGACACGTACTGCTATTCGGACGAGGAACTCAACGTTCTTTTGGACGAATACGGACGCAAGGGCTACGAGATCCAGCGTTACAAGGGTCTTGGCGAAATGAACGCCGAGCAACTTTGGGAAACGACGATGAGCCCCGAGAGCCGCACTCTGCTCGAAGCGCAAATGGACGACGCGCTCGAACTCGACGAGGTGTTCACGGTGCTCATGGGCGAGATGCCCGAACTTCGCCGCAAGTTCATCGAGGACAATGCGAAGCTCGTTGCCGACTTGGATATTTAGGAGGTAGGTATGGAAAGAAAGAGAAAGCTCTCCGACGAGGAGATAAAGCATTTAGATAATACCAAGTTCGTCAAGGTCCAAGTGTCCGATCAAATGAAAACGTCGTTTATCGCCTACGCAATGGCGGTCAACGTAAGCAGGGCAATTCCGGACGTGCGGGACGGGCTCAAACCCGTGCACAGGCGAATCCTTTACGCTATGGGCGAACTCAATCTGTTCTCCGACAAGCCGTACCGTAAGTGTGCGCGTATCGTCGGCGACGTGCTCGGTAAATTCCACCCGCACGGCGACTCGGCGGTGTACGGCGCGCTCGTTCGACTTGCGCAGGACTTCTCCATTCGCCACCCGCTCGTGGACGGGCACGGCAACTTCGGCTCGGTGGACGGAGATCCGCCGGCGGCTCAGAGGTATACCGAGGCGAGGCTGTCCAAGATAGCGGGCGAAATGCTGCGGGACATCGACAAGGAAACCATCGATTGGTATCCCAACTTCGACGACACGTTGATGCAGCCGACCGTGCTTCCGTCGAGGTTCCCAAACTTGCTCGTAAACGGCAGCGACGGCATAGCGGTGGGCATGGCGACCAATATCCCGCCCCACAACCTCGGCGAGGTAATTAACGGCGTAATAGCCCTTATCGACAATCCCGACATCACCTCGGAGGAACTTATGGAGTACGTGCCCGCACCCGACTATCCGACGGGCGGCGTGCTTATGGGCAGATCGGGGCTCAAAAGGGCGTACCTTACGGGCAAGGGCAACTTTATTTGCAGGGCAAAGACCGATATCGAGGAGTTCACCTCCAACGGACAGACGCGGTTCCGTATCGTCGTGACCGAACTGCCCTATCAGGTCAACAAGGCGGAGCTCATCAAGCGCATAGCCGACCTCGTCAAGGACAAGCGCATCGAGGGCATTGCGGACGTAAAGGAAGAATCCGACCGCTTCGGTATGAGGGTGGTCATCGACGTCAAGAGGGATGCGCAGGCGCAAGTCGTGCTCAATATGCTGTTTAAGCTTACCGACTTGCAGGTCACGGGCGGCATAACTTTCCTTGCGCTCGTGGACGGCGAGCCCAAGATCCTCAATCTCAAACAGATGCTCTTTTACTACCTCGAACATCAAAAGGATGTCATTACGAGGCGCACGAGGTTCGACCTCGACAAGGCAAAAAAGCGCGCGCACATAGTCGAAGGGCTTGTCATAGCGCAGAACAATATCGACCGAGTTGTCGAGATCATCAAAAAGAGCAAGGACAAATTCGAGGCGTCCGAGGCGTTAAAGGCAGAGTTCTTACTCTCCGACGAGCAGACCAACGCCATCTTGGAAATGAAGCTCGGCAGGCTCACCGCGCTCGAAGTGGACAGTCTTAAAAGGGAACTCACCGAGCTGCACTTGCGTATCGAGGACTTGCAGGACATTCTCGACAAGCCCAATAGGGTGTTCGACATCATCAAGACCGAACTCGGCGAGATAAAGGACGCTTACGACAATCCGCGCAGGACGGAGATCTGCCCGATCTACGACGACATCAATATCGAGGACCTCATCGACAAAGAGGATGTGGTCGTTTCTATGACCCATTCGGGCTATGTCAAGAGATTGCCCGTCGACGAGTACAAGAGCCAGCACCGAGGCGGCAGAGGCGTCACAGCCCACAAGCCCAAGGACGACGACTTTGTGGAGAATATGTTCATCACCAATACGCACGACAGGTTGCTCATGTTCAGCAACTTCGGCAAGGTGTATGCGATAAAGGCTTACGAGGTGCCCGAAGCCGAAAAGAATTCGAGGGGCAGGGCGATAGTCAACTTGCTCCAACTCAGCGAGGGCGAAAAGATCAATGCCGTATTGCCCGTTACGGGCAGTGACGGCGGCTATCTGATGATGGCGACCAAACTCGGCAATGTCAAAAAGACGTCGACGACCGAGTTCGACAATATCCGTCAGGGCGGCAAGATCGCGATCAGTCTCAATGAGGGCGACGAGCTCATTTCCGTGCAGTACACGCGCGGCGAGGACGAGATCTTGCTTGCGGCTTCGTCGGGCAAGTGCATAAGGTTCAGCGAAAAGGACGTGCGTCCCATGAGCCGCGACACGCAGGGCGTGCGCTCGATCAAGCTCGAGGAGGGCGACGTCGTCGTGGATATGATCGTGCTCGACCCGAGCAAGAAAGTATTGACCATTTCGTCACATGGGTACGGAAAACGCTCCGATCCCGACGATTACCGAGTTCAGTCCCGTGCCGGCAAGGGCATTAAAGCGGGCAAGTTCAACGACCTCACGGGCAAGCTCGTCAATCTCAAACAGGTCGGCGACGATGACGACGTTATGGTCATCTCCGACAACGGCATCGTCATTAGAATGCTCGCGGGCGAAATCAATTTGCTCGGCAGAGATACCCAGGGCGTAAGGCTCATGAGGCTCTCGGGCGGCGGCAACGTCGTGTGCGTCGCAGTCGTACAACATCAGGACGAAACCCCGGTCGAAAACAATGTGGAAAGTAATGTAGAAGAATAGTGTTATGTTACTTTTTTGAAAAAAAGTAACCAAAAAACTTTTGAGGGCGCAAACGCGGAAAATACTTTCCGCGTTTGCGCTCAAAATTTTTTTGTATACTCATTTTTTCGCTTTATTATAGCTTTATTAATATAATTGCGTGTTATCATAAGGATAATCCCCTCAGCCACAGCTAAGCGTCAGCGTGCTGTGACTGAGGGGATACACCGCTTGATGAATGCAGAAATAACAGTTAACGCCGATTAGGCACGTAACGCCCCAATAACGAGCCTCGCTTGCATTACTTGTTAATGCAAGCGAAGAGGAGCAGGCAAGCGTAAACGGCTCGTTTGCGAGCTTGCGAACAAACAGCCAATCGGGGTCCCCACGAGATACTTGTACTCGTGGGGTTAAATAGCGTAGTCTGCGACGAAAGGGCGCCTTTTTTATCGGTGTCGCTACGCTCCGATTATAACCACACGCCCAAGCGAAACGGCGTTAGGGGAGAAAAGGGGTGCATATCCGCCCATAAAAATTTTTGCTCCACTTTTTATAAAAAGTGGAATATGTTAAAATTGTGAACTATCACATTTCTCGTACGTCCTCGCTGATTTTCAAAACGCCCTGAAATTGCCTGAAAAGGCATAAAAAACCCCTTGTTTTAGCGGAAAACAGGGGATTTTTCGGTTATTTTAATTGTGATAAAGAGGACGAAAAAAAGTACATGGAATAAGTTATTCTATGTACTTTTTATAAAGCAACTATAACATTTTTAATTGGGTAAGTCAAGCAAAATATGAGGCTTTGACAAAAATTTCGCTTCATTTTTGCGTAATTTGGTTTTTTATACTAAATTAATGCTTTCGTTCACTCCTTTTAGTACTATATTTGTGTGATTTAGGTACATAGAATAACTTATTCTATGTACCTAAATTGCCCCGAAGAGGGTACAAAAAAGGGAGAAAAAAAGATGAAAGAAAAGAGCAAAAAGAGTTCTTTTGTAGGCTTTACGCTGGTAGAACTCGTAATCGTGATCGCAGTAATTGCGATCCTTGCGGCTGTACTCATCCCGACGTTTGTCGGCGTAATCGACCGAGCGAACGACAGTGCGGATTTGCAGCTTGTAACCAACATGAACACGGTGGCGGTAACGCTGAGCGATTCGGATCTTGCGACAGCGGAGAACATCCGCAAGGCGCTTGCCGACAACGGGCTTACCGAAATCGCAACCAAGAACTCCAAGAACATCATAACGTACAATATTAATGATAAGAAATTCGAGCGTATCAATATAAAAGGCTCGACACTTATCCCCACAGTATCAGCCGAGGAATTGTACTACACGTCAAGTCCGTTTTCGGCTGAAGAGATATTGACGGGTCGCCTGGTGGTAAGCACAAAGGGCAACGGATTGAGCGAGGCTCTGTACGCGCTGCACAACATAAAGTCGACCGACACGGCAAGTTCGCTCAATGCCGCGCTCCAAAAGATAGAAAACGACAGCATGAGGACGACGGTCGCCAAGCTTTTGCAGTCCTCGGTATTTATTAACGACGACGGCAAGGCGGTAAGGCTCACCATCGACGGCGATACCATAACGGGCATAACGAATGGGGCGAGCGGCGCAACTCGTGTCGTATTCAACGAGAGCCTCCATACGTTTAATATAAGCGAGCTCGATGATGCGCCGGACGGGCTCGGCATCATCATTCCCAACGGTATAACTTCCGTAAACGGCGACGCGATAGCTTGCAAGGCAATGATATCGGGCAACATAGACGCGCTCGATGAAACGCTTCGCCTAAGCGAAAACGTAAATTTGGTCGACTCCATACAACAGGCTAAGGACGTCGTGGCAAGCAATCAGACAGGACTGCTTGTAAAAGACGAATACTTGGTGGTAAAGACCAAGACGGGTGACGACAACAGGTATTACAGCGAGGCGGAACTGAGCAAGGCGATAAACGACGCCGCCGCTTCGTACAATCTTTCGGGTCGCGAGCGTTCGGTCACTATCGCCGAGCCGGCGTCGAACAGCAGCATTACGATCGCGCAAGGTACGACGCTCACCGTCCTTAAAGGCGTCATACTCGACATACCTTTCGATTGCCAAGGCGACACATACAGAACGGGCAGTATCGGAGGCGGACGTGAGGGCTATACGGCATCGACCCGACTTGCTACCGACGCGGACGCTAAGTTCGAACTTGCGGTGGAGGGCACCTTGGAGGTGTACGGAAAGTTGCAAGTCGGCGGCGTCATTTCGCATACGGATCAGTGGTACCAAGGTCATACCTCGGGCTATCACGGCAGAATAACCAACAACGGCACCATCAACATTTATGACGGCGGCGTAATGGACATTTGGGGTTTTGTTAAGGGCAATGGTACGGTGAATGCCCAAGCGGGCGGCACGATATTCGAGCCGTTTGTCGTCACCGACTTTTCGGGCGGCATGAACTCCGCCACGCTCTACGGCAATTACCAGTCGCCGTTTATGCGCTATTCCATGCTCAACATACAGTGCCCCTTAAAGGTCGAGCACGGTGCGCTTTTGTATGCGCATTGCAACCTGTATGCAAGTTACAACTACAACACCACCGACCAAGTGGTGATCGGCTATCGCAGCCGAGACTCAATCGAGGACGAACTCACCAAGGGACTTATCAACCTCGACGAGGGCGCTTACGCCGAGTGCATCTATTCGGCAGCTCCGCTCATTCACGATATGAGCAAGGCTAACGACAAGGAGGAAAACTCGTACAACAACCTTACGAACGACTGCATAGGTAAGACAAGCGTCACCATTCACGGCAACGCCGCAACGGGCGCGTTAAGCTTGCTTGGCATAGTCACGACGAGCAACGTGCTTTTCCCCATTCCGTATAATTTCGAATTTACTTTCGAGGCAGGCAAGTTCGACGTATATAACAGCTACGTACTGCTCCCGGGCTCCAAGGTGACGGTAAAAAGCGACGCCACGTTCAACATCACCAAAGGCGCCGAGTTCTACGTTATGGACGAAATGTTCGTTAAGTCGGACATGAGCCAAAAGATCTATCCGTCCTCGACTCTTTTGCAGGCTAACGGCATATCCAAGAGCGCGACCTTTATCGTCAACGGCAAGTTCACCGTGGAAAATGGGGACGCCGATCATATCACCAAGGTGGGCGGCATTGTCAATACCGAACATGAGGACGCCGAAGTCATTTTGGGCAATGTGGACGACGATACGGACGACGAATTTATCGACGTGAGCGGCAGCTTCGATATTGGCGCAGTGGGCAACTACGCAGCCAATATGTCGACCTACCTCTATCCGTTGCGCCTTTACGACGAAGCCGGCGAGGACGAAACCGACCCTTGGTTCAAAGCCGCGCCCGATTGCCGCTACACCGCAACGAGCGCCTCGGATTCCAAAGAACTCACCGTCGCAAAAGAGAATATCAGATACCTTGTGATGGTGCCTACCGCCGATGTGACCAACGGAACAAAGAAGTACGACTACGTCACTCACCCGACCACGGTGAACTTCGGACAGAAAGCGGGCGACCCCGTCTACTACGCGTGGGAAACTTCAAGCGCCGATGTCACCGTTACGGCAAAGGGCAAATGGACCCAAAATGCCGCACAGAGCAGCAAACAGATACAAAAATATAACGAGGAAATCCAAGAATTCGAGAATCTTTCCGTAGACGGCATGAATGCCTCGGCGGCCCTTAACAAGTTCAACGAAGTCGTCGACATGCTTAAAAAACTCGACACGTTGAGCGCATCGGTTCGAAAGAGCGTAAAGGAAGCGGCAAACTCCGTCGGAAACAGCGGCTTGGTCGAGCTTTACAAAAAGGCGTATCCGCTCGTATTTGCGGGATCGGAACAAGAGGCTATGGACCTTGCCCTCGAAGCTATCGCCGCCGAAAAGACGTACAAAGCTCTGCCCGGGTTTATTCGCGACTACCTCGGCTCCGCATACGGTACGGTCAGCGAAATAAGGACCTCTAACCCCGTGTTGTTCTCGTACAAGATCGAGAATGGCAGCGATGGCGTCGGAATGGGTGAAAATAACGAGTTCGCGCCCAAGCTTAACGAGCTTATGACCGAAAATCCCAACAAGAAGATAGAGATCGTGTTGTTCGACGACGTTTTGATGACGAGGCATGCCACCGATACGAAAAAATCCGTGATCGTGCCGAGCGGAACGGAACTATATATCGACCTTAACGGCAGACAGATAGCGGGCGATGTACACAACTCGTTTACATTGTTTACGGTACAACAGGGCGCAAGTCTTACGCTGGACAATACAAGTGAAGATCCCGCCACTTTGGCAGGTGCAAGCAGCGGCGCAATTACAAGCGCAACAAACAAGGGTATTGAGAGTAACGGCAACCTTTCGATAAATAACATTACTATAAACAACGTATATGATGCAGTCATTGCGCGTATGGGTGAAAATATATCATTTACCGACTTGGATATTGACGCAAGATTTACCGCTTTGAACTTGGGATATAGTTCGGGCACCAATGGTGTTGTTCATGTTACGGAAATAAGCAATGTTTCACTGATGATACATGATAGCACTAATGGTAGAGGTATTTATATTAAACCCGAGGGCTCCGCTACGATAGATTTAATGTATAATGTCACGACAAAAGCAAACTTTCATGGTGTGCCATTATTTATTGATGGTAAAAACAATATGCCGGCTACAATAAATGAAATCAGGAATTGCTCCTTTGTTACCTATTTGGAATCTTCCTCATCTAAAAGAAACAGTGCATTGTTGTTTTATTACGGCAATGTAACTATCGGTAAGATCGTCGACTCCAACTTTACGGGCATAGATCATGCGTTTGAGTACAGCTCTTCCGATATTTCTCAAACCAAACCCGTGATTATAGAGAAAATAGAGAACTGCTCCTTTACCATTGACGCAAATTCCACGAATGTTGCAATAGACTTGGTGGACGGCGCGTCGATCAACGGCTTCAGCGGCGGAACGATCATTGCTCCCAAAGGCAAGGCGTTCAAACTCGCCAATGGCTCCGCGCTTAAAATATCGAGCGGTTACTTTAAGGCAGCTTCCTTAAATGACGTGTTTGATGCTACCGACTATGCCTTTGCGGAATATATCAAGGACGATCAGCTGCAAAGCGATGTCGACAATTGGTATCTCGAACAAATTTCGGCAGGCGATACTACCAATGAGTATGCCGGATTTTACACCATAGCGCTTGGCGGCAAATATGTTTACCTTTGCGACGATGAGGGTGTTCCGTATGCTGTTTGGAGGGGAAAATCGTTTGCCGATGCCGACCGCGTAGGTTTGGATGAACTCAGCCGAGTCAAAAACGGCAGGACGTTCGACCACTGGGCAAAGATCGACGGTGTGGATTCGGGCTTTGATACATTGCCCAAGGTGAACTTTGGCACCTTAGCCGCCGGCTCCAAACTCGTTGCGGTCTATCGTTTGTCGGATAAGAAAGTCGCACAAATAGGCAGTAAGCAGTACAGCCTTATTCAAGACGCTATTGACGCGGCTAATAACGGGGACACCATCATCTTATTGAGTGATGTTAAGGAAGATAACATTACTTTCAATAAAGATATTGATCTTACCTTGAACCTTGCCGATCATAGTATCACGACATTCAGTGCCGTTCAAGTTAATTCAAGTGTGTCTAAAACGAATTATACAAGTGAGCCGTACATTCTAAAAGTGGCAAGCGGAAATCTTACCATAACAGGCGGCACAAGCGGCAAGTTGACTTCAAGTTTGTGGCAGACTGTTTGCGTTACGGGCGGAACACTCAACTTAGATCATGTAAGAGTGGGCGTTTCTTCGACGAAATCTGGCGTAACAATGACGAAACCTGGCGGAGCAATAGTTGTAAGCACGCTTGAAAATTCGAGTGCGACGATAAATTTGGGTAAAGATGTTGTCGTAGAGGCTCTGACAAACAATAGGAGTAGTGGTGCCATATTGTTATATGATTGCAAAGGTAATGTAAATATAAATATGAGCGACAATTCGCAACTTTTGTCCGATAGCAACGGCATATTCGGTGATTATTCAACTAATGACAACAACATTACGACGTCTATAGCTATGAAAGACACTTCGGCTATTATCGCATATGCAACTACCGGCATTGAAATGCGCGGAATAGAAGTAAACACCAATATGAATTTAACAACGGAAGAGGGCACCATGATAATTGCATACTCTACTTCGACTTCTACGATTTATAAAGGTTACGCAATTGCTCCGCATTTTAAGCTAAATATGAATTTAAGCGGATATCTTTACGGGAAAACACAAGCTATCAATACTATTACGAATGATAAAGCCGGAATCAGCATTACGTTGACCAATGTGTATCTCGGCAATTCCAAAACAAATGCAATAACTTCGGTTCCGGAAGATAAACGCAACGATTCGACTTATTATAGTAATAAGGCTGATTTGGAAGTATTGCCTGCTTCGTTAATTGACGGGAAAAACGGAAATATAGTTCAATCCGATAGTAACGGTACGATCACTACAAAAGATTCGGTTTCGTTCCCGATTTCGCGAGGCACTCAAACCTTGCCCAAAATGACCTTTGTATGCCTTAATGTAAACTATACTTATGCGGCTTGACTGTAATTAAGGTTATAACTTAGCTTCATCTTTTCCATTAAAAGCGCTTTGCGGAGCATTTGCTCTGCGAGGCGCTTTTTCGGTAGGGGGGGGGGAGATTTGTAACTTTTTTGTAAAAAAGTTGCGCAAAAAACTTTTATCTGCGGCGAGGCTGAAAAATGCTTTTCAACCTCGCCGCTAAATAAAACCTTTTTGTGTAACCTTTCTTTAAGGCGACAGAAATGCCGCTTTTATTATTAATCGGAGATACTCCCTTTTTTATATTGGAGCGAAGCGACACCTTTAAGAAAGGCGCTAACACGCCCAAGCGAAACGGAGATAGGGGAGAAATGTAGCGCACAACCCGCCCTCAAAAGTTTTTGCTCTGCTTTTTACAAAAAGCAGACACGCCCAAGCGAAACGGAGATAGGGGAGAAATGTAGCGCACAATCCGCCCTCAAAAGTTTTTGCTCTGCTTTTTACAAAAAGCAGACACGCCCAAGCGAAACGGCGAAAGGGGAGAAACGTAGCGCACAACCCGCCCTCAAAAGTTTTTATTCTGCTTTTTACAAAAAGCAGACACCTCCAAGCGAAACGGCGAAAGGGGAGAAACGTAGCGCACAACCCGCCCGCAAAAGTTTTTGCTCTGCTTTTTACAAAAAGCAGACACGTCCAAGCGAAACGGCGAAAGGGGAGAAACGTAGCGCACAACCCGCCCTCAAAAGTTTTTATTCTGCTTTTTTCAAAAAGCAGAAAGTGTCAATTTTTCTATGACGAGGGGGCGGTCGAAAATAAAATAATCCGTCATGAGGACGATAATAACAAGAGCGACATATCCCAAAGCCATATGGGTATCTCGCAGAATTATCGCATTGACAAGCGTGGCGACAAGCCAAAACGTCACAAACACATACTCTGTATAATTTGGTTTTCGACCGAAGGCGGCTCGTTTATTTTGCTTTATATAGGTGAGCGTCAAAGAAATAAGACAAATAAGGAGCGTGACGGCAATTTTCAATACCACATTATCGGAAATGTCAAACAGCAATGCCAAAAGCCCGACTACGCATATCATATTGGCGAAAAGATTGAATTTGTTGATCTTGGCAAAGACGGGCTCGGTCAGTCGTTTTCTTTCGACGATGTCCGTTGCCTTAACGTTTCGGTATTTTATAAGCAAAAAAATCAATAGCCCGATCGAAAGCGCGCAAACACTCGCTTGCAAAACTGCATTTTCGACATAGAGGTCTAAATTCGTCAGCACGTGCAGTAAAATTGCAATCGAATAAATCAAGTATCCCGATTTTTTGCTATTCGCAAAGTAACAGGAGAAAACGGCGCAAGCCGATAAAAATATCGACGCCCAAAATTTACAATCGAAACTGTCGATTTTTACGACCTCGAATATTCCGTTTGCGAAAAGGAGCAACCCGAAAAACACGAATACGCTCCAAATCCAAACATCTCTCTTTTTTGACGATCTCATCATAATGGTTTCGGCAGTATAATCAAGCCTCACCGGTGTTACTTGACTTAAAAATGAGTATATTGAAAATATTGATAATCAAGCCGCACGAAATAAAGATTATCGATAGGCGAATAAGGTCGTATGCTTTTTTGATTATTCCCACCAAACCGACGACAAATGCCGCAATAAAAATGAGCGTGACGCACCCGAACAGTACCTTATAAACGGTTCTTTTTGTTTTATCGCTCAATTTTTTCATCGTCGCTACCCCCTTTAAGTTCGTTTTCGCCCTCTATGATAGATTTTTCCTCGTCCGATCGTCTTTCGGCTTTGCGTTTCTTTATAAGTTCCTGTATATAAACGACCTCGCACGCTATCAGTATGACGGAGATAATGATGTAACCCAAAATGGTAAAATGGGCATTGACGGTAAAGAAATTATCGGACGGCTGTTTTACGATGTAGACGATAAACAGCGCGACTACGCCCGTAAGCAATATGGTCGTCGTGATTATCCCTATAAGAGCCGAATTTCGATTTTTCCGTCTAACCGATTTACTCAGCATAAAGTCTATGTAACACACTTCGCTGCCGTCTTTTTTGCGGAAGAGCATTATTACCAAAAGGTAAAATAAGCCCGTCGCGACGACCAAATACAAGCAGAGCAGCAAATATTTAAGGTAATTTTCCATCGGCGACTTAAAAGCCAAGATTATTACGACGTAGCTTAGAACAAATATTATCGGCTTGGCTGAGAATATCAAAATTCTCGCCGTCGGCATAAGAAATTCGCCTGTTTTGCGAACGATCCGCATCTCGAAAAAGCAGCTGCAAAACGAGATCACTACGGCAAGGAACAAAAGCAACGACACGTTGGTCCTTGTGTTATAAAGATTGCCGCTTAAAACGTCAAGCAAAAAAGCTGCCATGGACGCAAAACAAATCGAATTGCGTATGATCACGCTCTTATATATTTGTTTTATCGTTTTTTCCTTGACCATAACTTTTTGACCTCATCGTCGGTTCCGACCTCTTTTTCAGCCTCATATTTAATTATTGTCGGCTTTAATAAAGGATTGGCATACGATCTCAAACAACATGGGAATAACAGCATTTGCGGGATTTAAGTCGTAGCAAATGACCAATACAACTCCGACAAGAGTCAGTACCATAAAGATTATGGTTAGCGCGACTGCCGCTTTCCTCATTTTCCGCTCTCCTTTTTCGCTTAGCATAGATCCTTAGTAAATAACTCGGCATATTCTCCCGATAGTTTCCATCCAAACTTAACTCTATTGGTATTATATCATATTTTTCCGAAAATCGCAAGGAATTTTTACTTGACATTTTCTTTGCAATTTGTTGACAACGCTCGTTTTTGCAAAAAGCGGTGTTAAGCCGCTCTTTTGTTGCTTCGATTTAATTTTTATCTTTTATTTTTAATATGATCATGGCGATGTTAAAAGTAATCAATATCACGGTTGCAATTTGTCGTTTTCCCATTGGGAGATCGTCTGGCGGGATACGCCTACCGATTTCGCCAAATATTCTTGCGAAAATCCCTTTGCCTTGCGTGCCGTGTAGATTTTATCACCGAAATGACTTTCCATTGCTCTATTGTTCTCTTTGACGGACTGCTATGGTTACTGCTGCTTGTTATTGTCGTCCTGTTGCTCGGGCGGAGTCTTTTTTACTCGGCGGCGGATAAGATTAACTTTGCGCCGTTTGACTTTGAGTTCGTACCACAGCACTGCGAGGATCTGCAACGGAATGGGCAAAAAGAAGATAAAGAAGCTGTTTTGAAGTGCGGGCGCGGTGACGTAAATGGTAAGAAAGATGCAGGTCGCCACCGTCCAAATGATGATCGACTCGGCGACCAAAACGAGCAATTTCTTACCCCATATCGCAAAAAGCACCAGCATGACTATGGCGCACACGGGCACGGCGTACACAAACGCCAGCCAGGAATAGGGGATGGGAGCGATCATATTCATTATCACGTAAACAGCCGTTGCGATCAGCCAAACAAGCCCGCCCGAAAGCAGAGCGATGAGCGGCTTGGCTTTTTTCACCTTCTTGCGTGAGGAAACAAGCTGATCGACCGTCACGCCGAACAGTTGCGCGATCGCGATCAATGTGACGATGTCGGGATACGATTCCGCGCGCTCCCACTTGGAAACCGCCTTGTCCGAATAGTTCAGCTTTTCGGCAAGTTCGACTTGCGTCATATTTTTTTCCTTGCGATAAAAGGTGATATTGTCGGCAATAATTTGTTTTATATCGTCCATAAGCGTATTATATCATAAAAATCGATGTATGGCAAGCGATTTTTTGTACTCTACCGCAAGTAGAATAGCGTATTCTGTCACTCTACTGCGGCTTAACCAAGGATAGAATGGACTTGTTCAAAAGTAGGTTGATTTTTGGCTACCTTTATAATACAATAGCTTTGCAAGCTATTGGAGGCAATTAATGGGTAAAATCATAATTTCGGTCGAGGCTATGTCCGATATAACCGAACAAATTCAAAATGAATACAACATTGCCGTCGTTCCCATGGAGTACATGGTGGACGGCAAGGTCTATAACACACGGGACGGAATGAGTTACGACGACTTTTACGCCGCTATGCGCAACGGCGCCGTCACCAAGACGTCGCAGGTCAATACCGAAGAGGCGTACAATCACATCGAAACGCTGCTTAAATCGGGCGCGGACGTAATTCACTTTTCGATGTCGAGCAATATAAGCGGGACGTACGGCAATTTCCGTTTCGCCGCCGAGGACCTTAACAAGCGATACGGGAACAGGGTGAGGGTGGTCGACGCTCTGTCGGCAAGTTGCGGCATCATGCTGCCCGCCGTCGCCTGTGCCGTCAAAGCGGAAAAAGAGAACTGCTCGCTCGACGAACTCTTTGATTATGCCGAGCAACTTAAACATAATGTAAGCGCGCTCTTTACCGTCGACAGCCTTAAATACCTTGCTCGCACGGGCAGAGTGAGTATGACTGCGGCAACACTCGGGGACGCCATTCACCTCAAAGTTGCGCTTAGGGTAAGTGAGGACGGGTTCCTCGTGCCGTACAAAAAGGTTTTGTCACGTAAACGCGCTTTAAGCGAAATCGTCGGGGCGACCAAACGTATGTACGTGCCGCATTTCGATACTATCTACGTGGGGCATGCCGGCTGTCCCGACGACGCCGATCATGTCGCTAACGAACTTAGGAACGCGCTTAACGTCAAGGTGATAACCTTGCCGCTCGGTCCCGTCGTTATCAGCCACGGCGGCCCCGGCTCGATTTGTATCTACTTCACTTCCGACGGCAGAGCTATAAAATAAATTGTTACTTTTTTGAAAAAAAGTAACCAAAAAACTTTTATCTGCGGCGAGGCTGAAAAATACTTTTCAACCTCGCCGCTAAATAAAATCTTTTTGCCCCTTATAAAAATAAAATGCAAAAATAACAGTTAATGCTGAAAAAGTGTACAAAGTTTGAATAACGCCTTTCTTATTATATATAGATAAGAAAAGTAAATTTGCCCAATTTAACAGGAACCGGCTTAGGGGTTCAAATCGGAGCGAAAGCGACACATTTAAGAAAGGCGCCCTTTTTTTAATGGCTGCTTCGCAGGAATTAATAGTATTTGTCCACCTAACCCGCCCAAGCGAAACGGGTATTGGAAAGAAACGCAATGCACGACCCGCCCTCAAAAGTGGAAAAATTATTCGGCACTATCCGCTTTTGCTTTTTCGACGGCGAGGTGATATTCTTTAAGGATGAGGTCGCTTAGGTATTTGCGGGTTTCGTTGTTGAGCGGGTGAGCGATATCCTTATAATCGCCGTAGGCGAGTTTCTTGTTGGGCATGGTTATAAATTCCGATTCGGCGCCCTCCACAATGCGTATCTCGTGCACGGCAAAGCAGTCGTCGATAATTATGGTAGCCAATGCTTTAAGCTTACCTTCGTCTTTTTTGAGTAGTCGTATTCTTACTTCTGTAATGTTCATTTTTGTCACACTCCTTACATTATTATAACACACTTCGCACTCAAAATCAAGTATTTGGGAACAGTTTTTTGATGAAATATTATTATTTTTTGGGGGGAGCGGCATATACATAAAAACTATGAGATATCATTTTATAGGAATAAAGGGCGTGAGCATGAGTTTTCTTGCCGAACTCGTAAGGAGAGAGGGCAATATCGTGACGGGCTCGGACCTGAGGTTAAACGGGCATGACGCCTTAAATGTGATAGGGGCGGACGCCGTGGTGTACACACTTGCGGTAGGAAAGGACAATCCCGAGTTTGTCGAGGCAAAGAGGCGGAATATACCTTTGTTGTCGAGGTCGGAACTGCTCGGCACGATAGCGGCTTCGTACGGGAGCGTGGCGGCGGTGAGCGGCACTCACGGCAAGACGACGACGACGGCGATGCTCATGTACGCATTGGATGGGGCGGACCCGACGGTGCATTTCGGCGGGACGGTAAAGGGCGTTTCGGGTCGCATAGGCGGCAAGGAGCTGTTTATCACCGAGGCGTGCGAATACAAGGAGTGCTTTCTTTCGCTTAGACCGGACGCGACGATCGTGCTCAACGTCGAGCTCGACCATGCCGACTTCTTTAAGACGTACGAGAGCTTTTACGGTGCGTTCGACCGCCTTTGCAAGCAGAGCAAGACGGCTTTCGTGTGCGGCGACAACGAGGCGCGGACGCTTAAAGGCGGGCGCACTTTTACCTTTGGGCTTAAAGCGGGCAACGACTATTACGCTACGATCGAAGGCGAGAAAAGCGGCTACTACACCTTTAAGGCTCATTCCCCGAAAGGGGAGATGGGGCGCATTACGCTCGGCGTGCGGGGCGAGCACAACGTTTGCTCGGCGATGGCGGCGATAGCCTATTGCGACTTCACCAAACGGGATTTTTACGGCATAGAGCGGTTTAATGGCGTCGACAGGCGGTTCGAAACACTGTATAAAAGGGGCAACACCGAGTTTATCAGCGACTATGCTCACCACCCGCACGAGATAGACTGCACGCTCGCCGCAGCCAAAAAGGTGTTCGGGCGGACGCTGACCGTGTTCGAGCCGCACACATACACTCGGACGCAGGTGTTCGAGGAGCAGTTCATCGAGGCTCTGAGCCGCTTCGACGAATGCATCCTGCTGCCCATCTATGCGGCTCGGGAAAAGCCGATCGAGGGAGTAAGCTCGCTCTCGCTGGCAAAAAAGGGCGGTTTTTTGTACGCGAAAGATTATGACGAGGCGGGCGAAATGCTTGACAGACTGTACTTTTGTTACGACGCCGTCATATTTATGGGGGCGGGCAGCGTGGACGACTTCGCAAGGAGTTACGTGTCGCGGCTAAGATGAAATTTTTTTATGACGACTTGTTGCATTGACACAAAAGGCGGCAGTGTGCTATAATTTTGTAAATGTCCTATAAGGGCGCCTTTTGGGACTTTTTCATTGAATATTTTTTGTATCGGGAGGACCATATGAGTGGCTATGTTGCCGTCATAGGCGGCTCACACGTGGCGTTAAGCGGCTCGTCTTTCGGCAAGCTTTGCTCGGAGGGGAATTACGGGGTCGTATCGCTAAAACTCGGCGGCGAGGCAAGGAATCTGAGCGAAAGACTTGCAATGCTCGGGAGCAACGTTAAACTGATAACGGCGCTCGGAAAGGACGACTTTGCCGCCAAGATAAAGGCGGCGTGCGATGCTTACGGCGTGGACTACTCGGCTTCGCTCACCATAGACGCCCCCACCTCGGTCGCCGCCGAACTGAGCGACGAGAGCGGCGAAAACGTGTACAGGGTGTTCGATTATCGGGTGCTGCGCAATTTGGACATACAATTTTTGTCGCAGAGGCTGAGTTTGCTTAACGGCTCGTCGGCTTGCTTTGTCGACGTCGAGTTCGACAGTGACAAGTTGGAATATTTGCTTAAAAACGTCACGAGCCCCATCTTTATCGACACCGTGTCGGTGCGCTCGTCAAGCAAGCTTCGCCCGCTGCTTCCGTATATTCACACCGTCAAGGCGAACAAGGCGGAACTCGAAAATTTGGTCGGGTTTTCGCTCGAAAACGAAAACAACATTCTTGCCGCCACCGAGATTTTGCTCCACGGGGGCGTTAAAAACGTCTTTGTCACGTGCGGCAAGCAGGGGATCTGGTACAACGACGGCACGCACTTCGGTCATGCCGACGCGGGCGCGGCGGTCATTGTCAACAGGTCGGGCGCGGGCGTAGCCGTGGAAGCGGCTCTTATAAAAAGCTTTATAAGCGGACTGAGCGTAGATGAAGCCGCAGCAGAGGGGGTAAAAGCCGCTCTCGAATATCTGAGCGCAGCGCATATTTGACTTTAAGAGCGTGTTTTTGCTTGACTTGGACGCAAACTTTATAGTATATTAAAAATCGTAAAAGAAGAATTTTCAGCGGAGGGATATATGGTAAAGATATTGACCGATTCTTCATGCACACTGACGCAGGATGAGGCGAAAAAGTTGGGTGTCGATGTAATACCGCTCGGCATAACTTTCGGCAGTACCGGATATAAAGACGGCGTGGACATCGACAACGAGCAGTTTTACAAGCTGCTTTTGGAGGGCAAAAACTATCCGCACACCTCGCAGCCCTCGCCGCAAGAACTCGAAGAGATTTTTACCACAGCCAAGAATAAGGGCGAAACGGTGCTGTTTTTGCCCCTCTCGTCCAAGATATCCGGCACGTACGAGTGCGCCATGAGGGTAAAAGAGCAGGGCGGCTTCGACAACGTGTACATATACGACTCGCTTTGCACCACGATCATGCTCGAAATGCTCGTCGAAGAGGCGGCAAAGCGCTGCGACCTGCCCATCGACGAACTCATCGACTTTGTGGACAAGCTTCGCAAAAGGGCAAGGCTCGTCGCCGGGATAGACACACTCAGCTACCTTGCCAAGGGCGGTAGGCTAAACACGGCGACGGCGGCGATAGGCTCGTTTTTGCAGGTAAAGCCGCTTATCACCATCAGTTTGCAGGGCACGATAGACGTCGTCGGCAAGGCGCTCGGAGCCAAGGCGGGCATAAGGACGGTGGCAAAGCAACTCGATATAAGCAAGGTCGATTTAAGCTACGGCATAAGGTTTTTGCACAGCTACAACAAGGACAATACCTTGGACCTTATTTCCAAAATGGAGCTCGACCCCTCCGTCGTAATCGCGCCTCGGGACCTCGGTCCCATAGTGGGCGCACATATAGGACCCAACGCCTACGGCTACGTTTACGTAACCAAGGAATGATTTAGGAGCAATAAATGGACTTATTCAATAAATGCAATACCGAAAATTCCTCCGTAGTGACCCATTCGCTCATAGCGTATGCGCGTGAGAAGGGGATCTATCCCTACTTCCATTGCCTCGAATCCAAGCAAGCCCCCGAGGTCGTAATGGAGGGCGGCAGGAAGATAATGCTCGGCTCAAACAACTACCTCGGGCTGACCGCTCATCCCGCCGTGATCGAAGCGGCTCATAAGGCGCTCGACAAGTACGGTACGGGTTGCTCGGGCAGCAGGTTCCTCAACGGCACGCTCGACTTGCACTTGCGGCTCGAAAGAGAACTCGCCGACTTTTTGGGTGCGGAAGAGGTAATGACGTTTTCAACGGGATTTCAGTCCAATCTCGGCATAATTTCCACGCTCGTGGGTAGGCACGACTACATTCTGTGCGACAGAGAAAACCACGCGAGCATTTACGACGGCTGCCTGCTTTCGGGCGGCAAGCTGCTCCGCTACAAGCACGGCGACATGGAGGACCTGATACGCCTCATCAAGACCGTGCCCGATACGGCGGGGATACTCATCGTCACCGACGGCGTGTTCTCCATGAGCGGCGACATTGCCAAACTGCCCGAACTCGTCAAGATCAAAAAGGAGTACGGGGCAAGGCTCATGGTCGACGACGCACACGGGCTCGGCGTGATCGGCAAGGGCGGACGGGGCACCGCAAGCTACTTCGGGCTCGAAAAGGACGTGGACATAATAATGGGCACGTTTTCAAAGTCGCTCGCCTCGCTCGGCGGCTTTATGGCGGCTTCGGCTCGCGTGTGCGAATACGTCCGACACAATTCCCGCCCGTTCATATTCTCGGCGTCGATCACTCCGTCGTCGTGTGCGGCTGCGCTCGCCGCGCTCAACATCCTCAAAAACGAGCCGGAGCGCGTGGAGCGGCTCAACTCCCTCGGCGAGTACATGAGGGCGGGCATGCAAAAGCGCAACATCAAGATAAAGGCAAGCACCACGCCCATCATTCCCGTATACACCTACGAACTTTACGACACACTCTACTACGGCAAAAAGCTGTTTAACGAGGGAGTGTACGTCAATCCCGTTCTCCCGCCCGCCACGCCTCAGCACGAGTGCCTTTTGCGCATAAGCCTTATGGCAACGCACACCGAGGCTTTGCTCGACGAGGCGATGGACATTATGAAGCGCGTCTTTGACGAGGGCGCCGAAAAGGACGGAATTTAGCGTTATGAAAGTTGCGATAGTGACGGGCGCGTCGAGCGGAATAGGCAAGCAGGAAAAGCTGAGGCTCGAAGAAGCGGGTTACAAAGTATACAATTTCAGCCGCCACAATACAGAGGGTGGCACGAATTTTATCGAGGCGGACGTTACCGATAGGGCGTCGGTCTTTGCCGCCGTGGATAAGGTGATAGCGGCGGAAGGCAAAATAGACCTGCTCGTCAACAACGCGGGCTTCGGTATAGCGGGCGCGATCGAAACCACTCCGCTCGAACTCGCAAAAAAGCAGGTGGACGTCAACTTCTTCGGAGCCGTCAACAGTACGCAGGCGGTTTTGCCGCATATGCGTGCCCGAAAAAGCGGACGGATAATAAGCACGTCGTCGGTGGCGTCGATATATTCGATACCCTTTCAGTCCTTTTATTCGTGCTCCAAGGCGGCGATCAACGCCTTTACGTCCGCGCTCCGCAACGAGGTCAAGGAGTTTGGCATTACGGCTTGCGCGGTCATGCCGGGCGACATCAAGACGGGCTTTACCGAAAACAGGGTAAAGACAAATAGCGGCGACTACAACAAGCAGGAAAAGAGCATAGGGGTCATGGAAAAGGACGAGATCAACGGCATGAGCCCCGATTGCGTGGCAAGGCTCGTCGTCAAGCTTGCCGAAAAGAAGAGGGTGGCGACTTTGTACACCGTGGGACTTAAATACAAGTTTTTGGTGCTGCTATCGAGATTTTTCTCTCGTGCCTTTTGCGACAAGGTCGTGGGCGGAATGTACGTAAAATAGGGGGACAGTAATGAAGATATCGGTTTTGGGATGCGGAAGATGGGGCTCGTTCCTCGCTTGGTACAACAACTACATAGGTCACGACGTCGTAAGCTTCGGCAGAGAGGGCTCGCCGAGCTATACCGTGCTTAAAGAAACGGGCAGAAACGAGTGGGTCAGCTTCAGCAAGGACATAGAACTCAGCTGCGACCTTAAATACGCGGTCGAACGCGCCGACGTCATAATCATCTCCATCAATTCGCAAGGACTTAGGGAGTTCTTTAAGCAAATAACCGCCTTTGACTACAAGGACAAGACCTTCGTCTTGTGCATGAAAGGTATCGAAGTAGCCACGGGCAAACGCCTGTCCGAGGTCGCCCTCGAAGCGGGCGTGAGCAAGGACAAGGTCGCCGTTTGGGTGGGACCCGGGCATATACAGGAGTTCACCAAAAACCGCCCGAGCTGCATGGTCATCGACGCTTACGATCCCGGTCTTACCGACAGGCTCATCGACACCTTCAAAAGCAAGCTGATAAGATTTTATCACGGCAACGACATCATCGGCACCGAGATAGGCGCCGCCGCCAAGAACGTACTCGGCATCATTGCGGGCGCACTCGACGGCTTGGGACTGTCCACCATGAAAGGCCCGCTTATGGCGCGCGGAAGCCGCGAAGTGTCCCGCCTTATGACCGCGCTCGGCGGCAACGGACTGTCGGCGTACGGACTGTGCCACCTCGGCGACTACGAGGCGACGCTCTTTTCGGAGCACAGCCACAATCGCAAGTGGGGCGAAATGTTCGTTAGGGGCGAGAAGTTCTCCAAACTCGCCGAGGGAGTCATGACGGCAAAAGCCTTAGCGGAACTTGCCCAAAAGGTAGGGGTCGAAATGCCGCTCACCGAAGCCGTGAACAAGCTGATAAGCGGCGTGCCCGCCGAAAAACTGCTAACCGAACTCTTCGAAAGACAGCTAACCCACGAATTTTACGAAGTGACGGTGTAATATTTGGATAACGAAAATCAAAGGCGTAGCGGAATTTACCACTGCGCCTTAACTTTTTTTACAGCAAGTGAAACGAAGTTGGGAAGGAAACGAAACTCACAACTCGCCATTACACGCCCAAGCGAAACGGGGTTAGGGGAGAAATGCAACGTCCGCCCGCCCATAGCACGCCCAAGCGAAGCGGCGTTAAGGGAAAAACGTTACGTCCGTCCGCCCATAAAAGTTTTTATTTTGCTTTTTACAAAAAGCAAACGCCCTCAAAAGTTTTTGCTCCACTTTTTTCAAAAAGTGGATGCTTTTTACAAAAAGCAGAACCCCAAGCGAAACGGCGTTAAGGGAAAAACGTTACGTCCGCCCGCCCTTAGCACGCCCAAGCGAAGCGGCGTTAAGGGAAAAACGTTACGTCCGTCCGCCCATAAAAGTTTTTATTTTGCTTTTTACAAAAAGCAAACGCCCTCAAAAGTTTTTGCTCCACTTTTTTCAAAAAGTGGCACGCTTTGCTTCGAGCCGAGCGAGGAATTTTTCATTATCGATAATAAAACGCTCGTGCGTGCCCTCACCGAGCAGCTCCTTGTCGTCATAGACCTTGACGGCAAAGACGAGGCGTCGCCGATCGATCTCGACAAGCTCGCTTTCACACGTCACCTTGCAACCCACAAAGGTCGAGGCAAGGTGGCGAATATTGACACTCGTGCCCACCGTGCTCTGCCCCTCACCGAGATACGGCTCCACCGAAAGCCTTGCCGTCGCCTCCATAAGCCGGATCATGCATGGCGTGGCGAACACGGGCAGTAACCCGCTCGATATGTATTCCGCTGTTTCCTCGTAAGAAACCACTCGTTCCTGTTTTCCTTTTATTCCTATTTCCATATTGAACCTCCGATATTTATTTGTAACTGTTTATAATAAAGACAAAATTCAAAAACAAAAACCGCCTTGACCGCAGTCAAGAGCGGGAATTTTTGTCCTTTATGAATTTGACGATATAGACTATGGCGAAAACGAGCATTATCGGCAGAGCGGTAAAGCAGAAGCCGTTAAAGTCGAGCAAAACGTCGCTCATCGACGGACCTCTGTTGGGCGTGATCATTTGGATAAGCTCCGTCAAACCCGCCAGAGAGAAGCCGGCGACAAGGACGGTGGGAAATGCAATGTACTTGCGCCTTATCAGCAGCATAAACGCCACCGAGGCAAAGATGCCCGTAATCAAGAACGCGGCAAAGTGCCCCAGCCCCTTGCGTATCAACCTGCCGTAATTGCTCACCGTGTCGCTCAGCCGTTGCTCGACGACCTCGATACTCACGGTAAACACTTGCTCATTGGGCGAGAAGCCGTCGGAGTACGTCACCGTTATGTCGGCAACACCTTTTTTGCGTGCATAGACCACATTGTCCGTCACGGTCAGCACGTTTTCGTCGGACGAGGCGAGCTCGAAGTCGAAGTACGAGGCATTTATGCCGAATACGGGCAAGATAAAAGCCGAAGAGTTCATGGGCATGGTCGCTTCATAACCGTTCCCGTCCGAGGTGAGGTCGTCGACCCCGTCAAAGCTTAGACCCGTGACGTCGAGCAAATTGTAAGCCGTAAGCGTCACCGAGCCCGACTTTCCTTGGGCAAAGGCGGTTATTGTGACGCTCCCCGCCTTGAAAAACGACACGACACCGTTGTCGATGACGGCGGTATGCTCGTCGCTCGAAACCCAGCTTACGTCGGCTTGGGCGAAAACGGGTCGGGCGATGCAACCTAGGGGATAGTCCTCGCCTATGATGGGCTCGTGGTTCGGTACGAGAATATCTATCTCGGACACGGGCGGGATCTTCACCTCGACCGTGACGAGCGCGGACACCTCGCCGACCTTGATCGTCACCGTTGCCGTGCCCTCTTCCGAGCCGTAAATTCGCCCGACCGAGTCGACGGAAACGACGCCGCCCTCGCAAAAGTACTCGGGCTCGGAGTAAGCGGGCGCACCGTCATCGGTCATCGTTATATCCAAGGAGCGGTATTCGCCCTTGTATAAGGTGAGGTCGGAGGCGACAATGCCCGTCACGTGATCGCTAAGCGCTTCGCCCGAAGCAACGACGTTGAGCGCGAACCGCTTGCCGCCCACCGTCGCCGTCACGGTGAATGAGCCGCTCCTTACCGGCATGACGTAAAACCAGTCGGAAGCGATAAAGCATAACGGTATGTCCGAACTCCATTCCACATTTCGAGGACCGGAAATAAGACAGTTTATCTTTACCTTTTCGCCCACCGAGGCGGAAAGTTCGGTTATTTTCTCGTCGCCGAGCATAAAATCGAGCGTCGAATCAACACCCCGAACGGTGATCTCCGTTTGGGACATCACCTCGTCGCCGATAGAGGCGAAAATGACGGCAACGCCCTCGCTTACACCCGTTACGCGATTGCCGTCGACAGTAAGACATGGCGAGCTCGACGACAGAGTGTAGTCGCATTGGGAGTAAAAGGGGATAAACGAGGCGGAAACCATTGCCGTTTCGCCCACATCGATAAATGTAGGCGCGTGTATCGTGACTTCGCTCGGAGTTGCCTTTTTTACGTTGAAGCAAAACGAGTTTTTGATCCGCTCGTCGACAAGACTTACCGCCGTCACGGTGACCTCGCCCTCGCCGAGAAAGGTGATGACGCCGTCCTCGCCGACAGTTGCCTCGCCGTCGACGAGCCACTTCACTTGCTTAAAGGTGGTGTTTTCGGGCTCGAAGTGCGGGACAAGCGGAAAACTTTGATTTACGCATACGGCAGCGTCGGGCGAGTTGCCGCTAAGATCGGTCAATATAAGGCTTTCGGGCTCGACAATCTTGTCGACGGGTACATCCAACAGGTCACCGAACTTATCCGAGTGCGCGCCCGAGATCTTGCCGGGCATGGACGACTCGATTATAAGTACAAGCGCACATAAAATAAATGCGGCAAGAGCGCCGTATTTAATTAAATCTATGATTGAGATTTTGAATTTCTTCATTTTCTTCTTTTACCCAATTGAGATTGTCGATATTTAAGGGGGGACATTCCGAGGTACTTTTTGAACACCTTGCAAAAATAGCACGTGTCCGAATAGCCGCATCGCTCCGCCACTTCCTTAATGGGTACGCCCGTAAGTATCAGCGACTTCGCCTTTTCCAATCGCTTGTATTGCAAGTAGCGCACGGGCGGCATCGAGAGCTTTTCCTTAAAGATGTGCGTAAGATAGTACTTGTTGATTTTCAGCAGCTCGCACACTTCCTCGATATTGTTTATTGTCATATAGTTGTTGTCGAAATATTCCTTTGCTTCGTAAAACTGCTTGTTTTTCATAAGCAGCTTGCCTATGTCGACGACGGCGTGGCGCAGCGCGGTGATGATGACTACCTCGGACAGATCGTCCTCCATCTTCTTGCTGCACAGTTCGCCATTGAGCCGTTCGCTCATTATGGCGTTAAGACACGAACGCAAAAGGTCGCAGTCGTTGCCCTCGATATTGACGATACAAAACGGGTCGGGAATAAGGTCGTTTTTGCGCATACCCGAAAGCAGCACCTCGGCTATGCCCATATGGACGATCGAACTTTCGCCCGAATTTTCGCCCGCGAACATATAATCGCTGTGGAGCGTGCCCTTACTTACAATGATGAGGTCGCCCGTTTTAATGGGATACTCGTGGTTTTCGACGGTGAACTTGCCGCTTCCTTGCCCGACGAAAATCAACTCCGGATGTTCGTGCGTGTGCGGAGTTTTTTCGGCGCCGACCGTGACATAAGCGAGGGTGGGGCGATGACGGAATATGTTCTTTTTGGATTCTGTACTCATTTTCGTTATCTTTGCGGTTTACGTCTAAGCGCATTCATGCTGACGATTTTTTGATACGTTGTGTCGCCGTTCCGTTCCAGAAATTCCTCGGCAAACGCTTTGTAGGCGATAGAGCCGGTGCATCGAGGCTCGAACTGCATAATTGGCATACCGTAGCTTGGAGCCTCGCCGAGCTTTACGTTCCTCGGGATGCGGTGTGCGTATACGCTCTTGCCGAAGTACTTGATGATCTCGGCGGTGACGCTTGCAACGAGGTTGCTTCGCCCATCGTACATGGTGAGCAAAACGCCCTCGACTTCGAGCGACGGGTTGAGGTGCTTTTTGGCGAGCCTTATGGTGTTCATCAATTGGCTTAGTCCCTCGAGGGCAAAGAACTCGCCCTGAATGGGGATAAGGATACTGTCGGCTGCCGTCAGAGCGTTTACCGTAAGCAAGGCAAGCGACGGAGGGCAGTCGATGAATATGTAGTCGTACTTGTTTTTGAGCGGTTGAAGATTTTTGCGCAGGACCTTTTCCCTTGACTGAACGCCGATAAGTTCGATTTCCGCACCCGCAAGGTCGATATTGGAGGGGATGATGTCGAGATTGGTTACGCACGTGTGAGCGATGGCATCTCTTGCCGTGCAGTCGCCCACGAGCATGTTGTACACCGAATGATGAATGTCTTTTTTGTTAAGTCCGATACCGCTCGTGCAATTGCCCTGTGGGTCGATGTCCACCATAAGGGTCTTTTTGCCCATGGCGGCAAGGAAGCTGCTGAGATTGATGCAAGTGGTTGTTTTCCCTACGCCGCCCTTTTGGTTGGCGACGGCAATTATTTTTGACATAATACCTCGATATAAAAATAGGATATTCCATATTCATTTTATCACAATAAACAAAAAAATGCAATAGATATGGCACCTAAAATTTAATTTTTTTTGAAACCGTTTTTTTCCCGCTGTTTTCGTTGAAATTTAATAAAAAATGTGCTATGATATAGCAATGAGTTTTATTGAGTTCGACAACGTGAGTTATTCCTATTCGGCGGGCACCAAAAACGAGGTCAAAGCCGTAAAAAACGTTTCCTTTTCCATCGAGAAAGGGGAACTTGTCGCTCTTGTCGGGCACAACGGCAGCGGCAAGAGCACCATCGCCAAGCTTATGAACGGGCTATTGTTGCCTCAAAGCGGGTTGGTGAAAGTGAACGGGCTCGATACCGCCGACAAAAAGAATTTGTTTGACATACGCAAAAGCGTGGGCATAGTGTTCCAAAACCCAGACAACCAAATGGTCGCGACGATAATCGAGGACGACGTGGCGTTCGGACCCGAAAACCTCGGGCTCGATCCCAAGGAGATAAGGGAGAGGGTGGACTTCGCCCTAAAAAGCGTGGGAATGTACGAGTATCGAGAGGACGCCCCCTTTCGGCTTTCGGGCGGGCAGAAGCAGCGCATAGCGATAGCGGGCGTGCTGGCTATCTGTCCCGAGGCGATGGTGCTCGACGAGAGCACGTCCATGCTCGACCCCACGGGGAAAAAGGAGATAATGGAAGTCGTCACACGGCTCAACCGCGAAAAGGGAATGACCGTTATCATGATAACGCACTTTATGGAAGAGGCGGCGCTTTGCGACAAGATAATCGTGATGAACGACGGCTCGGTCGCTCTCAGCGGCGGGCGGCAGACGCTCTATGACGACAGGCTGGTGGAATTGGGGCTCAAACTGCCGATGAGCTGCTCGGTGGCAAAGCGACTTAATAAAAGCGGAATGAACGTCGGCGAGGTTTACACTCCCGAGCAATTGGCGGAGGCAATATGTCGATCGTTGTAAAGGACCTTACGTATATATATTCGCCGGGCACTCCGTTCGAGCGCAAGGCTCTCGACGGCGTGACTTTCACCATAGAGGACGGCGACTTTTTCGGCATAGTCGGGCGCACGGGCAGCGGCAAAAGCACGCTTATAAGCCACTTTAACGGGCTCATCAAGCTGATGAACGGCTCGCTTATCGTCGAGGGGATCGACCTATCCGAAAAGTACGACTACAAAAAGCTGCGTAGCCAAGTGGGCATGGTCTTTCAATATCCCGAGTACCAACTGTTCGACGAAACGGTCGAAAAGGATGTGGGCTTCGGACCCAAGAACTTGGGACTGTCCGCCGCCGAGATCGCCGAGCGGGCAAAAAACGCGATCGAACTTGTCGGGCTGGACTATCGGGAGATAAAGGACAGGTCGCCCTTCGAACTGAGCGGCGGGCAAATGCGCCGAGTCGCTCTTGCCGGCGTCTTGGCAATGAAGCCGAAAACGCTCATTCTCGACGAGCCGACTGCGGGGCTCGACCCAAAGGGCAAAGAGGAGATAATGCAGCTTCTTTTGAGGATAAAGCGCGAGTGCCCCACCATAGTCATGATCTCGCACAATATGGACGAGGTATCCTCGTACTGCAACCGCATAGCCGTGCTCGGCGGGGGCAAGCTTAAAGGCGTGTTTTCGCCCAAGGAGCTTTTCGACAAGGAAGAGCTCGTCGCCGAGGCGGGGCTCAGCCTCCCCATGCCCGCGTATATATCCAAGCTGCTCGTTGAGCGTGGATTAAACGTTTCGGCAAGCAGCGAGGACGAGCTCGTACAGTCGATTTTGTCGATTTGGGGTGCGAAAAATGCGTGACGTTTCGTTTGGACAATACTACCCGAGCAAGTCTGTCGTTCACAGAATGGACGCTCGGATAAAGATAATAATTTCGCTGTGCTACATCGTGTTGCTTATACTCGTGCCGACAATCGACCGCTTTTTGGACAAGGGGCGGCTCGGCGACTATATCGTAAGCGTCGGAGCGACTTTTATCGTCATCATTCTGTTTTTGCTTATGGTCACGCTCATAAGCAAGGTGCCGCCGCTTAAAGTGCTCAAAAGCGTGAAGTCGGTGATATTTCTCGTGATTTTCACCGCCGTGATCTTGGTGCTGTTTTACGGCGGAACGTCCAATCACATCTATTTCCATAAGGGCATAATCAATATTTCGCTCGAGGGCATAATCAACTCTATCGCCATGGCGATAAGGCTGTTTTTGCTCGTTATGGGTCCGTCGCTGCTTACGCTTACTACCACGCCCGTGGAACTCACCGACGGCATCGAGAGCCTGCTTAAACCGCTCAAACTCATCAAGGTGCCCGTGCACGAGATCGCGCTTATTATGAGCATAGCGCTTAGGCTTATTCCCAACCTCATCGAGGAAGCCGACAAGATCCGCTCGGCTCAAAAGGCGCGCTGTGCCGACTTCGACAGCGGCAACATCTTCAAGCGGGCAAAGGCGATGCTGCCCATACTCGTCCCGCTGCTCATCTCATCGTTTCGTCGGGCGGACGAACTCGCCTACGCCATGGATTCGAGGTGCTATCGCGGGGCAAAGGGTAGGACGCGCATGAAGATAATGCGCCTCGGAATAAGGGATTTATTCGGAATGTTGTTCTTTGCGGCAATGTTCTTTGTCGCGCTGATGTTTATTTACGACTTTTTCGGCGTGTCGACCGCGCTTGCCAACCTCGCTTATTCGCTGATATGAGAATAAAACTTACGATAGAATACGACGGAACCGCCTTTTGCGGCTGGCAAACCCAGCCGTCTTTGCGCACCGTTCAGTCCGAACTCGAAGCGGCAATATCGAAGCTTACGGGCAGTCCCGCTTCGGTGACGGCGAGCGGCAGAACAGACGCGGGCGTGCACGCTCTCGGTCAGGTGGCGCACTTCGACACCGACAAGGATATGGGCAAAAAGTTCGTCGGTGGGCTCAACTACTACCTGCCCGACGACATTCGCGTGCGCTCCGCCGAGGTGGTGCCAAGCGACTTTCACGCTCGTTTTTCGGCAAAACGCAAGACGTACATCTATCTTATGTACGAGGCGGACTTCGACAGCCCCATTTTGAGGAACAGGGCGACGCGAACTCCTCCGCTTTGCGTCGAGGCGATGGAAGCTGCCGCCAAACGCTTTTTGGGCAAAAACGACTTTGTCGCATTTAGGAGCACGGGCTCGGACACTCTTACCACGGTTAGGACGGTTTACGAGGCGAGCGTGGAGCGTCGTGGCGGCTTTATCGTCTTTTCGGTGACTGCCGACGGCTTTTTGTACAATATGGTGCGAAAAATGGCTGCGGCGCTCATCGAGGTGGGGTGCGGAAAAATGGACGCTTTGGACGTTGGCGCACTGCTGAGCGGCGACGCCTCGTTTACCAAAGTGGCTCCGCCGAATGGACTGTACTTATATAAGGTGGAATATGAAAAGGCGACCGATTAAGCTATCCGAGCACTTCAACTTCATTACGCTAATTAGGTTCACGCTTCCGAGCATAATAATGCTGGTGTTCACTTCCGTTTACGGCGTGGTGGACGGCTTTTTCGTGTCCAATTTCGCGGGCAAAGCGGAGTTCACCGCCGTCAACTTTATCATGCCCTTTTTGATGGCGCTCGGCAGCGTCGGCTTTATGCTCGGGGCGGGCGGAAGCGCACTCATCGCCAAGTTTCTCGGCGAGGGCAACGGCGAAAAAGCCAACAGGGTCTTTTCCTTTTTGGTGTACATATCCGTCGCCGTCGGAGCGGTGCTTTGCGGAGTGGGCATCGCCGTGATACGACCGGTCGCGAGGCTGCTCGGGGCGGACGGGGAACTGCTCGACAATTGCGTGCTTTACGGGCGGATAATCCTCATTGCCTTGCCCGCATTCATTCTTCAATACGAATTTCAATGCCTGTTTGCCACAGCCGAGCGTCCCAAACTCGGACTGTACGTCACGTTGGCTTCGGGGCTTACCAACTTTGCCCTCGACGCCCTCTTTATCGCCGTTTTCAAGTGGGGGCTTGTCGGAGCGGCGTCTGCGACTGCCCTGGGGCAAGTGGTGGGCGGCGTGCTGCCCGTCATCTACTTTGCCCGCAAAAACGGCAGCTTACTCAGGCTCGGAAAGTGCGGATTTGAGGGACGTGCATTGATAAAAGCCGTCGCCAACGGCTCGTCCGAACTGCTCAGCAACATCTCCATGTCCATTGTGGGAATGCTTTACAACCTCCAACTTATGCATTACTCGGGCGAGGACGGCGTGGCGGCTTACGGCGTGCTTATGTACGTGGGCTTTGTGTTCGTCGCCGTCTTTATCGGCTATTCGGTGGGCGTTGCGCCCATCGTAAGCTACAATTACGGGGCGAAAGCTTACGACGAACTGAAAGCGCTGTTTGTAAAAAACCTTATCGTCATTTCGGTGACCGCTCTTGTTATGTTCGGTACGGCGGAACTGCTCGGCGGGACCATATCCCGCGTCTTTGTGGGCTACGACGAGGGGCTGCTTTCAATGACGAAAAGAGCCTTTGGGTTCTATTCGTTCTCGTTTCTGTTTGCGGGCTTTTCCATATTCGGCTCATCGTTTTTCACCGCTCTTAACAGCGGACTGTTTTCGGCGACGATCTCCTTTTTGCGTGCGCTCGTCTTTCCCGTCATAGCGGTGTTCGCCTTGCCGCCCATCCTTAACTTGGACGGAATATGGCTTTCGATCGTCGCCGCCGAAGTCCCCGCCGCACTGATTTCCGCTTGTCTGCTTTTTTGCAACAGACGCCGCTTCCACTACTTCGACAAGACGTGACAAAACAGTAAAAGTGAAGCTATCTCAAATTCCCTTGACAAAATATTAGGCTATGTGGTATACTATATTTGCCAAACAAGTTTAATATTTTTTTAAGGAAGGTACAGGTTTTATGAATTTGTAGTAGAGGGAGAAGTATATACTGCTATCATAGCGGAAATAATAAAGAGATAATTAATGTTAGGATTTGGTAAAAATGCAAATTCCAATATATTGGTTATCTCTTGGTTTTGCTATTGCATAAACCTGTACCGTATATAAACTTGTTTGGCGACAATCGGAGTTTGCGTTTTTCGTGCGTTAACTTCGGTTGGCGCACTTTTTATTTTTAAGGAGAAAATTTTTTATGAAAAAACATCTGATGATTATTTTATCTCTTGTCATCGTTGTTTGCCTGTGCTTCGGTCTTGCGGCGTGCGATTCCTCGCCCGCTCAGGGCACTTTGGACTCGGGCGTCCAAGGCGAACAGGGCGAGCAGGGTGAACAAGGCGAACAGGGCGAGAAAGGTGAACAAGGCGACAAAGGCGATAAGGGTGACAAGGGCGACCAAGGTATACAGGGACCGCAAGGCGAGAAAGGTGAAAAGGGCGATCCCGGTCCGCAAGGTGAGAAAGGCGAGAAAGGTGACAAAGGCGATAAGGGCGACAAGGGCGAAGATGCTCTTCACGCCAACGAAACGCACAAAGTCAAGTACGACGTAAACGGCGGCGACATGAAAGGTCAAGCGTCGGAGATTACCGTTTCTTATGGCGATGTGCTCAAACTTCCCGTCCCCACCCGCGAGCATTATATCTTCGAGGGTTGGTATACGGGCGATGGCGTCAACGACGGAAAGTTCACTTCTGTTACGCCCGTGACCTGTGATGTCACGCTCATTGCGCGTTGGAAAGCGGACACGACCTATCGTATCTCCTTTAACACGATGGGCGGCAACGGCATTGCGCCCAAAACGTATTATTTCGACGAGGAGATCTATGAGTTGCCCACGCCCGTCAAATACGATTGCGAGTTCGGCGGGTGGTATCTCGACAAGAATCTCCAAAATGAGGTGGGCTATCCGATTACCCTCACCGAGAATATCGAGATCTTCGCCAAGTGGACGACGATGTACTATTATATCAACTTCCATACCAATTGCGACGTGACCATGCCTGCAATCTATGCCGAGGCGGGCTCGTCTTACAAGGCTCTTTCCGCACCCGATAACGCTAATAAGGAGTTTAAGGGCTGGTACTACGATTCGGGCTTCTCTCAAGCGGTCAAATATCCGTTTGAGCTCCATTCCAACCTCGACGTCTATGCCAAGTGGGACGACGTATACTATACGGTTTCTTTCCAATCCAACGGCGGCGACCTCATTACCGCACAAAATTACCTCGCGGGCAGTTTGGTGCAAGAATTCCCCACGCCCACACGCCTCAATCATAAGTTCCTCGGCTGGTATACCGACAGCGCACTGCACAACAAGGTAAGCTATCCTTTTGCGGTGACCCAAAGCACCACTCTGTTTGCCGATTGGCAGTTTATCGATCCCTATGCCGACTATGTGAAGATCTCCGACGTAGCTCAGCTTCAAAACATCAAGGATCTTAACGGCAAATACGTGCTTACTTGCGATATCGACTGCAAGGGCGCGCAAATCCCCATGATCGGCTCGGAATCGGCTCCGTTTACGGGCATCTTCCTCGGCGATTTCTACACCATATCAAACTTCTCGATTTCTGTTCCCGAGGGCTCAAATAGGGCGGGATTGTTTGCGATAAACAGCGGAACCATTCGCAATTTGCGTATCGAAAAGATGACGATGGAATTAAACTATGCTTTGACGAAAAGCGCACGATATTTCGGGGGGCTTGTCGGCGTCAACGATGGTACAATAGATAACGTATCGATAAGCGCCGATATTGATTTATCAAGTTCAGGCGACTGTTTTGATAAAAACACAACTACATATGCGGGATTGATAGCCGCAAATAATAACGGAATTATCAATAATTGCAGTTCGGATGGAAAGATTTCTTCTTATTTGAGTCTTTACTATTTTGGTAATAGATATGATGGTACTCATCCGGTAGGCGGCATTAGCGGAAATAATGCGGGTAATATTACGAACTGTATGTCATCGGCAGCCGTAATTTGCAATAATGATACGACATACGGTTCACGTGTAGTCGGCGGCATAGTAGGTATCAACAACAAGACGTTGGAAAATTGCCTCTTCCTCGGCTCCGTAAGCGGAACCAATTCTACTCAAAATGCGATTTGCGGATCTTCGGGTAAGAATGCCACACAGGAAAATTGCTATAAGGCGTATAATATCATAACAGAGGGCGGAAGCACAGCCACGGTTGAAAACCTTAACGACAGTTCCTTTTATACGGACACGCTTAAATGGGACAGTGCGATATGGGATGTTACCGAGTTGAATTACGAGCGCGGACTTATAGTAAAACTTAAATAAACGCCTTTTGAAGGCGCGATAATATCGACAAAAAAGTAAGGCGGCAATTTGCCGCCTTTACTTTTATTTTCGGTTGATTTATTTTCGCCGCGATAAAAAATCCTCTTACTTTTTTAACATACGTACGGCGGTTTGCAGTCGCGCAAGACCGTCATAGAGGCGGCTTTTCGGGCAGGCGACGTTCATGCGAAGAAACCGCTCGCCGTTTCCGCGATATTGACTGCCCGAAGAGAGGTACAGTCCCGTCTTGGCGCGGATAAATTCGCCGAGTTCGTCCGAATGGATGCCGAGCGACGAGCAGTCTATCCAAACAAGATAGGTGGCGTCGCTTTTTACCGCTTTAAGTCCCATTTCGGCGATTTTGCCATTTGCAAGCCGCTTGTTTTCGGCAATAAAAGAGTTGAGTTCGTTCAGCCACTTTTCGCCGCCGCGAAGAGCCGCTTCGGTAGCGCAGACGGCGAAGCAATTGGGCTCGGCGACCTCGTCGGAATTGAGCCCGCGCACCACCTTATTTCGCAGAATGGGGTCGGGAATTACGACGGCTGCCGATTGCAGTCCCGCTATGTTAAAGGCTTTGCTCGCGCTTATGCAGGCTATGCCGCGCCTTGATACGCTCAAAAACGGAGTGTACTCTTTGCCTTGGACCAAGTCGCAGTGGATCTCGTCGCTTAAAACCGTCACGCCGTAAGCGTCGCATAGCGAAGCGACCTCTTTAAGTTGAGCCTTGGTCCAGACGTTGCCCGTGGGATTGTGCGGATTGCACAGTATCAGCATTGTGGTGAGCGGGTGGGACAAGACCCGTTCCAGTTCGTTTAGGTCGAGCGAATACTTCTCGCCGTCGTAGCCGAGCGGACATTCGACGGTGTGGCGACCGAAGTTTTCGATAGAGTGGAAGAATATGTCGTAGACGGGCGTCATTACGGCGATGTTGTCGCCGACGTTGGTCACGCGCCTTACTATGCTCGAAATTGCGGGCACAATGCCGGTGCAAAATTGCATCCACTCGGGCTGCATTTTCAGTCCGTGACGCCGCTCCCACCAATCGATATAAGCCTCGTTCCAAGACGGCGGCACCACCGAATATCCGTATATGGGGTGAGAAACGCGCCTGTTTATCGCCTCGGTGATGCACGGCGCAACCGCAAGATCCATGTCGGCGACCCACATCGGCAGCTCGCCTTCTTTTACGTCCCATTTTAGCGACGACGACGCGGTCCTGTCTATCTCCTTGTCAAAATCGAATAACATCATCTCTTTCGGCAGATGATCTTGGTCTTGGTCGGGTCGACCTTGTCCTTTTCGATGATAAGTTCGTCGATGTAGTCGCAGGTGATCGTCCCGCTCGAGGGATTGAGCACGCTCGTGATGTTGCTCGAAATGTCGGCGTCGATGCCGTTGCAATATTCAAAGGCAAGGGTGGTGTTGATGAGCTTGCAGTTCTTCATTACGAGGTTGTCTATATAGCAAAGCCCTTGCAAACTCTCGATCGTGCAGTTTATAAAGGTCAGGTTCTTGCTGTTCCAGCCTAAGTACTCGCCGAGAATGACCGAGTCGGTCACCGTGGCGTTTTCGACGTTCCAAAAGGCGTCTTTTGAGAGCAGCTTGCTGTTTTTTACGGTGATGTTCTTTCCGCCGTCAACGAAGTAGTTGCCCACAAGGCTCAGGTTTTCGATGGTCAGGTCCTCGCTGTTCATGCAAAAGTAGTCGCCCTTTGCCGTGACGTCCTTGATTGATACGTCCTTGCACGACCAGAACATTTCGGCGGCGTTCACGAACTTGACGTTGTCCACTTTGACGTTCGAGCAACGCCTGAAATTTTTGGGAGCCTCGAAAACGCTGTTCTTCACTTCGATGTTGTTCGTGTACCAAATCCCGGAGCGTGCCATCTCAAACCAAACGCAGTTGTCCACCTTGACGTTTTCGGAGTACCAAAGCGGATACTTCCACTTGAACATGCTACCCATAAGCTCGATGTTTTTGCTCTCTTTAAGCGGCGATTCGCCGTCGCCGAATATCGTGTCGACGATTTTAAGGTCCTTGCCGTGAAAAAGGCTGCGTTCGCCGGTAAGAATTTGTCCTTTGATTTCTTCCATAACTTGCTCCTTTGATTTTTTTATAGTATATCATTATGCGAAACAAAAATCAATGGATTTTACGTGATAAAAATAGGTAAATTTACATATTTATCCTTTGGAAACTGGCATTCGGAACATAATAAAAAATTTGACCGATTGAAAACACGAAATCCGATGGATTGGAAATCCAAAATCCGATGGATTGGAAATCCGAAATCCGAGGGAATGAAAATCCGAAATTCGAGGGAATGAAAATCCGAAATGCGGTGGATTGAAAACCCGAAATTTGACCGATTGATAACCCGAAATCCGAGGGAATGAAAACACGAAATTTGATGGATTGAAATTGCAAAATCCGACCGAATAGACTTGATTTTTCTAAAAAAACGTGTTAGAATATAGACAAGAGGTTTTTTGATGGCAAAAATCATAGGAAAGGGCAATTATAAGGGAAGAGTCTTAGACGGCATCATCGGTCGATATCTTTCGACGTTCGGGGCGGTTTGCATAGAGGGTCCCAAGTGGTGCGGAAAGACTTGGTGTGCGTCCTATCACAGCAACAGCGAGTATCTTATAGGCGATCCCGCCAACAACTTCCAAAACAGAGCTCTTGCGGAATTATCTCCCGACTCCGTGCTCGAGGGGGACACGCCGAGGCTTATCGACGAGTGGCAGGAAACGCCGCCCATTTGGGACGCCGTGCGCTATTGCGTAGATGCGCGGGGAAAGAAAGGTCAGTTTATCTTGACGGGCTCGTCCACGCCAAGGCGCAAGGGCGTTATGCATAGCGGCGCGGGTCGGATCGGCAAGATCCGTATGCACACCATGTCGCTTTTTGAGTCGGGTGATTCGAGCGGGCAAGTGTCGCTTAAAGACCTCTGTCTTAACAAGCTGTCGCCGGTGATGACGGGCGAGGTAGAACTGAGGCGGCTCGCGGAACTTGTCGTTCGCGGCGGATGGCCGGGCAATCTCGATGTGTCGGTCGGAAACGCGTCGCTGCTGCCCAAGTCGTATTTGACCGCCATACTTGACGACGACGTCGATAGAGTGGACGAAATCAAGTACGACAAGGAGAAGATGCTGCTGCTTCTCCGTTCGCTTGCACGAAACGAGAGCACCACGGCGACCAACAACAAGCTGCTTTCCGATATAAAAAGCGAGGGCGACTCGCTTGATTCCCAAACGATATCCAAATATCTCGACGTGTTCGAGCGGCTGTTCTTGCTTGAAAACCAGCCGCCGTTCAGTAGCAATATCCGCTCGTCCGTCAGGGTAAAACAAGCGGAAAAGCGACATTTCTGCGATCCCGCACTCGCTGCGGCGCTGCTGAACGTTTCGCCCGATCGGCTCATCGGCGACCTCGAAACATTCGGATTTTTGTTTGAGGCTCTTTGCGAACGGGACCTGCGTATCTATGCGGAGTCGTTCGACGCAAAGCTTTATCACTATCAAGACTATCAAAACCGCGAGATCGATGCCGTAATCGAACTTGACGACGGCAGGTGGTGCGCCTTTGAGATAAAATTGGGCGCGTCGCAGGTCGACAAGGCGGCTAAGGGATTGCTTGCGCTCAAAAACTCGATGACAGAGGACGGCGCAAAGGCTCCCGACGTCCTTTGCGTCATTTGCGGGCTCGGCAATGCGGCGTATCGGCGACCGGACGGCGTGTTTGTCGTCCCCATTACGGCATTAAAACCGTAACAAAATCAAACGATAAAAAAGAAACCGAATTGATTTTCGGCTTCTTTTGTGTTATACTCTAATCGAAAGTTGGGTTGGAGCGACCGACCGCTACTTATCGTTGCTTTTGGTGCGTTTGTTTACCGCCTGCGTCAAAAGGTACTCTATCTGTGAATTGATCGAGCGGAAGTCGTCCTCCGCCCACGAGGCAAGTTCCTTGTAGAGCGAGGGCGACAACCTCAATAAGATCGACTTCTTGTCCTTGTCCATTTAATAGATAGATCCGCTGTTTACTATGGGCTGAGCGTCCTTGTTGCCGCATAGAACGACGAGCAAGTTGCTCACCATTTGCGCTTTGCGTTCGGCGTCGAGTTCGACGATATTGCTCTCGCTGAGCATTTTGAGCGCCATATCGACCATGCCCACGGCGCCTTCGACTATCTTCTGCCTTGCTATGATGATAGCCCGTGCCTGCTGGCGTTGCAACATTGCCGAGGCAATCTCGGGTGCATACGCAAGGTGCGAAATGCGTGCTTCCAAGATCTCGATGCCCGCAATTTCCACTCGGCTGTTGAGCTCCTTTTTAAGGTCCTCGGCGACTTCTTGCGTCGAGCCTCGCAGACTTTTTTCGTCGCCGTCATCGCTCATATCGTAGGGGTAGAGACGCGCCACGTGCCTTATTGCCGCGTCGGCTTGGACCGAAACGAACTCCAAGTAGTTCTCTACGTTAAATACCGCCTTTGCCGTGTCGTAAACTCTCCAAGTTACGACCACGCCGATCTCGATGGGATTACCGTCCTCGTCGTTGACCTTTTGCTTGGCGTTATTGAGGGTGATCGCTTTAAGCGACACCTTTTTTGTCGACATACTGCCGACTTTCGTGCTTCCGCCCTCGCTGTCGGTTATCGCTTCGAGCGCGGTCTTTTTGGTCGGATTAAAGGTGACGCAAAACGGATTGGTCCAAAAAAATCCCTCGGACTTTATCGAGCCGTGATACTTGCCGAAGAGCAACAGCACGATCGCCTCGTTGGGACCTATGACCTTAAATCCGGGCGCAATAAAGCAAAATGCGAGAATGGTGACGATCGTGGCGAGGGCGCATTCCTCGGGGATCCGCTCGGTTGCAGCCAGCACGATTATCGCGATCGTGGCGATGAGCAGCAGTATCATCACAGCCAACATGGCAAAGCCGCTTTTCGGCTTTAATGTCTTTTCTTTCAAATCAGCATCCATTTTTTCGGAAGCCTCCTTATCAAAGTGATATCATAATAGTATCATACCGCGAATGTTTTGTCAAGTAAAATAAAGGGGAGCAATATAAAAAAATCGAGCTTAAATGCTTGCAAAATCGGGCGTAAAATGGTATACTTATACAATCAAATTTGTCGGAGGAATTTATGCGACAAACAGTAGTGATTTTGGACTTCGGCGGGCAGTACAATCAGCTTATAGCGCGCAGAGTGCGTGAACTCAACGTGTATTGCGAACTGCTGCCGTACAATACGGATATCGAAAAGCTCAGGGCGAAAGATCCCATAGGCATAATCTTTACGGGCGGACCGAACAGCGTCTACGGCGAGGGCGCTCCCAAGGTGGATAGGGCGATTTTTTCGCTCAACGTACCCATTTTGGGTATCTGCTACGGCTGCCAACTCCTGGTTCAAATGTGCGGCGGGGTCGTCGCCTCGGGACCGAGGGAGTACGGCAAGCAGACGCTCGGGTCGGAGTGCGGACCGCTCTTTGACGGGATCGCAAGCGGCTCCGTTTGCTGGATGAGCCACACAGACTATGTCGAAAAGTTGCCGAGCGGCTTTTCCGTCGCGGCGGTGACCGAAACCTGCCCGGTTGCCGCCATGTACAACGAAAAGGACAAGCTTTACGGCGTTCAATTCCACCCCGAAGTAATGCACACACAAAGGGGAATGGACGTTTTGCGGAACTTCCTGTACAAGGTGTGCGGTGCAAAGGGCGATTGGACGATGGGCAACTTCGCTTCGGAAGCGATCGCTTCGCTCAAAGCAAAACTCGGAGGGAAAAAGGTGCTTTGCGCTTTGAGCGGCGGCGTGGACAGCGCGGTGGCGGCAACGCTCATTTACAAGGCGTGTCCCGACCTCATTTGCATCTTCGTCGACCACGGCTTGCTGCGCAAGAACGAGGCGGACGAGGTCGTTAGCGTATTTAGGGACGGCATGGGAATGAACCTTATCAAGGTGGACGCTTCCGATATCTTTTTGAGCAAACTCAAAGGCGTGACCGAGCCCGAACGCAAGCGCAAGATCATCGGCGAGGAGTTTATTCGGGTGTTCGAGGCGGAGGCGAAGAAGATAGGTGCGGTGGACTATCTCGTGCAAGGCACCATCTATCCCGACGTCATCGAAAGCGGACTTGGCAATTCCGCCAAGATCAAGTCGCACCACAATGTGGGCGGGCTGCCCGACGTCGTCGACTTTAAGGAGATCGTCGAGCCGCTCAGGGACCTGTTTAAGGACGAGGTGCGCAAGCTCGGCTTCGAGCTTGGATTGAGCGAGGAGATAGTCATGCGACAGCCTTTCCCGGGACCCGGGCTTGCCATAAGGATAATAGGCGAGATCACGAGGGACAAACTCGACCTTTTGAAAGACGCCGACTTCATCTTCCGCGACGAGATCAAAAAGGCGGGGCTGAGCAGCGAGATCTGGCAGTACTTCGCCGTTTTGACCGATCTGAGAAGTGTAGGCGTTATGGGCGACGCCCGAACTTACGACTATACCATCGCTCTGCGCGGCGTCACCAGCGTCGACGGCATGACCGCCGATTGGGCGAGGATCCCGTTCGACGTGCTCGAGCGTATCAGTAACCGTATAGTCAACGAGGTGAAAAATGTCAACCGCGTGGTGTACGACATCACGAGTAAGCCCCCCGCAACCATCGAGTGGGAATAAACTTTGGACTATGGCACATCACGATTAAGTCTGAGCCTCGGAAAAACTCCGAGGCTTTTTTATGCCGTAAAAGCCGCTTTCGAAAATTTTTTCCGAAAATATTTCCGATTATTTTTGCAAAAGCTATTGACAAACAAAAAGTTTTGTAATACAATGTAATACAGGAGGCGAGGTGAAATGACGATTTCTTTAAGATTGTCGGATGAGGACACAATGCTTATCAAAAAATATGCCGATCTTAACAAGATGTCGGTTTCGGAGTTGATCCGTCAGTCCGTTATGGAGCGGATCGAAAACGAATATGACTTGGAAATGTTTGATAAGGCTATGGCAGAATACGAGGCAGACCCTGTCACCTATTCGCTTGATGAGGTCGAAAAGGAATTGGGGCTAAGGTAATGTACAAGGTCGAGTTTGCGAAGCGTGCGCTAAAAGACTTGAAGAAGTTTGACAAACAAACGGCGGCGTTGATTTTGGGGTGGGTGCGCAAAAACCTCGACGGGTGCTTAGATCCGAGGCGGCACGGCAAGGCGCTTACGGCTAATAGGGGCGGCGAGTGGCATTATCGTGTGGGGGATTACCGACTGCTTGCTTTAATCAAAGATAATATTGTTACGATTTTGATATTAAATGTCGGACATAGGCGCGATGTCTATGACAAGTAAAGCCGCTGTCGCGCCTCATTAAGGGAGTTCGATGGCGGAACTTTACGGCGGTCGGTGTTTGAGGACGACGATAAACTCGATAGGCGACCGAATAGTCGGGATTTGTCGAAAATATTTTCGGTTTTTTTGAGGAGAGGTATTGACAAACCGCTTTTTGTATGATAGAATAATCAATACTTATGGGGGTGTACCGGTTTCGACGGGGTTTTGTAAGCTTGAAAATAAGCACGTGGTAGTGCGGCTACCTAAAAACGCAACAAAAAATAAACGCTAAAACTCAAAAAACCGCAAGACCCGCTCTTGCGTTAGCTGCATAAGTTAATTTAAGCAGTCGTTACACTTTCTTTTCCCGCCGAGAAAGCCGTAATGTCAATCAGACGGGCTCCAGCGCATATGGTAAAGTCCGACCTAATGTGCGATAATCAGGGCTTGGGACGTCGTTCTTTTGTTTGTTTTTCCCGCCGTCCGAGAATTAAAACAAACTAAACGTGTAGAAATTTTAAGTAGAGGAATTTCGGAAGGGGGTTCAACTCCCCCCACTTCCACCATTACAAGCAAATACGCACCCTACATTATTGACGGGATCGTGTTTGCTATCGACACAAAACACCGCTTCAAAGAATGAGGCGGTGTCTTTTTGTTATTTACTTTTTGTCGGTTTCGTCCGGCTCACTCGGCTTGTCCGCTTCGGTTGTCTGCTTTGTGAACAGCCGTTTGAGGAAGTCGAAGATCTTTGCGAACAGATTGCCAACCGAGGTTGCTTTAATAAGGTTGTAGCAAGTCTGATTTAGCAAGAGAATTGCTGCCGCAAGAGCCAAGAAGTAGTTGACCTCGAACTGTTTCAGTACAAGCAAATAGATGGCGGAGCCGATGAGCGAGAACGCCACCGAGATGCCTATGTACAGGTAATGGCGATACTTTTCCTCAACTTTGGAGAAGCAGTTATAATGCTTCAAGATGCCGAGAATACCGATCCCCGCAAGCGCGATGAGCGTAAGAACGAGTCCGTAGTTTTTCAAAAATATGAGCATTTCTTCCATGATATTTTACCTCCAATTATTTTGTTTCGATGGGTGGTTCTTCGGGGAGAGCCATAATGTCATCATATAGTTTTGTAATGACACCGTTTCCCCCGAGTTCGTGATAGGCTTCATACGCCCGCCTTGCGCTTTCTTTGGCGTATATCGGGCAAAACTTCTTCTCGGTGTACTTGTCGTGGTACTCGATAAGCTGATTGCGCAGGAGTACCTGTACGCCGTCTGCAAGTGCCTTTTCGCGTTTGTATGTGCCTTTGATTTTTGCCAACAGGAATCCGAGTATGCCCGTAAGGAAAAAGGAAACGGAACATGAGATGATCGCTGTTATAACAGTAGCAGACATTGTTTATTCCTCCTTTTTCGTGATTTTACATACAGGCTCGATACCTGTCAACCCGCCGTCTGCGAACGCAAACACGGTGTCCTCGTAAACGATAACGCTCTCGGTCGTCTTTTCTCCCGTTGCTTCGTCTACAATCTCTCTTTCTTCCTGCCGGGGGAGTTTCACGCATACTCCATCGGCAAGACTTTCATCGCACGGTACATAGCAACCGTTTTTATTCAACCGAATAAAGACAGGATGCTCGGAAGTACCTACGATTTCGCCGTTTACTTCTACTTGATACATTTTCATCACCTCCTTGCGCCGACAAGCCCGGCAATATATTTGAGCGTTCCCACATCAGCGTTAAAAAACGCATGATTCCAAAGCCAATGATCTTGATGCTCTTGTCGGCGGTACATTTGACAGGTTGCATCGTCCCATACTTTATCCCACCTTTCCTGATAGTGTTCGTCCGGCTTTGAAAGAGTTTCAACGATAGCTCGTGTGAGCTGCCCTCGTTCGACTCCGTTTCCGTCATCGTTGCGGGCGAAGTATTGATGGGCGTTCTCGCTGTACTTCGAGCAAATCAACTTATGGTCGCAGTAGATCATACCGTTGACTTCCTCACACTCCGTCAAAGCGGGGATATTGACGTTCCCGCAAATTGCTTTTGCTTTGAAGCGTTTGTGCGTTATGTATTTCATTGTCTTGTACTCCTTTTTCTGAAATTTTCTATCTTCTCGGGGGAGAACTTGAATATCGAATAGAAATGCCGCCGCAACTTCAATACCTTGTTATGGTCGTTGTAGTTTTCGAGATAGGCAAGCATCCCGTTGGTCGAAGTCCAAAGATCCTCGTAGGACATTTCCCCGCAGAAAACTTTTGAGCCAAATGCCGTGATTTTACGCTTGTCACGCTTCATGGCATCGCGGTTGCCGTTTACAATGACTTTTCCTGTCTCCGTCAAATAGAACTTCGCCTTGCAGTATTTGAAGCGTTTGACGAGTGGAACGATTTTCGTTTTGCTGTGACTTATATGTAAGCCCAAGCCGTTCGACTTATTGATAAACGCTTTCAATATCTTCCGTGGATCTCTATCGGGCGGGACAAGGATATAGTAGTCGTCCATGTAATGCCCGAAGCCTTTGAGGGAAAGTTGGCACTTCATATAGTTGTCGAGCGGAGACGGAAGCGCGATCATTTCCGCTTGACTCGGCTCTACGCCGAGAGGCATACCGACATCACCTTTCACCGAAGCGATTATCGAGTCGCCAAACGCTTTGAGACGTGGATCGGTGATAAAGTATTCGTGACGGCGGTATAGTTCATCGTGTGGGGCAGAGGGAAAGAATTGCTTGAAGTCTATCAAGATAACATAGCCCTCGCGCCCGTACTTTCGGAAGTGGCGGTGCAAGTCGTTTTTGAGCATATTCAATGAGAACTCAAAGCCTTTGCCCTCGAGGCTCGCGCCGTTATTCCAAATCATACTCGGTTGATACAGCGGGAGCAGAACATTTTTCGTGTAGGCTTTTTGCACCTGCCTGTCCTGTATTCTCGGAGCATCTATTTGGCGAGTTTTGCCTCGCTCGTTCAATGGAAAGTGAACGTACTTGTCGAACTGAAAAACTCCGCTTATAACCTGTTTGTGCCTGATCGCCGTACCCGAGAACAGATGCGCCTCGAAGCGTTGTACGCTGTGTTTCCACCGAACGCCGTTACAACACTTCTTTCCGGCTTTGAATAGCTCGTTATAAGACAATGCGGTTTCAAGTCCACCGATAGTCTCGCATCGTTCGCGGCGTTTTGCTTCACGCTTTGCCCGTCTGCGGTCATATCGGTTTTTATGTCGTTGTTCACTCGTCATAGTTAAAGTAATTCGCCTCCCGTACAGTCGTGATATAGAGTGCAGCTAAACTGCTTTACCTTTGCACATGAAATGAGATTCAGCACACGATCCTCCCACCATGCAAGCAGCGTTCGTGTAAAGGTATCGGGATTCATTCGGTTAAGTACCGAATTAGCCATTTCGGGATGTTTCCATCCGCCGGAAGCATTTCTCCTTTCACAAGGGTTTAGTTCGTTTCCTACTGTTTTTAACCCACGTTTATGAGATCCGGAGCCACGCCATTGGAATTATTAGCGTTGTTATTGTTGGCGTTGCCGTTGTTGTTGACATTGCAGAAATTGTTCGAGTTGTTGTAATTAGCCGAACGCTCCCACCAAGACGACAAGTTTTACAGAAATGCACCGTTATAATGTACGATCAGCGGCTTTTGTCGCTTTTCATAACATTCGTGAGTAGTGTGTTTTCATGGTCGATTTTCTCGCCCAACGATTGCGCCATGTGTTCCAACCTTTCGGTAGCCTCGGATGCAGGAATGTTCTTTCCGCTCGTGGTGGTAAAACACCCTTGCGGATTGAGAAGCATTATGCTGTAACAATGCCCCAACTTAACATCCAACGCCATGAGAGAAGCACGGGCTTCCAAAAGGTGAGTTTTGCGGAGCTGCTTTCGTAGCTCGTCCGAGGGATAGATGCTGTTCGCTTTCTCCGCCCGGTCAAGCACATCGGCAGCCAACGAAATAATGTTGTCGGCAAGCAGTCGAGCGTATCTTGCCGATAGCCTTGTCAAGAATTGCAAGGTCTCGGTGTAGATCTCATCGGCTAACCTGATATACTCGGCTTTGCTCTCCGATCTGCGGTTTTTCAAAACTGACATATTGCCTCCTACTCGGGGTTTACCGCCCACTTTCGTGGGCGGATTTTCCCGATTGTTCGATTAGACTTTGAAAGCCGGAGCCACGCCACGGGAATAATAAGCGTTGCCATAGTTGGCGTAGCCGTCGTTGTCGACACCGCAGAAATAGTTCAAGTGGTTGCCATAAGCCGAACGCTCCCACCACCATGCGGAGCTACCAACTGTGCCATTGCTGAAACGCTTCTTGATCTTCGTGTTGCCCGCCGCATAGTAGGCATACTGCTCCTGATACTGCTGTTCCGTGCTGTTCGCATAACTTCTCGATCCGAAGATCTCGTACTCCGAGAGCAGAGGCAGGTAGTCGGTCGTGTAGGTGACGTAGGAAGCTGTATTATAGCCGCCACCGTGATTGTCCGAATACTTCGTCATCGGCTTCATAACAGCCCTCAAATCGGCAGGGAGAGCCGCCATGAGTGTTCCGTCAACGGGATCGGTTGCGGTCGTTGCGGCGGCGGTCTGCGCGTTCTTTTCGTGGACAGAGCCGAGAATGTCGTAACGCATATCGCAACCCTGCCATCCGCCGCTGTTCGTATTTGAGCTGTGATTCATATTAAACCACTTATCACCGCTCGTAGACGAACTGTTGTAGTGACTGTCTACCAAGCAGAGGCTTTCGCCATTGAGCAGTTTATCCTTGAACGTACCGAAGTGAATACCCTTGCCCTCGTAGCCCGAGTTATGGTCGAAGCCGATAATGTAGGCATAGAGTTCCTGATTGTCAAATTCGACAGTACCGACCGTGCCGGTGAGCGTAACTTTCTTGCAGTCCCCGATGGAGAAGTAGTTTGCCGCCGTTCCCTCCTCGGAGATTTGAGCGATTTCTGCCCACGTTCTGCGCTCCAAAGCATAAGGATTGACAAATACTGCGTAGCAGTCGGTATCGCCCTGAATGTTCTCGTTTGACGGCTCCCAACGGACAAATACTTCATCGGGATCTTCGCTTGTCGGCTGCTTCGTACAAACCGCCGTAGCACCGTAGTTGACGGACAAGGTTTCGAGCAATTTATCGCCGTTGTAGAAGCGGACGGTGTACTGACGGAGAACATTTGCGAACGCCGCATAAACGGTTTTCGGCGTGGTGATATTGTTCAGTATCGAACTGCTTGCCGAGCCGCCGTTTGTCGAACTCCAACCATTAAAGGTAAAGGTGTACTGCTGTGTTTGCTCTTTCGTAGGATCTTCGCCAACATAGACCGCATTTCCGCCGCTTGCCACCCAATCGGTGTAGAGCAGCTCGGTATTGTTGTAGAAGAATACCGCATAGGTTTTGTCGTACTGCGCGATGAGCGTGGTATTCGCCTGAATGTTTGTCGGCAAGTTGCCCCAACCGGCGTATGCAAACTTCGTATCTTCGGTATCGTCCCGAGAGGGAGCCTCGATGTAGCCGAGTTCCACGGGATCCACCGCATCGCCGCCTTTGATAACTTCCGCCGTGTAGAGCAGGTCGTTATTGTAGTCGCGGTATTCGACTTTGAAGTACATATCGGTGTAGGTGAACTTGATGTCGGGATAGGTCGCTTTCAGTTCCTCGAACTCCGAATAGGTCACGGACGTGATATTCACCGTTCCCGTTACCTGCGCGGTTTCGGTATTTTGACCGGCTTCGTCCAAGCCACGCATGGTAGCAAGGGCGTTGAACACTTCCATAAGGGCTTTCGTGTTCTTGAAGTTCCAATTTACGCCGATAAGACGTACACGACTTCCCGCGCCGATCTGCTTGACGATTTCAAGGCTGTTTACTGCGGCACTCACGTTCTCCAAACGGAGTGTGGTAATGTTGCCGTAGCTCGGCATCTCGAACTCCGTCAAAGCCGTCTGATTGAGCAACGTAAGGTTGGTGACTGTCGCGGGCAGGTGGAGTTTCTTCAAGATACCGCCGTTCGGGATGTCGATACCCTTGATCGCCGTTCCGTCAAGATAGACTTCTTCGAGGTTGGTGCAGCCCGACACGTCCACGGTCTGCTGTTCGCCCGTACCGAGATTCGGACAGTTGCGCACGTCCAAAGTTTTGAGCAGGACGTTATTCCCGAGCGTAAGGGAGAGCAGGTTTCCGTTGGAGTATTCGGGAGAGCTGTCACCGAGTTTGAGATCCTGCAACTTCGTAGCCATCGAGAAGTCTGCCAAGCCGACTTTGAGCGCGCTCAAATCACCGACACTTTTCAGCTGCGAAGCCGAGTAAATGTAGATTTCGGTATCGTTGACGTTCGTGAGCGGGCAAGTGATTTCGTAGGACTTTCCGCGAAGCGCACGAGCCTGTTGCAGGTAGGAGCCGAACTTGACGGATGCGTAAATGTCCGCATACGGCTCGATTGTGATATTGCCTTTTGCATAGCCACGCAGAGTGATGAAGTCGCTCAACGCATCGCCCGCATTGTACTTGCTGTCGATATAGCGGAAACGGTTATAGAGCCACCATTTGCGCTGCTCGGACTTGCTACCTTGCAACATCGAAAGATAGATGCCCGAGCCGTTCTCAATAAGCGGCTGCAAGTATTTGTAGTAGGCATCTTCGTTCCAAATCGCCTCCGCCCATACAGCCTGATGTTCCTCGAACGCTTTCTCCACGATGTCGTAGGAGAGCTTGTTGTCGGAGCGGAGAGTTTGATACATGGAGCGGATTTCGGGATCGAACGCCTGACGGAGATTGATCCAAAATACGGATTGCTGTCCGTTGAACACGTCCGCCTCGTTCACCTTGTCAATATCTTCGAGTTCGTAGCCGAACGCCAATGCGCCCTCGTTATTGATACCGATAGCGGTGTCCATATCGTAAGGGAGCCAACAGATCTTGTCACTTCCGAACTTCGAGGGGAAAGCGTTCTTTGCACGGCTATCGACCATCAAGAACAGCTCGGTGAACAGGTAGTAGAAGATCGCGCTGTCGAGTTCCGCATGATCTTTGAGTTCCGCCTTGAACTTTGCGAGACGGTATTCGGGAGTGTCGTTTTCGTACTTCACGCCCTCGTAAGTCTTTGCTTCGGGCAGACTTCCGTTTGTCGCGGCGGTCTGATCGGTCGAAGCAACCCACGCCGCAAACGCCGCCAAGTTCGCCGTGTTCTTGTTGTCCTCGGGATAGCGGGCTTCAAAGTCGTTCTTCCAATCTTCACCCTCGAAGTCTGCCGACTTGAACAGAACGCGCTCGGATGTATTGTTGAGAACTTCCCACGATTCATCGCCATCTGTGAAGCCATAGACTTCGGGCGTTCCTTTATCGTTATTGAAGTTGTACTTACCGAGAAAAGTCGTTTGCTGTCCGTCATTATGGAAAATGACGATAGGCAGACCGTCAATACCCTGACGGATATTCGGATTTTCTTCCTGCGGGGGCGTTTTGTACGGGCAGATGGCGTTGTACAAACGGACAAGCTCTACGTTGTTTGCGCCCTCGGAAGAAGCCACGTCCGCTTTGAACGTGAACGTACCTGTGGGGATGCTGTCCGGGCGGAGTTTGTACTTGTCCGAATGTACGCTTTTCTGCGTGATGCCGTTCGACAGTTTGATTTTGTAGTTTTTACGCGCATATCCCGCCGAGGAAGTACCCTGAACATCGGCTTGTGCATCGGTGAACTCAAACGAATTATCTTCGTTCGTACTGTCCGTGTAGGAGCCGCTGACGGTCACTTTGTTGCCCTTGTATTCGGGCAGTCTGTTCGCTTGCAGGATAAGGTAAGGCAAGTCTTTGGGGAGATGGTCGATGACGATTGAGCCGTAAGCATCGTACACATTGTTACGGTCGAAACGAGCCATTTTCTCCACAATGTCCTGCGTGTCTGCGATCCAATTATCGAGGACTTGATAGCGCGTTAAGTCATTGTTGTAGACACGGATCGTGTACAGGTCGATGGTACACTCATTCGAGCCAACGGTGATGTCTACGGGTGTATTCTGCGCAAAGTCATCGTTGACGGGATATTGTGTAGCCCCGCACATGATACCGTTGAGGTAGATATAGATCAGGCGGTTTTCGGCACTCTTTTCGACCACAAAGGTCAAACGGATGTGTTCATTCTCCTTGTACTGCGTGGAGATTTCCGCCTGTTCTGATTTAAGCAGGGCTTTCTGCGCGGTGAGTTGGAAGCCCTTGTTGCCCACGAAGCATTGCATGATGACGGCATCGTAGTTGAGGACGTTTCTTGTCGCAAACTCGATCTCTATCGTCTTGCCGGTCGTGCGGAAGTCGTTTTGGAAGATTTTGAGCGGGATGGTGAGCCGCGCATCGCCCGACACACGGTGAACGGTGATGCCTTTCTCGTCAAGCTGCCACCCGTCATTCGACCAATTATAGCCCGCAAACGAGCAAGCGATGTCGTTGAAAGTCCACGAAGCGGGATTCGACTCGCTGTTGTTCCTGCCGATACTCGAAAGGAACAGGTCGAGATCCGCCGTTTCCGCCTCAACATCAATCGAGGTCTCTATGACGGTCGCCGTGATCGTCTTAACCGTTTCGCCGCAGGTTATGGTGAGCGTGACAAGCCCGGACGTTTCCGCACGGTAAGCCCAAACCTGTTCCGTTCTTCCTACGGTGAGGTGTGCCGTCTCCTGCCCGTTTACGGCGAGCGTGATGTTCGCGGTAAAGCTTGCAGGATTGTAGACGGTGTACGGGATATTGACGGTCTCGTACTGATCGATGGTGTCGCGGTCAAAGGCACACGCTATAATGGGCGTATTGTTGTCCTGCTCGGTGCAGATGAGGTCGTAATACAAGTGATTCGACTCAACGTCCTCGCCGTCTACCATCGCCGTGAAGTACACCTCGAACGTATGCGAGCCGTGCGTTTGCGCGGGAATGGTGTAGGTCTGCTGTCTGCCCGATACAAGCACGGTCTCCGTTGCTTCCTCGCTGCCGTCAATGAGGAAGTGTACGAGCTTGCTCACGCTGCCTTTCGGGATGTAGGTAAAGGGGATAGCCCCCGAGTATGCCGTATTTGCGTTGAATGTCGAAGTGAGCGACAGAGCCACCACCGTGATGGTGAAGCTGATAGTACGGCTGTTCCCGTAGGTGTCCGTGACGTTGAGCTTGATGGAGTTCGAGCCGGGAGTAAGGTACTCCGTAACGTCCACCGAGAAATTGCCCTGCGGAATGTCCTGTGTGCGCTTTACGATGCCCGCCACCTTGACGGTCAAGATACCGTTGCCGGTCGGCATATCATCTTCGAGCGAACTCCATGTACCCGTGAGAACGCATGAAGAATTTTCGGCAATCGTTTTCGAGAGCCAACCCGTGGTACTCTGCAAGGACAGCACGGCATTGTTCGAGCTGCCGCCGCCTCCGCCGCCGCTCGTAGCGACAACCACACCGTCACCGATGATCTCTCCGTCCGAGGTAAGATACAGTTTGCCATCTTCTTCGTTGAAGAACAGGTTATCGCCTTTCAAAGCGAGTTGCGCGTTGATATTGTCAACCTGCTCCTGCATCTGATCCGCCGCCGCTTCTGCCCGCGCCGCCGCGCTTTCGGCATCGTTTTGTGCCTTTTCTGCTTTTGCCGCATCTTCCGCCGCCGTCATGTTCAAGTCGTTGATAGAGGCAATCGCCTGTTCCACGGCTTGCTTCGAGGCGTTGTAGTCCTCGACCGCCTTGTTTGCGGCATCTTTGGCGGTATTCGCGTCTTTGGCAGCCTGATTTGCGGCGGACGTAGCTTTCTCGGCATCACTCTGTGTCTGCCGAACTTCGGTAAGCAACTGAACGAGAATGTCGTAGTTCTCGTCCTCGGAAATATCTCCGTCATCGTACTCCGAAAATTCGACATTGACTTTGAACGAGGTGGTCGAAAGTTTACGTCCCTCGGTGTCCACTACGGAAATAGAACACGACATTTCCCCGTCAATGGCGAGCATCCATTGAGTCAAAGGAACGGTTACTGTTCCGTCTCCGTTCGCTGTTCCCAAAAAGGTTTTCGACTGCTCATCGCTTCGCCTTGCGCTGATTGTCACGGACGAAGAAGTATCGACTGTGACCGGCTCGCCCTCGTTCATCAACTGAACTTTGAGGAAACGAGAAGCCATATCGCCCTGCTTTGCGACAAGAGCCTGAAAGGTATTCTTTTTGGCAACATCGACTGATAATTTTTTAAGTATTTCAGCCATATTACTCCTCCTTAATAAAGTCTTTTAGAATTTCCATATCGAGTACGGAAAGAGGGAGAGGGGCTAACTCGTCCACGGTGAACGAAGTGTCGGGTACGTCTACTTCGAGACCGTTGAGTTCGGTCATGGCGTTCCGAAAAGCCTCCTGCTTATCTTCCTGTATAAGCAACTGCTCGTTCTCGTCCGTCATAAACTTTCCGTCTGCATCTTTCTTCCCGTATTCGTTGGCGATTTCTCGGATTTTCTCGGTAAAGAAATTTTCCTCGGATTCCACCTCACGCACGAACTTGTAAACCTTGTAGGCAAGTTTCGCGGGCAGTTTCACTCGCACCATAGGCTCGAAAACCTTTTTGATTTGCGAGATCTGCTGTAATTTTAGTTTCATGTTTGTCCTCCTGCTTTTAAGTTTTTAACTTCTTGCTTTAACCTTTGGATCTCGTAGATACAAAGGGCAATCAATTCTTCATATCGAATACCACACCCGATATTGTCTTTCTCGTCTTTCCACTCGCAGTACGCCGCCATTTCCGTTGTCGTGAGACCGGCAGAGAGAATGGCATCTTTCAAGTCCTGCGCTATCAAGCCGAGGTGCGTTCTGCCGCTCGTGTTCTCTTTGTATTTGAACGTGACCGGGAGCAGCTTGTCAAAAATGTCTCCGTAAACTTCGGGTATCGAGACAATATCCTGCTTCATCTCCCGATCACTCAAAATTTGAGGACTTGTTCCGAAGTATTCGTTTTTGAAGTAGTACGTTCCCGAGCCGAGATCATCTTCATCTGGCGACCACGGAACTATACTGCCTCGTGTGGTGATAATTTTTGTATAAGGAGCCGCCGAGATGGAGAAGTAGTAAGTCTGCCTGTTTTTATCGGATACCGTAGTATCAAATGTGGCATAGCTTATGCCCCAAAAGGCGTTAGTGTCGCGTGATGCGCTGCTCGATCCTGCCGGGATAGTGAAGCTCCAAGTCGTGTCGCCACCCCAAATACACGCATAATGCACCGTGAACGATTTTGCTTCGGGCAAAACGGTTTCGTTTCCGCCGCTATTGTAGATGCGACACCATAAGATGCGCCCATTCCACGATAAAACCGCATGGTAGCTCGCAGCTCCTGCCCCGAAGCCGAAGTAAATGCCTGTCTCGTTACTTATATCGGACGGAGCCAAAAGTCTGCCTACGCGCAACGTAGTAGCCGAGAATTGATCTGTTACGGACAAGTTCTCGACATTGAGCGTTTGAAACGTAGCGTTTGCAGAAACGATTTTGTCACCGACCATCGTGGCGGTTGCCGTGAATGAGGTATGGTCGCTATTCCACGATCCTACGCCGATAGCAGGATAATACTGCCCGTTTGTTTGGAGTTTACCCATTATGATACTGTCGCTGTAAAATGCGTTTGCACCTATGGTAAAACCGCCGATAGTTCCCGTGGAGCCGGTTATATCGCCCGTTACTTTCAAGCCCGAGGAAGTCACTTCCATAACGGTATTATTGCTTGATTTCAGTACAAAGCCGCTTGTTGTCAAACTCCACGAAAAGGATCTTGCATTTCCTCCTGTTTCGCTGACTTTCGCGGAGATTTCCTCGGAAGTCTGCTTCAAAATCGACTCTTTGGTACTCTCGATAACCCCGTTCAGATCCGTAACGGCTTCGCTGACTTTCGCGGAGATTTCCTCGGAAGTCTGCTTCAAAATCGACTCTTTGGTACTCTCGATAACCCCGTTCA
>CANRNV010000005.1 GCA_947632125.1 uncultured Clostridia bacterium
GCGATACTTGTACGCAAGCGAAGAGGAGCAAGCAAGCGTAAACGGCTCGTTTGTGAGCTTGCGAGCAAACAGCCAATCGGGGTCCCCACGAGATACTTGTACTCGTGGGGTGAGAATAGCGCCGCCTGCGACGAAAGGGCGCCTTTCTTAAATGTGTCGCTTTCGCTCCAATTTGAACCCTAAGTTAATACCTGTTAAATTGGGCAAATCCGATTTTCTTAACACATTATAATTAAGATAAGCAAATATGATTTTCTTTACTCATTAATAAATATAAATGAAATTATCGTCAAATAAATGCTTGGCAATGCAAATGCTTTTATAAGGTGTAAAACAGTGAACAAAAAGGTTTTATTTAGCGGCGAGGTTGAAAAGCATTTTTCAACCTCGCCGCAGATAAAAGTTTTTTGGTTACTTTTTTCAAAAAAGTAACATTAACTCACTCCTCAAAAAAGTAACTATTCTTTATTATCAAGTTGAAGATCGCTTAGAGGTGGTTTAGTCAAGCCGACGGCATTTTCGACGGGAAGAGAAAAGGCAATGCCGTGTCCCGGGGTATTAAGACCGACGGCGTGATAGAGAGCGTGCAAGATATCGTCCCGAATATTCTTGGGCACGACGAGCATAATCATTTCCTTTTCGGGCTGAATGGTGATGCGGAAAAACGCTTCGGCTTCCTTATTGGCGGTACCTCTTGCCGAGATGACGGTTCCGCCCTTAGCTCCGTATTGGTGAGCGGCGTCCATAACGGCGTCGCTGAACCCGGCGTTGACAATGCACAAAATAAGTTCGTACTCGTTATCCATTTTGCTCCTCCTTGACAGCCCCCTTGTAATTGCTCAAAAAGCCGTAGATTGCCACTCCTATCACACTTGCGATCGGCACGGTAAATGCGATGCCGCCGCCGTTTTTTATGGTCGAGAACTTTTCGCTCAAAGCCGAAAGGATACCCTCGACCATATCCTCGCGCACCACGCTTATTATCACGGTCTTGTCCGAGTCGACGAGCCCGAGGTAATGCATCATCTCCGCTTTCGCCGTGCCCTGACCGAGGCAAAGCAGCTGCATATTCACCTCGAAAGACTGGATGAGGTCGGCGTAAAACTCGCCCTTTGTCCTATTGACAATGGTAAAAAGCAACTTGGGCTTTTTGGCGAAGGGCTTCTTCTTTTTGGCGTTGTCGTTTCGACTTTTGGCGTCGCCGCGACTTTTAACGTGTTTCTTGTCGTCCACACCGAGCCTCCTTATGTAAAATCGATGATCTGCTCGTCGTCTGCGCTTAAAATACGGCGCATAGACAAATTTTCCCTAACCTTTGCGCTTACGATCGCCTTAAAGCCGAGCGCCTGTATGGTGATAAGCGGGGTCATCGCCACGAGCGCAACCACGCCGAACGCAAAGTCCATAACTTCGCTTTCGCCTCCGAGCGCGACACACGCTCCGATGGCAAGCGGAAGAATAAACGACGAGGTGAGCGGTCCGCTTGCAACTCCGCCGGAGTCAAATGCGATCGCCGTGTAGATCTTGGGCACGAACAACGAGAGCGCGAGCGAAATAAGATAGCCGGGGATAAGGTAGTACAGTATCGAGAACTTATATATGATCCTTATCATAGCAAGGCAGATCGACACGCCCACGCCTATCGAGAGGGCGATAATCATCGAACGCTTTTTCACCGTTCCGCCCGTAATTTCCTCGACTTGCTTGTTGAGGACGTGGACGGCGGGCTCGGCGAGGACGACGACCAGACCCAAAACAAAGCCGAAGATTATAAGCACGGTTTTGTCGGAGGAGGCGAGTTCGCTTCCTATTTTGTAACCCATGGGCATAAAACCGATTTCGACCGCCGACAAGAACAAGACGAGCCCGACAAAGGTGTAGCCTATGCCTATCGCAATTTGTATCAGCCTGCTTTTGGGCAGTTTAAGCACGGTAAATTGCAAAATGATAAAGAATATGACTATCATGCCGAGGGAAACTCCCACCGAAACGCACGACCCCAATATCGCCTTGCCTATGTTCGAGCCGAAAGTGAACGACTCTATGGGCAGAGTGTACGTCGGCGCTCCGTTTGCCGTGAGCGCAAGGATCATAACGGCGAGCACGGGTCCCACCGAGCAAAGCGCGATAAGCCCAAAGCTGTTCTCCTTGGATTTTCGCCCGCCGATGGACGCCGCCACGCCCACGCCGAGCGCCATGATAAAGGGCACGGTGATGGGACCGGTGGTCACTCCGCCCGAATCGAAGCCGAGCGGCATAAACGCCCCTTTCCCCTCGCCTATAAGCAGAGCGCAAAACGAAAACAGCATGAGGTAAAAGAACATTATAAGCGACGAAAGATCCTTTTTGAACACGATTTTAAGTATGGAGATAAGCAAAAACAGACCCGTACCCACCCCGACAGTGAGAACGAGCGCGGTACCGCCCCCTCGTATCACACTGCCCACCTGACCCGCAAGAACCGAAAGGTCGGGCTCGGCGACGGTGATGAGCACGCCCATGATAAAGCACACGGGCAAAAGCAAACTCAGCCGCTTGGACTTGGTCAGTCCCGCGCCTACGTGCTCGCCCATGGGGGTCATGGCAAGGTCGGCGCCGAGATTAAACAGCCCTATGCCCAAGATGAGTGCGAGAGTGCTGAATAAAAAAATAACCACTTCCGAGGTGCCGACGTTTATAAGCGGAGTAAATGAAATGACAAGCACGATAAAGGCGACGGGAAGAACCGAAAAGATCGCTTCTTTGATTTTTGCTCTCAATGCTTTTCCCATATCGCCTCCTTACTATATATTATCATATTCTCGATATTTATGCAAGCTTTAATAAATGCAAAAATATTTTTTGCATAAAAATTTGATTTTTCTATTGACAAATTCGTTTTTTATGCTATAATTATGATAAATAACGGCGTTTTTTATTGGGAACAATATGGACTTTCGAGATAACAGCATCGTATATAAATTAACCATACTGTTTTTTATGGATAAAATGGATGTTCCTCTTACCGAAGGTACCATTTTGAAAGCTTGCTACTATCAAAACCCCTGGCTCGAATACATGGATTGCGTCCAAACGCTTAACTTGCTTCTCGATACCGGCTTCATCTTCAAAAAGGTGACGGACGGTATGGCATATTACAGCATAACTTCGGACGGTCGGGCGTGTTTGTCGCACTTTTATTCCCGTGTGCCCTCGTCCATTCGGGCGGAGATCACTCAATTCGTCAAGGAAAATCGGGCTATTTACAGGCGAGAGCAGGAATACTCCACCTCTTATAGGCTCAACCCCGACAAAAGCTATACCTGCACCTTAAAGATCGCCGACTCCATAAAGACGACGCTCGACATAAAAATAAACGTAGCCAACAAGGAGATCGCCAAAAGCGTCGCCAAAAAATGGGAAAGCAAAGCCGCCGAAATTTACACTGCTATCTACGAGCAGCTTGTGGACTGAAAAGGAGAACAGAATGGATAAAATCGAAATATATCGCGCTTACGGCACCTGCTGCAAGCAAATAATGTATTCGGTAAACGAGGACAATATTTTGACGTATTGCTTGTTTATTCACGGATGCTCGGGCAATCAACAGGGCATAGCCAAGCTTGCGGTCGGTCAGCCCATCGACCTTGTCATCGAAAAACTAAAAGGCATTCCGTGCAAGGGCACGACATCGTGTCCCGACCAGCTTGCTCGGGCTCTTATGTTGTACAAAGAGCGCAAGGAAAACGCCGTAAAAGAAGAGTAAAATTTATCGCTTATAAAGGGGGGGTGTTACCCCCTTTTTTGGGTTAATACGAGGCTATATGAGGACAAAAAAACAAAGTAAATTGCGACTTGTTGCCTATTTTATAAAGGGCAGCTTTTATTTGTTTGCCCTCAGCGTATTTTTTAACCTCATATTGGTGTTTACCACCGTGCTCATCCCGAGGATAATCGGCTTTACCGTCGATTGCGTCTTGCAAAACGACCCTCTTATGGGCGAAAATGTCCTCATCGCCTCGCTTTTGGGCGGCGTGGAGTTTGTAAAGAGCCACTATTACATCGTTCTTATCGCTTTGCTCGCCCTTGCGTTGACAGCCGGAATAAGCAAGTTCTTCAACCTCTACGTCAATTCCAAAGCGGACGAAAAGCTTATGCAGCGTATGCGCAACAAGCTGTTTTGTCACCTGCTCGTCCTGCCCATGAGTTGGCACTATAAGCACATGACGGGCGACATCTTGCAGCGTTGCACCTCGGATATGCAGACCATATTGAATTTCATCTCCGCGCAGATGATGTCGCTTATACGCATACTCGTGCTTGTGAGCATCTCGCTCGTGTTTATGTTTATGATGGATGTCACCCTCGCCCTCATTGCCGCAACCACGATCCCCGCCATGTTTGTTTACTCGCTCATCTTCCAGCTCAAAGCCAAAAAGCACTTCCGCAAGTGCGACGAGGAAGAGGGCGTCCTTTCCGCACGCGCACAAGAGAACCTCTCGGCGGCAAGAGTTGTTCGGGCTTTCGGGCGGGAAAGCTACGAGCGGGACAGGTTCAACGCCCAAAACGAATACTACACGGGGCTGTGGGTAAATCTGCTCCGCCGCCTCGCCGTGTATTGGTCGTCGAGCGACCTTCTCGCCTCGCTCCAACTGCTGCTGATAATCGCTTTCGGAACGGTTTTTGCCCTAAGAGGCTCGGTGACCGAGGGCGAACTCATAGTCTTTATTTCGTATAACGCCATGCTCATCGGGCCCGTGCGCGAACTCGGCAGGATCGTGTCCAATATGTCCAAAGCGGGCGTGTCGCTCGAACGTATCGGCGAGATAATCAACGCCGAGCCCGAGGACTACGGACGGCTTAACCGGCCGCTCAAAGGCGACATCGTCTTTGACGACGTAAGCTTCTCTTACGACAAACCCACCCTCAGCCACCTGTCCTTTACGGTCAAGGAGGGCTCGACGCTCGGCATAATAGGAGCGACGGGCAGCGGAAAATCTACGATCGCCCACCTGCTTGCGGGTCTGATACGCCCGAGCGGCGGCTCGATATCGATTGGCGGCGTGGACATCACGTCGGCGACTTTACGCGATCTGCGCCGAAGCGTCGGGCTCGTTTTGCAAAACGGCTACGTCTACTCGGGCACGATCGGAGATAACCTCGCGGCGGTGGGCGGAAGCGACGCGCAGATCCGCCGCTGTGCCGAGATCGCCTGCTTCGACGATGTCATACGCGGCTTTTCGGCGGGCTACGACACGGTCATCGGCGAAAAGGGCGTCACGCTTTCGGGCGGACAGCGTCAGCGGCTGTGCATAGCGCGGACGCTTATGAAAAACGCGCCCATCCTTATATTCGACGACAGCTTTTCGGCTCTCGACAGCGAAACCGACCTAAAACTGCGCACCAACCTATCCGAAGCTTACAAAAACACGACCGTCATAATCATCTCGCACCGCATAGCCACCGTGATGAACGCCGACAACATAATCGTGCTCGATGACGGCAAAATCATAGAGGAGGGCAGCAGCGCCGAACTCCTAAACAAGGGGGGCGTATATAAAAAAATCTACGACAGGCAAACGGGCGGAGGTGCAAAATGAAAAGCAAAAGCAAGCTGAAAGCGCTCATCCCTTTCCTCAAACCGCACAAGATGCTGTTTGTCGCCCTGCTGCTTGCGGAACTCTTCGTAAGTGCGGCTCAAACGGCGATCCCCCTATTCCAACGCTATGCGATAGACACCTTTATCGGCGGCAAGACGACGGACGGCTTTGCGGTCTTTATCGTGCTGTACGCCCTGCTCATAACCGCTCAGGCGGGAATCGACTACATAGGCTCGTTCGGCTGCTGCAAGATCGAGATGTTCGTGCTACGCGATTTGAGAAAAGCCTCTTTCAACCATCTTCAAACGCTGCCCGTATCCTTTTACAACACCCACAGCGTGGGATATTTGCACTCCCGCCTTATGAGCGACACCGACAATATTTCGAGCACCGTTTCCTGGGGCGTCTATCAAGGCGCGTACAACGGGCTGTACATCATAGGCGCAACGATAGTCATGCTCGTCACGAGCCCTCTGCTCGCATTGTGCGTGCTCGTCATCGTGCCCGTGATAGCCGTCGCCGCGCTGTACTTCAACCGCCTGCTCACTCGGCTGAGGCGCAAAGTGCGGGAAACCAACTCGGAGATAACCGGCTCGCTCAGCGAGGCGATAACGGGCGTGGAAACTTCCAAAACGCTCGCTACGGAGGACAAACTGAGCAAGCGATTTTTTGCACGGACCGCCACAATGCGCCGTCAGTCCGTCCGTCTCGGCGGAACGCGTGCGTTGTTCCTCTCGATATTCACCTTTGCCGGCTCGGCAGTCCTCGCCGCAGTCCTGTATTACGGCGGGCAAATCACGAGCGACGGTGTGCTTGCGATCGGCGCGCTTTCGATGTTTGTCAGCTATGCGCAAGGACTGACCGACGCGGTGCAGTGGCTCATGGAGTTCTTCACCGACCTCATCAATGTCAAAGTCAATGTCGAGCGAATCGACAACTTGCTCTCCTATAAAGGCGAGGTCGTCGACACGCCCGAGGTCATCGAAAAATACGGCGACTGCTTTAACGAAAAGCGGGAAAATTGGGAGCCGCTTAATGGCGACATCGAGTTCGACGACGTGACCTTTAAGTATCCCGACGGCGACGAATATGTCCTCTCCCACTTCAATCTCAAAGTACAAAAAGGCTCGCTCGTCGCCATTGTGGGCGAAACGGGAGCGGGCAAGTCCACGCTCGTCAACCTCATTTGCCGCTTCTACGAGCCGACAAGCGGGCGCATCCTCATCGACGGGCGGGATGCGAGGGAGCGCAGCGTGCAGTGGCTGCACAGCAAGATCGGCTACATTTTGCAAGACCCCCACCTGTTTTCGGGCACCGTAAAGGACAATCTGCTTTACGGCAAACCGGATGCAAGCGACGACGAACTCATCGCCGCGCTCAATACGGCGGGAGCCTTTCGCTTCGCCTCAAAAGAGGGACTGAGCCTCGAAGTCGGCGAGGGCGGAGCTTCGCTTTCGGCGGGCGAAAAACAGCTCGTTTCGTTTGCGCGGGCACTGCTCGTCGACCCTGCCGTGTTCATTCTCGACGAGGCGACCTCGTCCGTAGACACCCTAACCGAAAAGCTTATACAGGACGCGATCGAACGCATTATGAGCGGCAAGACGAGCTTTGTCATTGCTCACCGCCTTTCGACTGTTCGCAACGCCGACATTATCCTCGTCGTCGATAACGGAAAAATCGTCGAAAGCGGAACTCACGACGACCTAATCAAGCGACACGGCTATTATTACAATCTATATACCAAACAGTTTGTCGAATTTATCGAAAAAGCGGATTTCAATTGATTTTTTCCGTTCAATGTACTCGCTTTACTCCCTTATATTTGTTCTTGGTGGCGTTTCCGCCCCTGATGTGCCTCTCTTTCAGATTTTGACCGAGGACCTCTTTTACGTCAAGATACTTTATGTAATCGATACTTTGCAGTCGCAATGTCACGTCCTTGTGCACGGTGCTTTTGCTCACTCCAAAGGTATGAGAGGCATCTCGAACTGTCGCCTTGTATCGGCATATATAGTCGGCAAGCATTATGCATCTTAACTCTATGTACTCTTTCATTATCACACCTCGTTTATGTTCGTACTAAATGTGTATGAAAGATTTTGTCAAATTATGCACCCGCTTTTTTGTCCGCTTTTTGAAAAAAGCGGACAAAAACTTCTATGGGTGTCCGCTTTTTGTAAAAAGCGGAATAAAAACTTCTATGGGCGTCCGCTTTTTGTAAAAAGCGGAATAAAAACTTCTATGGGTGGGCAGACGTTACATTTCTCCCCATACTCCGTTTCACTTGTTAGTGTTAGCGTGTTAGCTGTTTTTCAACACGCCCAAGCGAAGCGGAGCAAATAAAGAAACATTATGCCCCACTCGCCCTTAAAAGTTTTTGCTCCGCTTTTTTCAAAAAGCGGATATCAAAAAGCAGAAACGCACAAGCGAAACGGAGCAAATAAAGAAACATTATGCCCCACTCGCCCTTAAAAGTTTTTGCTCCACTTTTTTCAAAAAGCGGATATCAAAAAGCAGAAACGCCCAAGCGAAACGGAGCAAATAAAGAAACATTATGCCCCACTCGCCCTTAAAAGTTTTTGCTCTGCTTTTTTCAAAAAGCGAAACTCAAATACAAGCCCAGAGCGGCGGCGGGAACAGCGCATAAGACGACAATTGCGCCATACTTGACAAACTGCTTAAAGCCGAATTCCACTCCTTCTCTTTTGAGCATTTTGGTCCACATAATGCCCGCGAGCGCACCGATGGGAGTGAGCAACGCTCCGATATTGCTGCCGATTATCACGGCATAAAGCCCCGCCTCACCCATGTTGACCGCGCCGAAAAGCACACTCATGGGTATATTGTTGAGGACATTGGCGCCTACGACCGAGGCGAGCAAGAAAGTAATGACATCGGCTTTGCCCACGTGCAAGAAGTCGCCTATCGCCGCCGTTACGCCCGCACTTTCAAGCGAGAGCACCATGGTAAACATCGAAAGGAGAAAGGGCGCGAGCTGCCAAGGTACGCGCCTCAGCCCTTTGAGCACAAGCGACTTTTTGCCCACCGTAAAACCGTAGATAAGAACAAATAAAGTAAGTATGCTCGCTCCACCCAAAGCTATGTACCACATCTCGAAATGCAAATAGCCCGACACGGCAAGCAGAACGGTGCTTACGACAAGCGTAACGAGCGCGACATAGGCAAGTGGCTTGTCTTTGAGCGGAATTACCTCGCCCGCCTCGCCTATCGGAGCGTTCAGGCTCTTGCGGAACAGACACATAACGACGAAAAAGCATATAAGCCCCGTAAAAAGCGCGGGCAAGAACATTTTTAAGGCATACTCGAAAAAGCCTATCCCCGCCGCAAGGTAAATATTGGTGGGATTGCCGATAATGAGCATCATACTGAAAGTGTTCGCCGCCGCAAACTGCGCCACAAGATAGGGCTTGGGATCGATCCCGCCGCTGCGACAAAAGCAGATGATAAAGGGCGTAAATGTGAGGATTATTATGTCGTTGGAAGTAAAGACGGTGAGCATCGCCACCGTAAAGTAAAACAGTGCAAAGAGCTTTTTTTGGCTCTTGCCCGCCTTTATCAATGCCAACGAAGCAAGGTGCGAAAAAAAGCCCGCCTCGTCCAAAAACACCGACATAACGGTCATTCCGAAAAATATGCACAGAATTTTAAGCGGATTTACGGGCGTGTTTTCGCTCAATCTTTGCCCGAGCGTATGTATATCGATCGCCTTAAACGCAACAAGCAAAATTGCTCCCACCAAGGCAATCACCCAATAGGGAGCGAATTTCAGCTTTTTTATCTTGACCTCGGGAAGAAACAGTACGCTCACAATGATCGAAACGCATATTGCCGCCGAGCCTATAATAACACCTATCATAAGAGTAAAAGAGCGGAAAAACCCGCTCTTTGTAAAGAATGGTTTTTTAACTAAGAAAGGTATTATATATTAAAATTGATACTTTTCTTTGAGTTCTTTTATATTGAGCATTTCCCTCGAAGTGTTCATCTTGATAAGCAAGACGTTGGTTTGATAGTACTCCGAGCCGGTAATTCCGTCGTCGCCGACCGTATCATCGGGGTTCTCGTTGCCGATATTGGCGGTCATAAACGGAACGCACTCCACCTCGGCGATCTCACCGTTGCTCTCGAAAAGGCGGATAAGCACGGCGTCGTACCTGATCTCCTTGCCGCTCACTTTCAAAGTCTTGACCTTGTCGAAAGAAAGCCTTATCACATACTCGTTTTCCAAAGCGCCGTAGCCTGCGATCTCGCTTGCCGTGACCATCGCTTCGGACCCGTCGTCGTTGTATTTGAGTTTAAGTCCGTATGAGAAGTTCCCTTCGAGGATCGCCTGCATATAGCTGAATCCCGCCTCGTTCAATCCCTCATTAATGGCGGATTGAGTGACGTTGACGTTGTCCTCGATAATGTCGGGAGCATTGTTTGCATCCGACGAAACGTAAAGCGAAACTTGTGAATAATCGCCGAAGTTGTCCATCAAAGGATTGACCTTGACCACGGACAGCACGATGATCACTATCGCCAAAGCGATGATTATGGCAATGGGAATGAAAATAAACTTCTTTACCTTATTCATGTTTTTCTCCTGCCGACTCTCCCGAGCCGTTATTGTCGTTATTTTTTTCGGCATTTACGCCGATATCGCTTGTTATATTCGAGTTCGAGGCGGAAGAGGCGCCCTTACCGGAAGAATATCGCCTGTCGAGCGCGTCCTTGACCTCGGCGACCGAAGCGCCCTTCATGATCATTTCCACCTCTTCGGCGTAAATGGTTTCGCACTCGATGAGCACCCTTACCATCACGTCAAGCTTGTCGAGGTTGTCCGAAATGATCTTGTAAGCCGTCGAATGTGCCTCCTCGACCAGCCTGTTTACCTCGGCGTCGATCTTTGCCGCCATGTCCTCGGAATAGGCGTGACTTGCGCCGTAATCCCTGCCGAGGAACACCTCGTGATCGGTACCGTAATATATGGGTCCGAGGTTGCTCATGCCCCACTCGGTGACCATCTTGCGAGCCGTGGACGACGCTTGGCGAATATCCGCGCTCGCACCCGTGGTGAAGTCCTTTATGATAAGTTCCTCGGCTGCCCTGCCGCCCATAGTCATGGCGAGGTCGGCTTTAAGCTTGCCGATGGGAACATACGCATTGTCGTTGTCGGGACGGAGCATAGTATAGCCGCCTGCCTGCCCCCTCGGAATGATCGTTATCTCGTGCACGGGATCGCAAGCGGGCGTGCACATTGCAACAAGAGCGTGACCCGACTCGTGATATGCGGTTATGCGCTTGTCGGTTTCGGTGACGAGGCGGGACTTTTTCTGCGGACCCATTATCACCTTGTCGATGCCCTCGTACACGTCCTCCATGGTTATCTTGTTCCTGTTTGCCCTGGCGCACAAAATGGCGGACTCATTGAGCAAATTAGCTATGTCTGCGCCCGAAAAGCCGCTCGTAGCGCGTGCGAGCACCTTAAAGTCGATATCCTCGGCAAGCGGCTTGTTACGCGCGTGTACCTTGAATATCTCCTCTCTGCCCCTTACGTCGGGCATATGCACGGCTATCTGCCTGTCGAATCTGCCGGGACGGAGCAACGCCGGGTCGAGGATATCGGCACGGTTGGTCGCCGCCATTACGATGATCTCCTCGCTTGTTTCGAAGCCGTCCATTTGTACGAGCAATTGGTTGAGCGTCTGCTCCCTCTCGTCGTGACCGCCGCCGAGCCCCGCGCCTCTTTGACGACCGACGGCGTCGATCTCGTCGATAAAGATAATGCACGGCTTGGCACGCTTTGCCGTGGCGAAAAGGTCGCGCACCCTGCTTGCGCCCACGCCGACGTACATCTCCACAAAGTCGGAACCGGAAATGGAGAAGAACGGCACGTTCGCCTCGCCCGCAACGGCTTTGGCAAAGAGCGTTTTACCTGTGCCCGGAGGTCCGACGAGCAAAACGCCCCTCGGGATCCTTGCACCCACGTCGGTGAACTTTTTGGGCTCTTTGAGGAACTCGACGATCTCTTTGAGCTCCTCTTTTTCCTCCTCGGCACCCGCAACGTCGTTGAAACGGACCTTGACCTTTTGCTCCTCGGCGCCGCTCTTGCTGAAATCGGCTACCTGCCGATTGCTGTTGTTTATCGAGCGAAAAACTATAAAGCCGAGCACGATCATCGCCACGATGCTGAGTATGGGCATGATGTAATTCCATACATTTACGGTGTACGGATTGTTGTATGTGACCTTTATATTCGCAATTTGTTGATAAAGTACGGGATCTGTCTGCTCGTACTTGGCTTTGAGGTCCTCGATAAGGTCGTCGACATAGGTACGCTCGGGGATATTGGTCGTGTAGGACTTATCCCCCTCCTTAAAGGTAGCGGTAACGTTGCTGACGTTTATTTCGGTAACGACGCCTCTCTCGATGGCGCTTTTCAAATAGGTGTAGTCCTTTGTCGTGCTTCGACTACCCCTAAAAGCCACCATGTAAACCACGATCGCAATAAGAGCGACCGCAACGATGGCGAGCATTATCCATAGACCCTTTCTATCGCTTCTCAATTCATTCCTCCGAAAATTCTCATATAGTATACCACAATCATAAATGACATATCAAGCAAATTCAGCCGCCTAATACGTTAATTTTATCGTTATTTTATTAATTCACCTTTTTTTCATCGCCGCTAAGCTTCGCTCTCTCGGTCAAAGCCGCCAAAAGCGTCCTTTCGAGCGTGTTGGGCGCGTAAGTTATCTCCGTTTGGGTGCCGTCGCCGTCCGGGCTCGGGCGCGGCGTTACCTCGGGCGGATTGGTCGGCTCGAAGTACGAGTTCGTTCCGCCTTGACCCGAGAGTTTAAGGTAGAAGTCGTTAAGCTTTTCGGTAATGTCGTCGAACAGCGTGTAACTTTCCCAAAATTCCGTACTCAGCCTCATATCGGTGAAGATCCGCCCGTCGATCTTGTCTATCAGCCCCATATACGCCTCCCTGTCGAAGATCCCCACCATTCTCAGTATGACGCTGTACACGCTTATATAGCCCGTGTAGCGAAGATACGGATCGTCGCTCGTCACGGTGATGTAGTATGCGGTAAGGTTGGCGTCGCTCTCCCTCATCGCTCCCTTGGCGTGGGCGAGTTCGTGCGCCATGGTGACGGGCATATCGCAAGCGGGCGTGAGCGGATTGACGTTCGCCTCGCCGAACGGGGCGAAAAACACGCCGCTGAGGTGCATATTGCTCATAATTCGCTTGCTCACGATCGGCTTGGCGAGCGGAGTATAGTCCGAATAATAGTCGCTGTCTATCCGCTTGTACTCGCCTTGCAACTTCTTGGCAAGGGAAGTAAACGAGTACGGCGAAACGGTCCTGCCGTCCTCGTCCCGCTCCATCTCCTCGGCAAGAGCATTAAAGTCGTCCACCATAAACTCGGCGAGGGCGATAAGTTGCTCTTTATCCTGCTCGCCGAACGTTTGCGCTTCGAGTTTGGGCAGGTCCGGCTCGCCCCTGTAATACGTAAAGCCCGCCGAAACGGTGTAGATATTACCTATACTCACGCCAATCACGGCGAAAATAAGCAAGTAGCTCACCGCCCTTAAAGCCTCGCGCCTGCAAAACATCACGATAGCGGCTATCACTATGCTTATGCCGCTCGGTATCAATACGTACAGTAGCAGTTCGTAAAAAGAAAAAGGGAAAATCCCCGTTATCCTGCCGAAAACCGAGATCCACCCTCTCGAAATATTGACCGCCATCCATTCGGACACGGCGGAAGATGTTCGCAAAATGAGCATAAGAGCCAAAAGGAAAACAAGCGCTCCCAAAACGACGAGCAATTTTATCGTTCGTTTTTTGTAATTACGCTTCTTTTCCGCTCTCGGCATACTTACTCTTTGTTGATATACAAAATACCCAGCGTCCCCTTGCCGCAATGCGAGGTCACGGTGCAACCCGCGTGCGTTTCGATGATTTCCTTAAAGTCGGGACGAATTTCTTTGATTTGTGCGCGCACCATGTCGACAATTTCCTTGTCGCAGTAGGTGTGAGTGATGAATATTCGGGTGAGGTCGGGAGTATCGAACTCTTTCAAAATGGCGGCAACGTACTTTTCGATACACTTATTCAGTTTGCCTACGTACTTTTGCCCCACGACCATCTTTCCGTCTTTTAACATTATCATGGGCTTTATCGAAAACGCCGAGGCGAAGAACTTGGCTACGCCGCTGCACCTCCCGCCCTTATGGAGATATTCCATGGTGTCCACCACAAAAGACGCCTGAACGTATGGGACAAGTTCCTCGACCTTTTCGTAGACGGTGCGGGCGTCAAGCCCCTCGTCCCTGAAATCGCACGCCTTTAATACGAGCAGCCCGATACCGGTCGAAAGCGTCCTCGAATCGATGACATACACATTGTCGCCGAATTTCGAAGCCGCAGCCTTGGCGTTGCCGTACGACACGGACATCTCGCTTGAAATCGTAAAGTGTATCACTTGATTTCCGTCGCCGACAAGCTCTTTGAAAAAGTCCTCGTAGTCGTCGATGCTGCGCGCCGCCGTCTTGGGCAAAACGTGCTTTTTCTCGTAACAATCGAAAATCATTTGAGGGTCGATATCCACCCCGTCGAGACACTCTCGCCCGTCGAGGTTGATAGCAAGCGGCATAACTTCGATGTTTCGCTCCTTAAAGAGCTGTTCAAGGTCCGCCGTAGAATCGCTTGAAATGATTACCATAAAATTTTCTCCTTAAAATATATTCCAATTGGATACATAGTACAGCGTGTCTATGATGTAGTACAGCAGTCCGCCGTCTATCTCGGAAAACATCACGCCGTCGATTTTGTCCTTGTTTATCTTGCCGTAATACCTCGAATCGGTCGAATTTTCCCTGTTATCGCCCATCAAAAAGTATTCGTCCTCGCTTAGCGTAATAACGCACCTTTCTTCGACCTCATTTGCGGATATGACGTCCGAAAATCCCTCGGTTTGAAAGAGCGAAAATATGCCTTTATTGAACATATCGGAGCCGAACCTTTCGTTGCCGAAACACCGAGTGGTCATTTCGCCGTTTCGAATGTAACTCTCGTCCTGCCTATGGAAGTCGCCGTCCTCGCCGCACAAGTACAGCTTGACGGGATAAACGATACGTCCGTCCTTTTCGCCGCTGCTCGTGATGTCGACCGCAAAGAGCAGTTTGTCGTTTGGCTGCGCCACTACGCGCTTTATTATGTTCTTACGGGAGCTTCCGTCCTTAACGGAGGCGATGACGATCTCGCCTCGGTGCAAATTCTCGGGAGCGACGCTGAGCACATAGCTTTGATCCTTTATCGTGTAGGTCATGCTGGTGCCCTCAACCTTGCAGATATTGAAAAACAACGTTATGCACAGTACCAAAAGGAGCAGAGCCGTGACAAGCGTCAGCACAAAGTCGCCGATACGCATTATCAAACCTTTCGGCTTTTTTTCATTGCCCAAAATCAAATTTTCCATCTACACCCAAAGCAGCGACGATATGAGCACAACTCCGCTTGACGGGGTTATCTCGAAGATCACCGCATTCCTCCATGAGGGCAAGGAACCCTTGAAATCGACATCTTCCGACTTGAAATCCTCTCTGCCGAGGCTTTTTGTTATCCAACCTTGGCGAAAGTCCGCATCGATGTACAGGCTGTACGCCTTTTGATCGAAGTCTATGACGGTAAACTTTATCCGCTGCTTTACCATGGTGCAAAACATAATTTGCAACAGTCCCTCTTCGGGGCCCAAAAACCTCGAATCGGCAAGTTTGTAGGTAAAAAGCTTCTTTTGCGCCACCACGCCCGCAATGTCGTACGGACCGCTTTTCATCACAGGCTGAACGTTGTCCTCCATAGCCCAATCGTCGACGCCCATGTCGCCGTCGTAAATGAGCCTACTCGGCTTTGCGTCCGAACCGGTGATTTTCAGTTGAGCCGGGATCCTCATGGCGACCGCCGACGAGATCTTGAACCCGCGCTCCTTGACGGTGACAAAGCCGCTTACGGGCGCGTTCACATCGAAAACGTCGACCAAGGCGAGGTAGGTATCCTCGAGCCTCATAAGCCCCACTTTCGACCAATTCCTCGTGGCGCCGTGCGTCGAGCCCATGCTTACGTAAAAATCTATCTTGTCGGGATTGCCCGAATATTTGACCTCATAGTACAATTTGCCGTCACTCTCGTACGGTCTTATAAGCGGAGTGGGCGGCACGTCGCCCTCGTCCCAAAGGTACTTATTGAGCCAAAGTTCCACGTTGCGCCTGCCGTCCTCGCCGAGGGTGTGACAAGACCGCTCGTTTATGCACAGCCGACAGTCCTTGCGCTTGATGGACGAGTAGATCTCGCTCATAAAGTCGAGCGAGCCGTCTGTTTCGTTGCTCGACACTATCTCCAAAACGGGGAAGCGCAGCAGCGACGCATACGCCCTGTTGTCGAGGCACGCCCTGTAATATATGTCGTCGCGATTGGGCTCGTAGCCCGTCGAAAAGAGCGTGACGCCCACGTCCGCCCCAACGCAAGCCGACAGCTTCCATACAAGACTGCCGCCCTGCCCGATGCCGATGACCGCAACTTTGCCGTTTCCGCACGTCTTTGCGTACAAGACGGCGAACATGGCGACCGACGCCCAGGCATACCACCTCGACTCCCTGGGGCTCGTTTCCCCGGCTTCGAGGTCGCTTTCGGCATCGATAAGCGAATACGGATAAATGGTGCCCCTGTCCTTGCCTTTCTTTACGCCCGTATAGTCGACCGCCAAAAAGTTGTGGCGGCTGACCTTGGGGATAAAGAGCGACTTGTCCTTTTCCTCGCCGAAATACACAATGGTGGGCAGGTCGTCGCCGTTATGCAAATAACGAGCGAAGATCCTTATCACTCCGTCGGACGTTCGCAGCCCGCTGAAATAGAACTCCTTTATTTTGCGCCCGTCGTCGTCTACGTATCTAAGCAAGCTTTCGTCAAAGGACTGCGCTTCGAAATCCTTCCATAGGGTTTGTGGGGTCATTAATTCCATAATTTATATTATACACCTTTTTTTTCCGCTTGTCAACCGTAGCTAAAATGAAAATCCGTACATATTGCGACGCTTGTTGCGCTTTTCTTTTCCGCATAAGCCCAAACGAAAAAACCTACTTTGAGTAAGATCCGTTCGACAAAAAAATCAACCGACGAAAAATTCCGCTCGACAAAATAAACACCGCTCGAAAAACCTGCCTAAAAAATTTACCGCACGGCGGAAAAATCCGCCCACAAAAAAATTTCCGACGAAAAATCCACCCCATATCAAAAAAATGCACTTATTTTACAAAGGTGCATTTAATATTTGGGATTGTTCTTTTTCGATTCTTTTTTCGAGCGCTTCTATCAAATTTTGATATTTTTCGCTCTCATCGTTTTTGTTCAAAGCCTTGCTGATGTTTTCGTTTATCCAATCAGAGGCGGGCACAGCCACCGCCGACGCTTCGGTTTGCTCTTTAAGCTTGCCCGAAAAGCCCGCGACAAAGCCGAACACCATGGTAAGGATAAAGGCGCAAAACAGTCCTCGCACAAATCCGAGCGCCAAGCCGCCCAACCGCTCCCACAGATGGATATCTCTGCCCCTCAGCGTCTTGTTGAAGATGATGGACACGCCCATTACGACTATGCGGAGCACGACAAAAATGGCGATGCCGACAAGCACGACGTAAATTTGGTAGGTCATTTTCAAGGCGAGCGTCTGACCCGCATTGTCGATGCCCGAATTAAGATAGATCTCCTTGGTGAGCGAGCCCTGCAAAAGGGTGAACGCAATCCCTATAAGTCCGCCCGCCTGACCCCTTACGTAGTCGAAGATCTGCTTGTCTGACTGACCTTGACGGAGCATTTCGGCGATTTGGGACATCTTGATCTCTTTTAGTCCGTCGGGGATAAGTCCGTACACGGCGTCGAACAGCTTGCCGTTTACTATTTTTTCCGCCATGCTCGGAGTGAGCAAAGCGTTTGCCACCGCCTTTGCGAGCAGATAAGCGATAAGGATACTGACAAACCAGCCGAAAAAGGAAACTATGGTCTTAAACAGCCCAAAGCAAAATCCCAGCGCCGTCATTATTGCCAATATCGCAAAAAAGATTATGTCAAGCAGCAATTTAGCCTCCCTGAATAGTATCAAGCTTATTTTTCTTGTCAATAATTGTGTCTATGGAACTTCCCGTCATCATGTGTATAGGCACCGATCTCGTCGGCGGCGACTGCCTGGGACCGATAGTGGGCGAACTGCTTGTGGAAAGCAATGTTTCCGCCTACGTTTACGGCACCTTAAAACGACCCATTACCGCCTCGAACCTTAAAGAGTACTACGAATTTATCCGCTCCAACCACTCGTCCACCCTCATCGCCGTCGACTCGTGCGTCGGCAAAGACGTCGGACTTATCTCGGTAATGCACGGTTCGCTGAAACCCGGCGCGGCTAGCGGAAAAGTTCTGCCCGAAGTGGGCGATATAAGCGTGACGGCTGTGACTTCGGCATATCCGCCCTCGGACAAACGCTTTGCCTCGGTGCGGCTCGGCTTTATATGGTCGCTCGCCCAATCGGTCGTAAACGAGATCCTCGCTCTTATTCGATTATAAGCGACTTTCCGTCCATTTCTTCGGGCGTATCCAAGCCGATAAGCCCAAGCAAGGTGGGCGCAACGTCGCACAATGCCCCGCCGTCACGGAGGCGACTTACTCGGTCGCTTACCACGATGAGCGGCACGGGATTGGTGGTATGGGCGGTCATCGGTCGCCCGTCCTCGTACATACACTCGGCGTTGCCGTGGTCGGCTGTGATTATCACCGAGCCGCCCGACTTTACGACGGCGTCAACGACCTTGATAAAACACTCGTCCACCGCCTTGACCGCTTTTACGGCTGCATCCATTATGCCCGTGTGCCCTACCATGTCGCAATTGGCGTAGTTCATGATGATAACGTCGGTCTTGCCCACAACTTCAAGCGCCTTTTCCGTCACTTCGAACGCGCTCATCTCGGGTTGAAGGTCGTACGTTTTTACCTTGGGGCTGGGCACCAAGACCCTGTCCTCGTTGCGATTGGGCGCCTCGACGCCTCCGTTGAAAAAGAAGGTGACGTGCGCATACTTTTCGGTTTCGGCTATCCTCGTTTGAGTAAGACCCTTGGCGGCAAGATACTCGCCGAGGGTGTTTTTTATCTCCTTGGGCGAAAAGGCTATGCGCATATCGAGCGAAGCGTCGTACTCGGTCATGCCGACGTAAAACAGGTCGGGTCTTACCCTATCGAACTTGTCGAACTTTTCGTCGAGAACGACGTGCGACATCTCCCTCGCTCGGTCGGCTCGGAAATTGTAAAAGATGTAGCTGTCACCTTTGCTTACGCCCTCGTAGTCGCCGATGACGCACGGCACGACGAACTCGTCGGTTACGCCCTCGCCGTACGAAGAACTTATCGCATCGAGCGCGGAAGCGAACCTTTTTCCCTCGCCGAGGAACACGGTCCTATACGCCTTTTCCACTCGGTCCCAGCGATTATCCCTGTCCATATAGTAAAATCTGCCCGAAACGGTGGCGATCTTGCCCACTTTGAGTTCGTCGCACTTGCCGAGCAGTTCCCGCAAAAAGCCCTCGGCGCTGTCGGGCGGAGTATCGCGTCCGTCCGTGATGCAATGCAGCAGCACTTTTTTAAGTCCTCTTTTTTTGCAAAGTTCCAACAAAGCAAAGAGGTGATTTATCGAACTGTGCACGCCGCCCGTGCCGAGCAGCCCGGCAATGTGCAAAGCCGTGTCGTTGCGCAGCGCGTTGTCAACGGCGAAGTTGAACTGCTCGTTTTCGAAAAAGCTGCCGTCCTCGATCGCCCTGTCGATGCGGGTGATGTCCTGATAGACCACCCTGCCGGCTCCGAGGTTGAGGTGACCCACTTCGCTGTTGCCCATCTGACCCTCGGGAAGCCCGACGGCAAGTCCCGAGGCTTTTATGAATGTGTGGGGGTACTTTTTCCAAAGCGACTTAAAGTTTTTTATGCCCGCCGCTTCGATAGCGTTGTACTCGGTTTGTTTCGAGTAGCCGAACCCGTCCAAAATTATAAGAGCATCTGTCTTTTTCATATTACTTGCAATGAACTATTATCGAGAAGTCGGCGCTCTTTAAGCTTGCACCGCCGATAAGCCCTCCGTCTATCTCGCTCATGTCGAGCAAACTTTGCGCATTTGCCGCATTCATGCTTCCGCCGTACAAAATGCTCGTTTCGCCGATGAGCGGAGTTACGATCTTGCGAATGAACGCTATCGTTTCGTTAGCCGTTTCGGGCGTTGCCGTCCTGCCCGTGCCGATCGCCCAAACGGGCTCGTAAGCGATGATGATGTCGCCCTCGGCACCTTTAAGCCCCTCGGTGAGTTGACGGGCAAGCGTCTTTTCGGTCAGTCCGCCCTCGCGCTCATCGAGCGTTTCGCCCACGCAAACGATCGGTTTAAGCCCGCATTTAAGGGCTTGGAGCAGCCTCTTGTTGACGCTCTCGTCGGTTTCGCCGAAGTAAGCGCGTCGCTCGCTGTGCCCGATTATACAATAGCTCGCACCCACTTCTTTAAGCATATCGGCGCTGATCTCGCCCGTAAAAGCGCCCTTGTCCGCCCAAGACACGTTTTGCGCGCCCACGCCTATGTTGGTGCCGAGGCTGAGTTTATACACCCTGTGAATATCGGTGTACGGGGTGCATAAGACGATCTCGCACTTTGCGTCCTTTACGAGCGGGATAAGCTCGACCATAAACTGCTTGGCTTCGGATTTGAGCATATTCATCTTCCAATTGCCGGCTATTATTCTTCTTCTCATAACAATATTCTCCTTTATTTTGTCAGTGTTTGCCTGATTCGCTCATAGACGACGACCGCCGTCGCCACCGACGCATTGAGCGAGTTGATTTTTCCGAACATGGGTAGCGAAACAACGCCGTCGCAGCACGACTTGGTGCGCTTTCCCACCCCCTTGCCCTCGCCGCCTACGACGATGGCAACAGGTCCCGTGAGGTCGACGGAGTATATCGACTGCCCGTCCATATCGGCGCAATATACCCATATCCCGCGCTGCTTCAACTCCTCGATGGTGTCCGCGATGTTGGTCACCTTGGCGACCTTGACGTGAGCGGAAGCCCCCGCGCTTACCTTGATGACCGTTTCGTTGACCGACACGGCTCGGTGACGGGGAATGAGCACTCCGTGCACGCCCGCACACTCCGCCACTCGCAAAATGCTGCCGAGGTTGTGGGGATCTTCCACTCCGTCGGCGATAAGGATAAAGGGCGGCTCGTTCTTCTCCTCGGCGTACGAAAGAATGTCCTCCAATTCGCTGTAACGATAGTCAGTGATCTCGGCGATAAAGCCTTGATGTCGCTTGGTGACGCTCTCCCTATCGAGAGCGATTTTGTCCCTGAAAAATATCTTTATTCCTCGGCTCTTGGCTTCGTCGATAAGCCTTTGCGCCGAAGCGTCTTTCAGCCCTTTTTCCACGAGCAATCGGTCTATGGTCGAGCCCGCCTTTATCGCCTCGGAAACGGCGTTTCTTCCCTCAATCTTCATTTACGTACTCCTTGGGGTTGCGGTTACGGTAAGTGCAAAATTTAAGCCCGTCCGTTTCGCCCTCGGTGACTTCGACGCACTCCCACTCGCTCATCTCGTCGAGATTGTCGATATAGGCGTCGGCAACGGCGTCGGCATCCACCTTGGTAACGAAAGCCGTGTCGCAATACGGTAAAAGCGTGTGATAAATGCTCGCCCCGCCTATTACAAACACGTCGTCGCCTCTAAACTGCCCTATAATGTCGAAGAGCTCGCTCAGCCCGCTTACCGTAATGCAATCTTCCATAAGAGCGGTACGGCTAAGCACGATGTTTATTCTGTCTTTAAGCGGTCGGGCGGGAAGCGAAAGATAGGTGTTTTTGCCCATGATAACCACCTTGCCTGTCGTCATTTTTTTGAAATGCTTCATGTCCTCTTTCAGGTTAAAGAGCAAAGAGTTTTCTCTGCCTATGCCCCAATTTCTGCTTACAGCCACTATAAGCTTCATATAGCCACCTCTATTTTTTCTCCGAGCGGAGTATATTTGTAATTTTTGAGTTCGAAGTCGCTCACTTCGAAAGAGTAAAAGTCGTCTTTTTTGTTGAAAACAAATTCGGGAGCGGGATACTGCTCGGCTTTTATCAGCTTTTCGGCAAGCGGAATGTGACGATCGTACAAGTGCGCATCTGCAATGACGTGCACAAGTTCGCCCGCTTTCAGCCCGCTGACACAAGCGAACATATGCACAAGCACGGCATACTGCACGACGTTCCAATTGTTGGCGGTGATCATATCCTGCGAACGCTGATTGAGCACGGCGTTGAGCCTATCCCCCGTAACGTTGAACGTCACCGAATAGGCACATGGGTAAAGATTCATCTCGTGCAAGTCGGCATGATTGTACAGATTGGTGATTATGCGCCTCGAAAGCGGATTGCGTTTTAGGTCGTAAAGCACCCTGTCCACCTGGTCGAACTCCCCCTCGGGATAGATGTGTTTAAGCGAGAGTTGATATCCGTACGCCTTGCCTATGCTGCCGCTGCCGTCCGCCCAAGCGTCCCAAATATGACTGTGCAGATCGCGGACGTTGTTGCTCTTTTTTTGCCAGATCCAAAGCAGCTCGTCGACGGCATTGCTCAAATTGGTTTTTCGCACCGTGATTATGGGAAATTCCTCGGCTAAATCGTAGCGATTGACTATGCAAAACCGCTTTACGGTGTGAGCGGGCGTGCCGTCCTCCCAATGCGGACGAACGGAATAGTCGGTGTCCCAAAACCCGTTTTGAATTATGTCCGTAAGATTGCTTACAAATATCTCGTCCGCCTTACTCATACAGCTCCTCTCCTATTTCAAAGCATTTTTCAAGCAAAAATTCAAGCCTCTCCTTTTCGCCCGAAAGGTACAGTGCGCCCAAGACGCCTTCGAGAGCCGTCGCTTTCTTGTATTCGAGCATAGTCGCGCTCTTTGCCTTGTTGTTAAGGTGAGCGTTAAAGCACTTTTTGCCCACCGAACGCTCGCTTTCATCGAGCAAATCGAAGATTTTGTCGTAAATTACGGCTTGAACAACCGCGCTGACCATCTTTGCGCTCTTGTTGATGAGTTCCCTTTGCCCGATGTGCGGGTCGGCAAGAGCGGAGCGAACGTACAGCGTAAAAACCGAATCGCCCACATACGCCAAGGTCGTACCCCTAACCAAATTCACCTGTTCGAGCTTCATGGCTAAATTGTATCATATTTGCGCTCTTTTGTCCAATAAAATCCCCCCGACTTATAAATTAATTTAACTGAAAAGCGATCCCCAAACGCCAAAGCGGCTTGGGAAAAAATTTTTTACATAATTTTACAAACTTCGGGAAACTTTTCTTTTGCTTTATAGATAGATATAAGTGAAAACAAAAAAGGAGATGTTATAATATGATTAGAGTTCCTTTGACAGAACAGGGATTTACTTAGCCGAATTTTTCGGTTAAGATTTTACTCAATTCAGGAGGTGTTGTAAAAGTATGAATAAAAAATTTATTCTCATTCCCGTTTTGGCTATTCTCCTTTTTGCAGGTTGTGTTGCTTGCAGTCCGCAAAAGACTTACGACTTGGAAATACAAGCTTTGCAATCGCAGATAAGCGAATTACAAAGCTTGTGTGAAAATTTGCAAAATACATTGAATAACGCTCTTGGAAATATAAACGATAATCAACAAATGATAACAGAATATCAAAACGAATTAGCCGAATATCAAAAAGAAATGAGGCTGTTAAATGCGAGAGTGGAAAATCTTTCAATGCCGGTTCCCGAATTTACAGCAGAAAGCCCCGGTATTCCAAGCAATAGGGAAAAGGAATACGAAGAATTAGTCACATTTGATCATTTCCACGATGCCACTGTATCTTTTGACGATTTTGCACAATATTGTAAAAATAATTATTCCGATTATAATTTTCTTTTATTGTCGCCTATAGAAAGTGATTATGATTTTAATCCCCTTATGCATAGAGTATATTCGGTTTTAAGCGACAAAGAAGAAACCTTTTTCAGCCCGATTTTTTACGAACGTTTATATATGAGTTCGGAAATATTGGGATATGATGGACAAAGTTTACCCGAAGTGCAAGGTAGTCTACCTTATAGTATAAATATGGAAATTTATATACTGCCTATCGAAGAACCATTATTCGTACCTTATATCAAACTTGAATTCGGAGAAAAAGATACCGGATATTATAAAAACTACGTAAATTTGTATTCTCACAATAAATGCTTTGCAACATGTTATTACAAAACATTTGTTCCCCATGTATCAAGATTTTGGTTCGAAAATTATTTTAAGTATTATTTAAAAGTATTTTTTGCTTAGGAGGACAATATGAAAAAAACAAGTATTAAAAATTTTTATTGTACTATTATATTGTTGATTGCGATTATACTTTCAACATTATTATGCACTTCGTACAATACAACTTTTGCAGATTATGCAAATGAAGACTATGATATTTATGAAGAACGAGCAGATGGTGACAGTGATCCGAAATTTTCTTCAATTGAGATAGCAGAGCCAACTGTCGCCAATACATCAAATCCGCAAACTTATAATACATATCGAGAAGCTTATTTTAGTGGATTAACGCAAAATATGGGTGTAAATTGTAAAAATACGTGCGGATATGTTGCATTGGGAATGCTTTTATCATATTATGATTCATTTTTAAATGATGACATAATACCGGAAAATTACGATGTAGTATCTACCGGCAAAGAAACAAATATGGTTGAAAGAAACAACTCTCCGGGAATTATGCAGGATGAAGTAGACGGCGATTCTAAATCTCCAATGGAATATTTTAGAATTATGGAATCAATGCAAGATATCTCTTTTCATAGTAAACTATTGATGATAGGTAATGAATTAAAAAAATTAAATTTAAATGACAATGAAGAATTTGGATCGACATCTAATGAAGATAGAATAGAAATATTAGATAATTACTTACAAGAAAAGAGAGGCATTACGAGTTATTCTATAGATAGTGCAATCGACATCGGCGCTGCACCATCATTTACACAACGCAATACAATTGTAAAAAACTTTGTAAAGCGTAATATCGACTTAGGATATCCTGTTGTTTTAGGTGCTGTAAAATCTTCAAGCAGTAAAAAAGGGCATACAATGATATGTTATGCTTATAATGGTGACCATTTTTAATGGTGGCACTATACAAGGTATAGCAGGAATTAATTTGAATTTTGGGGATAAACTTAGTGAATTTTCCAAAATTATTCCCACTGCTTCACGAACAGGCGGATATACATTCAAGCATTGGGCATTACAAGGACAAACGAATGTTGCGTATAATTTTGACACTCCCGTAACAAAAGATATTAGGCTTTTAGCAATATGGGAAAAAACCATATACACAGTTAAGTTTGATACCGACGGTGGCTCGGGTTCTTTTCCGGATGTAAAAGTAGAGCATGGCTCAAAAGTAAAAGAACCTTCATCCAAACCGACGAAAAGTGGATATAATTTCAAATATTGGGCATTAAAGGGTCAAACAACCGAATATGATTTTTCAAATACTCCTGTAACTTCTAATATAACGCTTGTGGCGATTTGGGAAGAAAAAAGTTGTTTAGCGGAAGGTAGCCTTATAACTCTTGCAGACGGTAGCCAAAAAGCCGTTGAAGATTTGGTTGGCGATGAAATGTTGCTTGTGTGGAATATGTTTACAGGTCAATATGAGGCGGCACCGATATTGGCAATAGATAAAGATCCTTATGCAAAATATGAAGTCATCAATTTAAAGTTTTCCGATGGCTCAAGCGTAAAAGTAATAAGCGAACACGCCTTTTGGGATTATGATTTGAACCGCTACGTTTATCTCGATGAGGGTGCGAGCCAATATATAGGTCATTGGTTTAATAAGATGACTAAGGACGCATCGGGAAATGCCGTATCCGATAAAGTGCAGCTTGTCGAAGTTAATATTAAGGAAGAACAAACAACTGCTTGGAGCCCCGTGACATACGGACATCTTTGCTACTATGTAAACGGTATGCTTTCTATGCCCGGTGGAATAGACGGATTGTTTAACATCTTCGAAGTAGACAGCACGACAATGAAGTATGACGAAGCGGCTATGGAAGAGGATATTGCACAATACGGATTGTTTACCTATGAGGAATTGGCAAAGCAAGTTTCCGGTCTTACCGAAGATATGTTCGAAGCGGTAAACGGACAATATCTTAAAGTTTCAATAGGTAAAGGTTTGATTACAATAGAAGAAATTCAGGCTTTAATAGATCGTTACGCAACATTTTTTGCTTAACCATAAAAGCCGATAACTAAACAAAAGAACAAGCAGTTTGGGTTTCCAAGCCGCTTGTTCTTTTTTGCTCTAAACATTTAATATCATTTTTGTACGTTTCTTGTTACATAGATATTCCTTAATCTTTTATCATATCCTCAACGGCATCATTGATTACCGATTTATCGGAAATATCTTCTAAAATTATATAGTATTTATAGCCTTCATAATTGAAATAAGCAACTCCATAAGGCTTATTATAATTCCAATTTACCGCAAGTCCTTTTATTGTGGTATTTTTATCGCATTGTTCTTCGTAACGCACCATAGAATCCACTTCTATGTTTTGTTTCATTATATATAAATCAACTATGCTTCCGCTCCGACTATTGACGATAGTTTCTTGCAAAAATGAAATATCTACTTTATCATCTTTATTTATATATAGCTTTGTGTGAATTTCATCTGCATTATCGTACCAATCGATATATAAAAGATCCAAATTATTTTCGACGGCATAATCACGAACCGTGCAATCCATATCTTTTGGGAAAAAATCGCCTAAATCGGAATACCTTGTCGGATTTTTCGTGCCGCTGTTCACTATCAAAGGCACGGCTACAATCAAACAAATTATTACCGCCGCAGCTGCCGCGCAAGATACTATGCGTAGCGTACGCCTTTTCCCAACCGGTTCTTCGGCTGTTATATTATGTTTTTTTTCGAACTCATGATACATCTCGGTCTTTTTTTCTTTGTCTTGCTCTTCTATCAATTGATGTATGCCGCCTTTTTTCATAATTGCTCCTTAACCGATATTATTTCTTAAAATCGATATTCTATTGATATATATCAGACTTTATTTATCGAAGTTTCTATTTTAATAAATTTCCTTTAATTCTTTCAAAGCATTTTTTAATCGCTTGCATACAGCCGACTTTGTTTTGCCTATTTTCTTGCCTATTTCTTCATAAGTCATATCCAAATAATAGTACGAAATCACTATTGATTTATCTTCGGGATCGAGTTTGTCGATAACATTACTCAGTTCTATATTTTGGTCTGTTCTTTCAAAAAAATCGGCGCATATATCGATTTTTTCTATTTCATCGACATTGTAAAATTTTTGATTTTCGGAATTTTCAGCATACGCCACCCGAGCGGCTATCTTGCATAACCAATTATAGCCGTTCTGCTTTTCGTCAAATGCATTTATGTACCTAAACACTCTGTCGTAAGTTTCCATTACGACATCATCGCAATAGGATTTATCGCGTAAATGCATTTTGGCTATTACAACGAGGTGATTAAAAGTCAAGTCGAACAACTCTTTATACCGAGATCGGTCGCCTTGTTTTATCCTCGTCAAACAGCGATTAACTTGTTGGGCATATTTCGACATCCATTCCCCATAGACAAGAGCAATTTTGCTCGTTTAACAAAGAGCAATATGTTCATAATCTGTGCCTTTACTTTTGTTATATATATTATAATTCCATATTTTGAAAAAGTCAATAAAGTGTTCATATTGAGCCACCTAAAAAGCGGCTTGGGAAACCCAAACCGCTTGTCCTTTTGTTTAGTTGGATATTGGCTTTATGGTTAAGCAAAAAATGTTGCGTAACGATCTATTAAAGCCTGAATTTCTTCTATTGTAATCAAACCTTTACCTATTGAAACTTTAAGATATTGTCCGTTTACCGCTTCGAACATATCTTCGGTAAGACCGGAAACTTGCTTTGCCAATTCCTCATAGGTAAACAATCCGTATTGTGCAATATCCTCTTCCATAGCCGCTTCGTCATACTTCATTGTCGTGCTGTCTACTTCGAAGATGTTAAACAATCCGTCTATTCCACCGGGCATAGAAAGCATACCGTTTACATAGTAGCAAAGATGTCCGTATGTCACGGGGCTCCAAGCAGTTGTTTGTTCTTCCTTAATATTTACTTCGACAAGCTGCACTTTATCGGATACGGCATTTCCCGAGGCGTCCGCAGTCATCTTATTAAACCAATGACCTATATATTGGCTCGCACCCTCGTCGAGATAAACGTAGCGGTTCAAATCATAATCCCAAAAGGCGTGTTCGCCAATAACTTTGACTACATTACCGTCCGAAAATTTCAAATTAATGACAGCATACTTTTGGGTATCTTCTTTGTCCACAAAAAGTATCGGAGCCTTATCGAATGATCCTGTAAACATATTCCACACAAGCAATTCCTCATCGCCCGTCAGTTCATTTACTGCCTTTTGTGATCCGTCCGAAAGAGTTATAAGGCTATCTTCCGCAACGCACGTACGAGGAGGTTCTTTCGCGTATACAGCTCTAATAGTTATAAATGCTCCCGGTTTTAAGTTTGAATAAAATCTTTCAATTATCTCTTTAGGTGAATATACCAGTTCCTTTTCTTCCGTATAAGGCAACCAAGGATTTGTATCTGCATCGAAATCCACATATCCACCCAAAATAATTTCCCAATAGCTGAAAAGTTTTTCGGAGTCTTCATAAGTCAAAGAATCGGCTGCGGTAAATGTATATTCAGAAGAATAACTAATTCCGTAATTGTTTAGCAATGTACGATGAACATCTTTTTCTTCGGAGTGTTTAGTTACCAAACAAACCGTGTAGGTGTACTCGTTCCAAACCGCATATAACGTAAGATTATCCGTTTTATTATAAGAAGAATTTACCGCTCTTCCATTTGCGTCATAGTATTTAGTACTATAACTTGTCGTTCCGCCATAAAATCCGAGAAATACTCCGCCTCTATAAGAGGGAATAGTTATAGAGGGATATGAATCGCCGGCATAAACCGTTTTTGTGATTTTTTCTCCACTACCGTTATTCAAATCAAAAGTAATGGTATACATCTTATCCCAATGAGCATATAAAGTTAAATTTGTAGTTTCGCTCCACTTTTTACCGGAGGTACCGTTACTGTTTGCATATTGAGTTCCACCGCTTATAGACGAATACCAACCTGCAAATCTATAACCCGATCGAGTAGGCACGGTTAAAGTGTAAGAAGAATCATATTTTACTTTTGCAGTAATTTCACTTTTCCCGTTACTGAAAGTTCCTCCATTGGCGTTTAATATTACTGAATATTCTATGGGATCCATATAGCCGTATAAAACCAAATTTCCATAAGAACCTTTAGCTAAAACATTGATTTTTTCTCCCGTATAAGATGAATTTTTATACCATCCTTGAAAATTATATCCTGTTTTATTGGGTTGGAAAAGAGTTTTGGACTTATCCGAAGTATAAGTTTCATTATATGTATAGCCGTCATAATGATATGTTATATTATAAGTAATAATATCGGCATTGATATAAAACTCCAAATCCGTAGTAATAGCATAAATGGCGCAATAGTAACTACCATTATCATTACGCTCTAATGCGATATTTTCACGAACTTTATCATTATACGTAGCTTCAACCTTTAACGTACTTACATCGTAACCGTCTTTTACAAAAAAGCTTATTGCAAAATTACCGCCGTATTTTATGGTATTGTTTGCGTCAAGTTTTTCAAACCCCAAAACCCCCAATGCCTCGGGTTCGGTAACTCCATTTGTAACATAAGTTACTTTACAACGTTCTTCATTAGCCGAAGAAATACTATCAATTGTATTTTCGGCTTTTGTTGTCTTTGCAGATGTGATTTGTATCAAGCATAAGCACAGCGCAAATACAAATATCGCTGCAAAAACATGTCTTTTCGTTTTTGTCATTCTTATATACCTCCTTAGGTTATTTATTTCATTCATTTTAATTTTCTTCTTATCAAAAGTCAATGGCTTGACCTCTACTTGGCATATTGTGCCAAGTTTTTGGCACAATATGCCGAATTCGATAATTACTATTGATTTTTGGGTTTCAATACAATATAATTGTATATATGAAAAAAATTATTATATCTGTTTCTTTATCCATAACGGCAATTGCATTTACAGCTATTTTGGTGTTTGTAATATTGCCCGCTTATTACAATAAACCCGCTATTACTTTTACGGTTGAATATAGAGCACAGGAAAACGGATCCTTAGAGGGCAATACATCGCAAAATGTTGAGTTGGCAAAAAAAGCCACGCCCGTTACCGCCATTCCGAATTACGGATATAAATTCGTCAAATGGTCGGATGGCGTTACCGACAATCCGAGAGTAGATAAAGATATTACCATGAACATTGACGTTACCGCCGAATTTGAAATGATCACCAAATCCTTTATCCTAAAAGACGCTAACGCAACATCATTTCTCACAAAAAAAGAGATTACGCTCAGCTATTTTGATACGACTTTGCCGGTCCCTCAACGCGTTAATTCTGTTTTCGACGGTTGGTATCTCGAAAAAGATTACAAAACTCAATCTTATAATATCCGGGTTTCGGATAAAGACGGTACTATTGTTATTGACAATGCTACCTTGATAAATAATAATTCTCCAAATCTTTACGCTAAATTTTCTTTAATTGAAGAAGCAAAATACAATATTTTGATGGTTTATACTACCAAAGTGGATGCTAAGTTTAAGCTTCGCCCCGATTCTTATCAATATGGTTTCGGACAAGACGGTATAAGAGAAATAAAATACACCATGCCGGAAGTCGACAAACAAATTTGTCACTTGCTGACAGCTTACCTCGAAGATTTACTTAATGCAATGTTTGCCGGACTTGTCGAATTTAACGTAGACGAATACTTTACCGTCCTACCCGTCACGGAAGATTGTTTTGATTACAGTCTATACAGCGTTGTGGGATATGATTATTCATTGAACGCTTATAACATTCCGGAGATTTCCGAAGATATGCTTAGCAACTATCAAAGCGTATTGACTACGGTTGATTTAGGTGATAAAGACTATGCTGTTCTTCATTTAGCAGCCGGATGTGCCCATGCAAAGTATGGCTGTATTTATTGGGATAGATGTATAGATATTTATAAACATAGTGGAAATGAGATTTTAGAGTGGTTTACTAATCCCGAAGATCCCGCCTATGAAGATAGTTGGTTGGAACTTTTGGAAAGTTATGTTCATGAGTTAACCCATACTATCGAAATGCAAACCTGTGTACTTGCCAAAATGCCATACACTTACCATGATGTTCTTTCCTTTTATGACAGTGAAACTTCATTTAAGCTATTCGGAAATAGATTTGAACACCTGGGAATAGCGTATTTATATCTATTACGCCAAATGGAATATAACGGCAAGGTGTACGGCTTGCCCTATGATTTTTGGCTGGGAAAGCGTGGCGAGGAAATTTGGGAATCAGATAGATGATTTTTACATATGGTGCCCCACAAAAATAACTTGGCACGATGTGCCAAGTTATTTTTTATCCAAAGTTTCCAAGTTTCTTCGCAAAAACGCTTCGAATATCTGTAAGTATTTCTTTCGATACCTGTAAAATGTCCTTTTACTGTATCCGAGATTTTCGCAAGTATACCGATTTAATTGTCTTGTAACAAACATCTGCTCTATCGTAGCGATGTGAGATGTATTATGTTCATTGTCATAGGAACGAAAGTAGTCCAAAAAATCTTTGATGACCGCTTCTACGGTGTCGATATTTACGATATGCTTTAAGTTTTTATCGTTTTTATCGAAATATGTAGTCAAAATCAATTCCAATAAGAGTTCATTAAATTCATCTTGAATATCTTTCATAATTTTCTCCTTAAAGCACACCACAAAAATCTACTTCTTTTGAAGTATATTACTTTCACTTATATATCTATTAAACCAAGAAAAGTTTTCTTGATTATTATTTTTGTAATAAGCGGTTTGGAAAACCAAATCGCTTACCGCATGCTTACATTTGGGTAGGAGTGCCGTCTATATCCACCATCCAAATGCTCGTGAGTTTTTCTTTCCAAGACATATTGTCGACCTTGTAGTACATTCTCGCTCGCCAATAACGCCTTACATTATTGATGGGAGCCGCTACTCTTAAAGACTTACCCATATTCAGATCTTGGGAATGGGCACTTGCTTCCAAAGTCATATCCAAATAAGATTGCTCGTAAGTCAATGAAGAAAAAAGCTGTATGTACACATTTACACTTGCCGGAAATATGGTAAGCACATTCTTTACAGTGGCATATACTTCACCGTTTTCGGCGCCTATATTCAGCGTCAAATTGGTATAAATGCCCATAGGCTCCACTTCGTTCGCTTCGGCGTGCGCTTCGTAATTGGTATTTGGCACAAAGAGAAGTACTGACAAAGTAATCGCTACCAATAAAATCAATGTTTTTTTCATAAAAATAATCCTCCTACGAGGATTATTATAGCATTAGGTGTATGGTGTGTCTACCAACTTTTGTTTACATTTTGTCAATTAAACTTTACATTTTACTCTACTCTATTGTTTTTTGTTCTTACGTATGTAAATTACAAGGATTATGCCCGAGGCGGCAAGGGCAATAAGCGAAAATACAAACAGTCCTATATACCCGCCCGGAAAAACATTTACGGAAAGCGTTTCGAACCCGCCCTCGTCGCTCGACAAAAGGGCAAGCACGGCAAAGGCAATCGTCAAAATCGCAGCCAATCCGACAAAAACGCCGAGAGTTATTAATCCGACTTTTTTTGTCTTTGTTTTTTCGACAGGTTTTTCGTCAACTACGACAGGTTTTTCGTCGCCTATAAAGTGACTTATATCGACAGAAAACAATTCGCTTAGTTTTTTGACTTGCTCAAACCTTATATTGACCTCGCCCTTTTCCCATTTGCAGATCGTTTGCCTCGAAACGTCAATAAGTTCGGCGAGTTCTTCCTGCGAAAGTCCCTTAGCCTTTCTTAATTCGTATAATTTTTGCCCCAACTCTTTTTTATTCATTTTAGGCGTCCCTGCCTTTCGGGCGTAGATCATCGCGTAGATGCACGCTTACTCAGGATCTTATACGCTATCATAAGTCCCACGGTGACAAGTCCCGTTGCGGCGGCGATGATAAAGCCGTAAGTATACGTGCCCGTCGCATTATACAGAGCTTGCGCCACGGCGTTAAAGACGACCGACGACACGCCCAGCCACATCATAGCCATTCCGTAATTGGTGCCGCTGTACTTGGCTCCGCAAAGGTCGGTGGTCATGGCGGGCAACGTCGCCGACGGACCGCCGTAGGCAAAAGCCACGACGAGGATGACGATAAAGAACGCTACGGGTGAGGAAACAAGCAACATAAGCGCGCTTATCGCCGTAAGGACGGCAAGCAGTCCCACTGTAAGCGCTCTTCCCACCCTATCGCTGAGCGTCGCCATGGACAATCTGCCCGTCGCGCTCAAAACGCCCGTCAACATGACGAGCACGCCCGCCGCGCTCTCGCTAAGCCCGTTTTCCATGCCGAGCGTCTTGATAACGGGGCAAACCATGTTCCAGGTGGCGTTTACAAAGAAGAGCGTCATGGAGATGAGCCAAAACCTCGGCGTTTTCAGCGCCTCGCGCGGGGTCATGCCGGTAAGTTCGCCCTTTTTCGCCTCCTCGGGCAGTCGAATAAACAGGCACGCCAACGCGCCCACCGTCAAGAAGATGAGCGACAGGGTCAAAAAAGTGAGTTTCATATCCCCGTCATACGCGCCTATAAGCGCTTGGGCAACGGGCGTAAACACCACCGTCGACAGTCCGAACGCCCCTACCGACAGTCCGGAGGCGAGCCCCCTTTTGGTCGGGAACCACTTTTGCAGGCAAGACAGGACGCTTCCGTATGTAAAGCCGCAGCCCACGCCCGCTATCACGCCATAGGTGACAAAGATGAGCCAAGGCGCAAAGGAAATAAAGGATGTCAGCAAAATTCCTCCGCCAAACAGGCACACGCCGATAAAGGCGATAAGCCGAGGTCCCACCTTGTCTTGCAAAAATCCGCCAAACAGGTTTCCGCTCACGAAGCCGAACATCATGACCGACTGAACCATGGCGGCGGAGGACTTATCCAGCCCGAAGTAAGCCTGAACGGGCGCGTTGAAAACGCTCCACAGGTACAAAATTCCCACGCATAACTGCACGCAAAGGCAGGCGATGACAGTGACCGTTTTTTTATTCATTCCGCACCCTTTCAAGCGAGCATTTCAGCCGTCTTACGCTCTCGCTTTGCCCAAGCAATTGAGCCATTTCCACCGCTCCGCCCGGAGTGGACTGCGCGCCCGTAAGGGCTATGCGGTAGATCCAAAGCACCTGACCTTTTTTGTAGCCGTTCTTCTCGCCGTAAGCTATAAGCGCGTCGTGAAGATCGGCAAAGTCGTTTTGGGTAAGTTCTATCAGCCCGCTCAGCATATCCCCGGCCGTGCCGATGTCCGTTTTCCACTTGGCATTGACGAACAAGTTGAGGTCGTAGCCGTCGAAGTGCGTCAAAAATTCGGTCAGCTTGCCGATGTCGGTAAACACTTCCGTCCTCGAATGGAGCAGCGTCGACAACAGCCTTAGGTCGTAGCCTTTAAGATAGTCGTACAGGGGATAAAACTTCATTGCATAGTCGTGGAAAGCCTCTTCGCTCATCTCCTTGACATAGAGCGAATTGATGTACCTCATCTTTTGCTCGTCGAAGATAGAGGGCGATCGGCTCACGCCCGAAAGGTCGAACTTGTCGATAAGTTCGTTTAGCGTGAACTTTTCGGTATTATCCTTGCTGCTCCAACCGAGCAGTGCGATATAGTTGACAATCGCCTCTTTTAGGAACCCTTTCTTAATGAAATCCTCATAGCTTGCGTCGCCGTATCGTTTGCTCAGCTTGTGGGTGGCGTCCCTCATTATGGGTTGGAGGTGAATATAGTGCGGACGCTCCCAGCCCAAGCCGTCGTACAAAAGGTTGTATTTGGGCGTGCTCGATAGGTACTCGACGCCTCGAATGACGTAGTTTATACCCATAAGGTGGTCGTCGACGACGTTCGCGAAGTTGTAGGTGGGCATTCCGTCCGACTTAATGAGTATGTTGTCCTCGAGTTCCTTGTTGTCCACCGTAATATCGCCGAACACCATATCGGTATAGGTGGTCGAGCCGTTCTCGGGGATATTCTGCCTTATTACGTAGCTGTCCCCTCTTTTGAGCCTCATTTCGACCTCTTCCTTGCTTAGCGACGCGCAATGTTTGTCGTACTTGGTCGCTCCGCTCTCGTGAAGCTGTTCGAGGCGCTCCTTGGTGCAAAAACAGTAGTACGCATGACCGTTCTCGACAAGCTTTTTGGCGTATTCGAGGTAGGCGTTTTTGCGCTCGCTTTGAATGTACGGACCGTAGTCGCCGCCGACGTCCGGTCCCTCATCGTAGATAAGTCCCGCATCTTTGAGCGTGGAATATATGATCTCCACCGAGCCCGGCACGTAGCGTTCCCTGTCGGTGTCCTCTATGCGTAAGATAAACTTTCCGCCGTTCTTCTTTGCAAACAAATATGCATACAGCGCCGTGCGCAAGCCGCCTATGTGCAAATATCCCGTAGGCGAGGGCGCAAATCTTGTTCTGACTTCTTCCATAAAAAACAGCTCCTTTATAAGGCAATTTTATTACAAACATTTTAGCAAAAAAAGAAAAATTACGCAACTTATATGGGTGTGATTTTACCGAATTGCCCCAAATTTATTTGATCCCTATTTTTGTGCAAAACGTTGACATACTTCGGTTTAAGTAGTATACTATATACGAATTTTTTATAAAGGCGGTTTTTATGTTAAACGATTTAGCGGAAATAATTGCTATCAAGAGCGTTTTGGGCGAACCGGCTGAGGGTGCGCCTTTCGGAATCGAGTGTCGCGAGGCTCTCGATTGGTTCCTCTCAAAAGCGGAAAGCTTCGGATTTAGGACGCACAACTACGACGGATATTGCGGCTATGCCGAATACGGCGAGGGCGAAGAGTGCGTCGGTGTGCTCTGCCACCTCGACGTCGTGCCCGCAGGCGAGGGCTGGACGACCGACCCGTACAAACTCGTCATCGAGGACGGAAAGATGTACGGTCGCGGCGTGGTGGACGACAAGGGCAGCGTGGTCATGTGCCTGCACGCTCTTAAAGAGATCAAGGAGAGCGCAGTCAAACTCAGCCGCCGCATACGTATCATCGCGGGCTGCAACGAGGAGCACGGCAGCGCCTGCATCAAGTACTACGTAAAACACGGCGAGATCCCGACTTTGAGTTTCGTGCCGGACTCCGATTTTCCGCTCATCAACAGCGAAAAGGGCATACTCCACCTGATGTATTCCCTACCCCTCGACTCTTTCTTCGCCAAAAACATCGCCTTTATCGGCGGCGGCGAGAGCTATAACGTCGTCCCCGACCGCGCCAAGGTGAGCGTCTTTACGGACAGCGTCCTCGGGCGCAAGTTGCTCGAAATCATGGGCGGCGAAGTGAACAACAAGCTCTTCACCTCCTCGCAAGTCGTGGGCTCTTTGCTCGCGGCGGGCATAAACCCGACCGACTACTCGGCTATCGACGAGGGCGAGGTTATCACCATCGAGGCAAAGGGCGTATCCGGTCACGCCATGGCGCCCGATCTCGCCGACAACGCCATATGGAAGCTGTTTAGGTTCCTCGCGTGCTTCGACGACGGCGAACTCGTTTCCTTTATGAACGACTATATCTGCACGCCCATAAGCGCGGAAGCGCTCGGCATATATTGCAACGACGAGCAAAGCGGCGACCTCACCGTCAGCATGGGTATCATCAAGGTGGACGACGACAGACTGCACTTCTCGCTCGATATGCGTCTGCCCATCTCCGCCTCGCACGAAGAGGTCAAAAAGCAGATCATCGGCAAGATGCCGAGAGGCTCCAAGGTCGAAGCCGAAACCTACGCTCCCAACCTCTTCATCGACAAGGACGCCCCGCTTATCAAAAGCCTGTTAAAGGTGTACACCGCCGTCACGGGCAAGGAGGGCTACTGCCTCAAATGCGGAGGCGGCACCTACGCAAGGGAACTGCCCAATGCCGTGGCTTTCGGTCCCACTTTCGAGGGCGTGGAAACCAACATTCACAACATCGACGAAAACTCGACTGTCGAGGACTTTTATCGGGCAGCCGAAATTTACAAGCAAGCCATGATAGAACTTGCAAAATAAATAAAGGCAAAGTTATACATACTACCTTAGGGAGGCATAAATAAATGAAGCATTTGACTATCGATGACTTTGACAACGAAATTGCACAAGGAAAGGTGCTTGTGGACTTTTGGGCGACTTGGTGCGGTCCGTGCCGTATGCTCGCCCCCATCTTGGAACAACTCGAAGCGGAGGACAAAAGCGTCAAGATCTGTAAGGTCAACGTCGACGAACAGCCCGAATTAAGTAAACGCTTCGGCGTTATGAGTATCCCCACCCTTATCCTTTTTAAGGACGGAAAGCAAGCCGACAAGTCGGTCGGTCTTATCGACCTCGACTCGCTTAAAGAATTTGTAATTTAACAGCCGAAAACGAGCTTAATTGGGCTCGTTTTTTCTTGCAAGCTGCGGCTTAAAAAAAAACTTAACCGAAAATCGACGGAGGTAGAAAATTATTATGCTTAAAGATTTGGGAGTAAAACCGTTTATTTTCCCCATGCCCGTGCTTATGATAGCGACCTACGACAAATCGGGCAAGGTGGACGTAATGAACATGGCTTGGGGCGGTATCTGCGACGAGGACAAGGTCGCCCTCAACATCACCGAAACGCACAAGACGGCGCTTAACATCAAGGAGCGTATGGCTTTTACGCTCTCAGTCGCCGACATTCCGCACATAAAGGAAGCCGACTATTTCGGCATCGCCTCGGGCAACGACACGCCCGACAAGTTCGAGCGGTCGGAACTTACCGCAATAAAGAGCGAGCGAGTGGACGCTCCCGTAATTAAGGAGTTCCCCATAACGCTCGAATGTAAGGTCATCGAGTTGCAACACCCCGAGGGCGGATTTCGCGTGCTCGGCAAAATAGTAAACGTGCTTGCCGACGAAAAGGTATTGGACGGCGACACCGTCGATCCCAAAAAGCTCAACGCCTTTGTATTCGACCAATTCGGCGGCAACTACTACGCTATCGGCGAAAAAGTGGGCAAAGCTTGGGACGCCGGCGCCGAACTCTTAAAAGACTGAGGACGTTTTTCTCGACTTACCTAATCAATTGCTTAAAAAGCTTTTCCCCAAAAAAGGGAAGAAGCTTTTTTTAAGTATTCAACTTAGTCAGACACTTATCATATAAAAACCGTTTGATTTGCTCTTTTTTATCCGTTTCATAGTAAGCGATCAAAAGTTCCTTGTATTCGGAAACGCACTCTTCCGGAATTACGATAAGCCCCGCCCCGCCCGATATCAAGATGTGATTGGCAAATATCACCGAGGTGCGTTTGTTGCCGTCGATAAAAAGCTGCTTTTTGGTAATAAAAAGCAATGCGTCAATTGCGCGTTCGTATATGTTTTTTTCGGCTAAAATATCGTTTAGTTGCTCTGTCACAACGGTTTCTATCGGAAATTCGGGCTTCCAATGCGTTCCGCCTATGGAAACGGGAACGCTGCGAAGTTTGCCGGCGTTAAAGTAAAACCCCTCTTCCACAAGCTTGTTAATCAAGCACAAAATCGAATAGTCCGATTTTGCGGTTATCACATCTTCGTCTAATATAAATTGCCAAGCATGTTTTAAGTTATTGATCTTTTGAATATCGTCGGCAGACACACCATTGATTTTTCCGCCCTCGATAATTGTTTCCGTATCGAGGAATGTAACGGCAACCCCCTCCAAAACGGCTTGCTTATAAATCGTGTCGGCAAGAGATCGCTTTGCAAAGTCGATATTCAGTCGGACGTCATCGGTCAAGTCATTTGTTACATACTTGCGCTCTTTCAGCTGCTTGGTCACATAGCGCAACTTGCGTTTGATTTCCTTTGCCGATAAGTTATTGCTTTGGATCGAAGAATAAAGTTCGTCGCTGTACTCGCCGACATAAGACGTGCGAACAATTCCGTTTTCGCGTTTATGCAGATATATATACTTGCCGCCCTTTATTTCCCGTATCTCCGCAGTGCCCCATAGCAATGAATTAAGCTGCGCATTGTATTCTTTTTGCAACTTGACAAGTTCCATTGTATCCGTAAAATCGTTTTTCATAGGTAAATTATATCACAATTGTGAAACAAAATCAAGCCTAATTGATATGTTTTGTTTCCCAAACAGCAAAAAAAATCGGTTCCGAGAAAGCCTCAGAGCCGATTTATTGATTTCAAATTTTATAAAATTATCTTCTCTTGCAGAAAATGACTACCCTGCGATTGGGCTCGTGACCCTCGCTTCGGGTGATGAGTTTGTCGTTGTTGGCGAGCGTGGCGTGGATTATTCTTCGCTCATTGCTGTTCATCGGTTCAAGCACGACCTTGTGCCTGATTTTAAGGCACTTTGCAGCCATCTTGTTGGCGAGCGCAACGAGGCTTTCCTTGCGTTTAGCCCTATAATTGTCACAGTCCACGACCACACGATAATATTTGTCGTCGTCCCTGTTGATGGCGCAACTTATGATGTATTCGATGGCGTCGAGCACCTCACCGTGATAGCCGATGAGTTCGCTCGTCTGTGCGGCGAGATCGACTACAACTCCGCCTGCCACGATGGACGAGGTGACCGTGCAATCAATACCCATCTTGGTAACGATATTCCTCGCAAGCTGCTCCGCCGTATTTGCCACTTCGGGAGTGACGGGCACGTTGCGCCTGAGTTCTTTTGTTTCCTCTTTGACGGACTGCTCCTTTTTGACAGCGGGTTTAGCTGCGGGCTTGGCAGCCGGCTGCTCCTTTTTGACTTCTTTCTTGGGTTTGGGCTGATCGTCCCTGAGTTCCCTTTTTGGCTCTTTGGGCTCGCGCTTTTGCTCCCTAACCTCTTTTTTGGGGAGATCCTCTTTCTTCTGCGGTGCCGCTTCTTTTATCAAGGGTTCCTTTTTGGGTTCATTCTTGGGGACCGCAACAGGCTCTGCCGGAAAGTCCGCATCTCCCTTGACCGAAATACGAACCTTGGCTTTTCGGAACAAGCCGCCGTTATCGAGCACCTCTACGTCCACGTCCATAAGTGTCTTATTAAGCTGCTTTAAGCCATTGTCTATGGCGTCTTTAAGCTTTCTGCCTGTACTTTCTATTACTACCATAATAAGCTCCTGAAATTTTATTTTTTGTTCTTACCGTTGATTTTGTCATTGGGGTCCTGCCTGCCGTATTTGACGACCTCGGTGTCGCGCATCTTGAACCCGCCGTCCATAAGGTTGACAATAAGTGTCGTTACAAGGTTGATAAGCAAGGTCATTATCGAGTTGGTCACCATGTACAAAGTGAACGCGCTCGAACTTGTGATGGCGAACACGCCGAGCATTATGGGCATCATCCACATCATAACTTTCATCATGCCCATGCCCTGACCGTTCATTTGCCCCGCGTTTTTTTGCTGACGAGTGGAAATAAACTGCGACAACAAGCTCAGCCCCACGACTGCGATGACCATAATGAGGTAACCGTTGTTTTTGTTGAGCGAATTGTCCTTGCGCACCTTGGCGGTAACGATGTCGTAGCTGTCGCTCGCCATGTCCTCGAACATCTTTTGCTTGTCCTCGTACACTTTGCCGGGGTTTTTGTTGAAGTCGAGATAGCTGCCCACCGTGCTCTTAAAAGCGGAATAGGTGGGGACGGCGTTCGACCACGGCACGTCGGCGATCCAAATGCTCTTTATCCAAATGAATGACGGCTTGTTTTGCACATACACGTCGTACGACGCGTCCTGAGCCATGACCTGCATCAAGATGCTCATTGTAAAATGAAGATCGTCGTTGTCGGGATCGTCGCCGCGCTTGATGCCCTTATTCGCCTCGATGTATTTAAGATAGCTTCCGTCATATTCGACATTAAAGCGTTTCAACTCTTTTACAGCCGTGTCGATGTCGACCTTGACTTTGTCATCGTCAAGCAACCTCTTTATCTCCTCCGAGGAGAAGGTGCTGCGCAAAAGTTCTTCATCGCCGAGCAATTCGCTGAGCCACTCGTCGATCTTTTCGTACGCGGCCTTGCCCTCCTCGTCCGTTTGCGAGATCACGGTAACCGCATCTTCGCCGATGACAAATCCATCGGTTGCCCGCTTTTCGTAATCGAAGCCCGTTTCGTCATACGCCGTAACGTAAGCGTCGTACATCTCCACATACTGCTTAAACTCCATGTACGAGGACACCGAACGGAGCGCGGTAAAGAAAGTAATAAAGAGGACAAGCGTGATGATAAGCGGCAAGCACGCCGACATATAGCTAAAACCCGAACTGCGTTGAAGCTCCATCTGCTTGCGTTGAAGCATCTGTTTGTCCGCCCCATACTGCTTTTCGAGTTTATCCATTTGCGGTTTGAGCGCTTCGGTAATGCGCTGATTTTTGCGCATCTTGTACCTTTGATAGAAGTCAAGCGGCGACAGTATCAGTTTTAGAAAGATGACGAGAACAACAATTCGCCATCCGTAATTGCCGATAAAGCCGAATACGTTCAGTATGAACCATTGCCAAACACCGCTTGGCGCCACTACGTCGATTGCCGACATCAAAAAAGCCATTTAATAACTCCTTTTGGATTGACGGGAACGGGATCGTACCCACCGTCATGACCGGGAGTGCAACGCAAAAGTCGCTTTATTCCCATTAACACGCCTTTAATTCCGTACTCGCCTATTGCGTCGAGCATATAGCTCGAACAGCTCGGATGATAGATACATACCGACGGCATAAGCGGCGACATACACTTTTTGTAAAAAAGTACGGGCAGTACAAACACCCACCTAAGGGAAATAATATAAACAAGCAAGTTACGCTTCTTTTTTTTCATTTGACCTCAGTCCCGCTTTATCGATAAGTTCGGTTATCTGCTCTTTGATTTGCGCAAAGCCGAAAGCAGCGGCGTTCTGCCTTGCTACGATAACGATTTGATACCTCTTTAAGGGCAACAACTCCCTTACCACCGCTCTCATTCTGCGTTTAAGCTTGTTGCGGCGATTTGCCTTGCCAAGCTTGTTGCTTATCGAAAAGCCGATTTTAAGCGAAGCCGACTTAACGTAAAAGAGAGAAAACCCCGCCGTAGCTTTGCTTTCTCCTCTGCGATATACAAATCCAAACGATCCGTGTTTTGTAAGTCTGTAAATCTTTTTTAACATACGTTGCCATTTGGGGCGCATAAAGAGTGCGCCCCTATGGAATAACGAATTGATCAGTGGGAGCCGAGCGGCTTGGCGGCTATGTTTTTCCTACCCTTGCGACGGCGACGGGCAAGCACCCTTCTTCCGCCCTGGGTCCTCATTCTTTGCCTGAAACCGTGAACCTTGGCTCTTGCTCTCTTTTTGGGTTGATAAGTTCTTTTCATAATAGTTCCTCTTATCTATATTATCTCTTGCTGAATTGCGGAGCCTTACGAGCCTTTTTAAGACCGTACTTTTTGCGCTCTTTCATTCTGGGATCGCGGGTAAGGAAGCCTGCCTTTTTGAGCGGAGCTCTGTAAGCCCCGTCTGCCTCGCAAAGCGCTCTTGAAATGCCGTGGCGAATGGCGCCCGCCTGACCCGAAATGCCGCCGCCGCGAACGTTTACCATAACGTCGAATTTATCCGACGCCGAAACAAGTTCGAGCGGTTGAAAAACAATTTGCTTTAAGGTTTCAAGACCGAAGTAATCGTCAAGCGACCTCTTGTTGACTACGATCTCGCCGTTTCCGGGCAAAAGCCTTACTCTGGCGATAGCCTTTTTTCTTCGACCTGTACCGAGATATTGTATCTTCTTTTTATTAACCGTCTTAGCCATAATCAGTTATACCTCTTTTTTTGAAGTTGTAATTGCTCGGGTTTTTGAGCCGCATGCTCGTGCTTGTCGTCCTTGTAGACCCTGAGCTTTTTGATCATCTGCCTGCCCAATCTGTTTTTGGGGAGCATACCCTTGACCGCTTCATAGACGGCTTCATCGCTCTTTTCGGCCATATACTTGCTGTATTGGACCTCTTTCATACCGCCCATGTAAAGGGTGTGATGCCTCTTGAACTTCTTTTCGAGCTTCTTGCCCGTAAGCACAGCCTTGTCCGTGTTTATAACTATGACATAGTCGCCCGTATCGACGTGCGGAGTGAAAATAGGCTTGTTTTTGCCTCTGAGCACGGCGGCAACCTGGCTGGCAAGACGACCGAGAGGCTCGCCTGCGGCGTCTACTATATACCACTTACGATTAGCTGCCGCAACGCTGTTGTTTGCCATAAAAGTTTTCATAAACAAATCATCCTTAAATTATTTAGTTGCACTTGAACTCGCCATTTCACGCTGACGAACCAAACGACTGCCCGTTGCTTACGACGACATCGACACCGACGGGGGCTAAACCGAGGGCGCAAAAACTCATCTTAACAATAGCCTTTATATTTTACTATATAAAAATCCTTTTGTCAACTGATTTACCTAAGCAACGCCCATATTTTTACCTATTTTGGTAAAATTTCGGCGTTGTTTCGGTCTTGAAGCTATTTATCCGAAGCCAAACCGAGCACGAACGAGGCGATCTCTCTTGCTCCGTTTTTGTTTTTATCCAGCTTCTTTTCGTTTTCGACGTAGCCGCCGAGCAATGACCTGTCGTCTATGCACTTTTCGACAAATTCCCTTGCCTTTACCTTGTCGGTGATCACCTCGCCGCAGCCGAGCGTGCCTATAAAAAGCTCCTTGGTGGTCCACTCTATTTTGTTAGCCCAATAGTTTACGACGACGGGCACACGCATAAACACGCTGTCCAAGATGGCGTTGGGACCCGCCTTGGTGATAAACAGGTCGCTCGCCCCGAACAGTTCGTGAATGTCCTTGACAAATCCGAAAGGCATGAGTTTGATATTGGGCGGAACGTGCTTACTCAGTTCGACGAGTTTAGCGTACAGCTGTTCGTTTTTGCCCACGACGGGGATTACGGTGAGCGGTTTGTCCGTCTTTATCAGCTCGTACACAAAGCTTTCGAGTTTAGCCTCGGCGTAAGCTCCGTCGGCGAGTTTGACGACAAACGCGTCCTTGTCGATGCCGAGTTTCTCCCTGTAAAAATCCTTGGTTTCGTTGGCGTTTATCACGTCCTGTCTTACGATAAAGAACACCTGCTTCACCTTTTGGGGCGGAAATTTCTTTTCGATCGCCTGCTTGTAGGCGAGGTCGTTGTTGACGATAAAGTAGTCGACTTTTCGGCACCACCAGCCGTGGACGTTGTTGTCGGGGTTGTAGGTCACCACCTTGCACGACGGATTGAGCCTGTCGCGATAGGTAATGGAGGCATACGAGGTGAAAAAGTGCGTGTCTATAATGATGTCGGGCTTGATCTTGTCAAGTTCGGCAACGTAAGCGTTGACCCTCTTGCGATAGAGGGTGGAGTGCACCAATTTAAGCGTGTTTTGCGAGCCCAATATCTTCATAAAGAACAGTTGCATGGGTGAATGGAGCGGCTCGGAACTTGCTTTCTTCGTTTCCTTGATCAAAAATCGTTCGTGCCGAAGCAGCGTTTCGTTTTCCTTGAAAATGTCTTTTGCAATGATCTCGACGCTGTCGTCCGAGGCAAGGTTCAAAGCGTCCAAAATAGCCTGAGCCGTAACGATATGTCCAAGCCCCGCCTCGACGAATGTAACAAGAATTTTTTTCATTTTTCTCTCCGAACTATGAGCATTGTGCTAATACGTTATAACCTATTTTTTGTAAAATGTCAATAAAAATTATCCGAATTTTCCTTTTTCGTCTTAGGCTTCGACCGAAAAAAACAAAGAAAAATACGCCACAATCAAGCTATGACGTTCATTTCACTTGCCTAAAAGCAATAAAATCATATATAATTTTATCCGAGGTGATACATTTTGATAAGTTCAAGCTGGGACAACGTTTTGTCCGTCGAATATACTAAACCTTATTTTAGCAAGCTCATGGAAAATGTCGATCGCGAGTACGAAACTCACACCGTCTATCCCCAAAGAGAAAAGCTGTTTTCCGCCCTCGAATTTGTACCTTACGAACAGGTCAAAGTCGTGATTTTGGGTCAGGACCCCTATCACGGCGCCGGTCAAGCCAACGGAATGGCTTTTGCGGTCAATGACGGCGTCCCCCTCCCGCCCTCGCTTGTGAACATCTACAAGGAGATCGAGGACGACATCGGCGCGCCCCCGCAAAAGAGCGGCACGCTCATCGGCTGGGCAAAACAGGGCGTTCTGTTGCTTAACACCGTGCTTTCGGTTCGAAGCGGCAGCCCGCTCAGCCATGCCCACCTCGGGTGGCAACAGTTCACCGACAGCATCATCGCCTCGCTGAACATGCGCGAGCTTCCCGTCGTGTACCTGCTTTGGGGCGCGGGAGCGATCGCCAAAAAGAGCGTCATTTCACCTCGTTCGTTTATTATCACCTCGCCCCACCCCAGCCCGCTCTCGGCTTATCGGGGCTTCTTCGGCTCGAAGCCGTTTTCCAAGGCGAACGGCTATCTCATTTCCATGGGGCAAACGCCCATCGATTGGACAAACACCTCGGGCGAGGAAAAAGCCGAATATTACAAAACGGCGGGCAATATCAAAATAACGCCTTAACCCCTTGACGTCGCCTTTACGGCGCTGAGCAAAATGTCGCTCAGCCCCTTGCAACTTATATAGTAAAACGAGATCTTGCCCTGCCGCCTGTAATCCACGATCCTCAGCGAACGCATCTTGCCAAGCTGATGCGATAGCGTGGTTTGATTGAGCGAAAGCAGCGTCGCAAGGTCGTTTACGCACATGGGCGAAATCGATAAAGCCGACAATATCTTCAACCTCGTACCGTCCGAAAGTAAATCGAAAAATTCGGCAAGATCTTTCAAACTACGCTCGGATGGAACGTAATTTTTGACAAGTTCCTGTTTTTTTCTATCAAGTAAAATCTCCATATATAGATTATAATTTATCTATGCCCGCCTTTTTTGTCGAATTTACCCAAAATTTATACTTTTTTGTCCGTAGGACAAAAACTTTATTGCTACTTTTTTGAAAAAAAGTAGCACAAAAAACTTTTATCTGCGGCGCGACTGAAAAATGCTTTTCAGTCGCGCCGCTAAATAAAATCATTTTTTGTGTACCTTTTCTCCGATCAATAAAAATGCGTAAGTGAGGAACGAACGATTTGGCATGTAAAAGTGCCTTTTTATAAATCCTGCGGAGCAGCCTGCTAAAAGAGGCGCCCTTTGTTGTCAAACAAGGGGCGCTGCCGCCTGTGGCGGCTGAGGGGATTATCCTTATGAAAAAAACATTCAGCAATAACTATTATTTTCAATCAAGCGCACAACGCCCGAATAACGAACCCTCGCTTGCGTTACTTGCTAACGCAAGCGAAGAGGAGCAGGCAAGCGTTAACGGCTCGTTTGCGAGCTCGCGAACAAACAGCCAATCGGGGTCCCCACGAGATACTTGTACTCGTGGGGTGAGAATAGCGAAGCCTGCGACGAAAAAACGCCTCGCAGAGCAAATGCCCCGCAAAGCGCTTTTAATGGAAAAGATGAAAGCTTAGTTAATAGTTCGATCTACACACATTGCGAACTACTTTTTGTTTTTTGTAATGTAATAGTATCCGTCCTCACCGCCGTCGTTAGTACCGGTAACGGTACTTAAACCACAGCCCTCGGGATATGTTATCGTGCCTGCTCTTCTGCCGGAACCCGTATCAAATAATTTATCTCGCTCAATCGCATTTTCGCCGATAATAGCCTTAAAATAGCCGCTCACTATATGAATTGATGATTTGTTTCCTACACTAAGTACATGAGGGTCAACAACATCGCTGCTACCCAATATACTGAGAGTGCCCGAAGAGAACGACTTTATTGTTACATTACCGGTTAATTTCAAACAAAAGGCTCCCTGAGCCGACACATCTACTTGTTCCATTCTATCAATTTCTATCGGCATATTGGTTTCAGTGTTACCGGTAATATTTATTACTCCGGCGCATGAAACATCGGATATATTTCCTATACTGATTTTAGATCCGTCTGCTAATTGGCACTTGAAAAGCTTAAGCGCAATACTAATAGCGGTACCCAAAGCCGAATAAGAGTAAGAATAATCGTCTATTTCGGTAATATTAATATCCAATTTTGCACTTGTAATTTCTTCATTTCCATTTGTCAATTGAGGAATACATATGCCGGTTTTAATGTTGGATATTTCAATCCCCGAAATGCTGTTTATGCTTATAATATTTTCCTCTCGCACTTCGGTCGCTATGTTAATTCCAATAGTATCATTTACATGGCTCTCCTCGGAGGAGATCTTTATGTTCCTCAAATAATCAACTTTGCAGTTGTTCAAATCTATACCCGCGCCAACCGTATCATTTCCGCCTTTTATTACAAAGTTGAAATTCTCTACGGTTATACCTGCGTAAGCGTTATCCGAACTTGTTCCGTCGATTTTTATTCCGATCGCAGCTTTACTCTCTATCTTTATATTGTCAACCGCCAATTTACCTACGGACTTAACTGTCGAGTTAGTTGCGACAAAGCTGTTATTTGTCATTACGCCCATCTCTTCCGTCGAAGAGTATAGATGTAACGAGCCCTTATTATCTATCATAGTGACAATATTGCCCGAAAGCGTGCTGCCGTTAAGGTCGAGTTCTACTTCGACACCCTCGGGAACGGTCAATGTTTCCGTTACATTGATATCGGAGAACACAACGACCTCGAATTTGCCGCTTGCACCCTCTTTGGCAATGTTGTCTTTCCAATAGTCGACAAGTTTATCCCCGTATTGCTCTTCGCCATTGTGCGTTATACAATACTCCAACCTTTCGTCGGTACGCACAGCGGCAATCTTTTTGCTTATGGCGTTATCACTGTCGATCTTGCCCCGAACAAAGTCGCTTAGGCTGTTATATTTGCGTTCGGCTGCTATCGCCTTTTTTGCAAGTTCGATATCAAGTTCGTCACCGGACGTAGCTTCGGCATCGAAAACTTCTTGATAGTCGGCATGGAATTTTTCGGCTGCCAACGTAGCCCATGCGTCGAGGTCGTTACCGACCTGCTTTTGCACGGCGGCGCTTGCAACGTTGTACTTGTCGAGCAAAGCGGTGTAATCATCGAGTTTCGGCTCGCTCGGAAGCACATATTCACTCACCTGCTTTTGGACTTCTTCCGAGGGCTGTTGCCATTTGCCGGTCACCGCAATATCGAGCGTAACGCTCTTTTCTTCGTGCTTATAGTAAACAGTCGTTTCACTATCGCTCTTTAACATACTAAACTCGGAGCCGCTTTCATCGGTACTTACAATAATACTGCTTGCGGCGGTATCACTAACGGTACACTTGCCATCTTTATCCGAGATATTGTAGGTGCAACCGAGCCCGGCACGGAAAATTTCGCCGCTCTCGCCCGCGTCTGCGTCCATAAGCCTCAACGGGCGCTCGTACGAAGAAGTGTTGGCGGAGTAACATCCCCTGCCGCCTATATCGAATTTGCCGCCGAGATCTATGTTGGCGTCGCCGATCTTGATTTGGGCTTTTTCGCCGTTCGAATTGATTATGCCGCCCACCTTTGTCGGTTCGGAAGCGGTGCCGCTACTTACGTTCATAACGCCGTTGACTACCAATTGGGCATAGGACGTTAAGCCGCTGCTTTTTTCAAGCAAGCTCTTGGAGGGATACGCCTTGCCGTCCATGGTTGCGCCCTGAACAAGATAGTCCATAGCGTAGAAGGTAGCGCCCTCGGTGATATTGAGCGTTGCGCCCTCGGCTACCGTAAGTTTGGAGCCGGGGAGCAGAACGTAGTTGTTGTATACGTCGAACGTTCCGTCGGTCAAAATAAATTCGAAATTGTACGGGATCGGGAATAGAACCTTGCTGGTCGTAACGTAGCTAAGTAGGCTGAGCGAATCGGTCTGCGCATTGCCGACTATATTTACCGACGTTCTGCCTATATCGCCTGCCGTAAGATTATTTCCCACAGCTTTATCAAATGCATCGCCGTTACTGTTTACGCTATCCGCCGTGATAAGCGGGGTCGTATCGTAACTGCAAATCGCCCGAGCATTGGGTTTAAGCGAGATAAGCCCCTTGCTCGACTTGTCGTCCTCGGAAACATAGCCTATAACGACCTCGTCGGTGGTGTTGTACCTACTGTCTGCATATAAATTGCAATGCGCCCAAAGTCTTGCCCCGTAGTTTATGGTAAGGCTGTTTTGAATATTGAGCATGGCATAGCGCATAAACGGCGATTGGTCCCTCGTGTACAATTGCAAGCTGTTACGACCGCCCGAAAAGTCGGTGACGATAAACGGCTCATACACGTTGCCGCCGTACTTCGCCTCGACCGTGCCGCTGCCCTTGACGTAGCCGCAAATGTCGAGCGTTCCGCCCTCGTTGACGATTATATTGCCGTTGTTGGTGATTTGTCCGTAGTCGCCCGAGGTGTGTCCTTGGTAATATTGACCCGTGTGCGACATAACGGCGCCGACTTTGACTTCGCCTTGGATGTCGAGCGTCGCACCATCAATAGTGAGTTCGTATTTCTTGTGGCTGTCGTCGGTAACGCCGACAAGGGCGGTGCTTCGCGTAGTACTATAGTCTTTGTTGTAACCATACAAATACGTGTCGTCGCCGCTTTCGCTTTTTACTACGCCGTAAGGAATTTGCAAAGTAACGTTGCCGGGGATCGTAATATCTTTGCTTACGGTGATGTTGTCCGCTATGGTAACATCCTTTACTCCATTGCTCCAAAGCGCAGCCGAAGCCGAAGCGTCGCTTAATGCCCTTTCGATGTCGGTGTAATAAATTTCGGGATTTTTGGTTTCGGGAACTTCATTTACCACATAATACTGCTTATTTGCAAAGGACTCCCAAGTCTTTGGATCCTTGTTGGTTTTCTTTGCCGTGTCCAAATCGCTTATCATTCCCTCAAGCTTTTTGGCTACCTCTGTCGGCTCTCCGTCCTCCGGTAATTCAAAGAGTTCGCTGAGTGCATTCGTATTGCCGGTTACCACAAGGCTTTGAGGAATGGCGGTTAAATCGTCCTCATCAAGACTTACCGAAGTAACGCTTTGCGGAATGGTAAGCACGCACGTCCTGTATGCGCCCTTTATTAAGCCGATATCGAACGACTCCACGTCGTCATTGAAAGCGACTCTTAGCGAAGAATCCGTTACTCCCTCGCTTTGGGTCACATTCGTCCCTGTCACTTGCATGGATAAGACTTTTTGTCCGCTCGTCGAATCGTTTATGACAAATGCGGTGGTGGAGATCATTGCCCCCACATTTGTCCGCACTTCCTTGCTGTTTATCTTGGACAAGAGGCTACCGATCTCCTTGGCTTCGTCCTCTTCGCCCGTAAGATTGTGAAGTCTGTATAACAGCGTACTCAACGGGTTGCCGCCCGTACTTACGATTATTTCGCCCGCAAAAATCTCTTCAAGCGAGTATGGAGTGGCTTCCATTGCTATCTCTTCGGCTGATACGGAAGTAACAAACGTATTGCCTTTGGCGGCAATGTTCTTGACTTCGAACTTTTGCGCACCTGTATTGTATACAATTATGTTGTCGGTTTTTTTCGTAGACAGGTCATACAATCCGTTTTCTCGCATGGCTTTCCTTATGTTCTCCGCCATGCTCTTGTCGGCGTCGTTCATCGTCGCCGCCACCGTGTTCATGTTTGCTGCAAGCTGAATGTCCGCGCTGTTGTTGGCGCTGTCGATAACGCCTATAAACGTGGGGATAAGTACAGCCGCAAGGATCGCTATTACTGCGATCACAATTACGAGTTCTACCAGCGTAAAGCCTAAGATAGAACTCCTTTTGCTTTTTTCCTTCATTTTTTCCTCCCTTATTTGTACCCTCTTTTGGGGTAATTTAGGTACATAGAATAAGTTATTCTATGTACCTAAAATCGCACAAAAATGACGGAAGAAAGCATTTATCGAGTATAAAAGGATTGAATTACGCATAATTAAACCAAAATTTTTGTCAAAGCCTCATATTTTGCTTGACTTACCCAATTAAAAATGTTATAGTTGCTTTATAAAAAGTACATAGAATAACTTATTCTATGTACTTTTTTCGTTATTTCTTTCACAATCGAAAATGCCGAAAAACCCCTTGTTTTCCTCTAAAACAAGGGGTTTTTTATGCCTTTTTGGGCATTTTCAGTGGTTTTGCGATTTTACGAACGTTCGCAAGGAAATTGATACTTCACAATTCTATCACATTTTCGAGTTTCGCTTGCGTATCTGCTTTTTGTTTTTATGCGTCTGCTTTTTGAAAAAAGCAGAGCAAAATCGTCGCAGTCTGCGCTATTCTCACCCCACGAGTACAAGTAGCTCGTGGGGACCCCAATGGCTGTTTGCTAATAAATTCGCAAACGAGCCGTTTACGCTTGCCTGCTCCTCTTCGCTTGCATACAAGTATCGCAAGCGAGTAATTGTTATGGCGACGAAAGCCAAAGGGCGCCTTTTTTAGCGGTGTTCGCTTTGCTCCGATATAAAAAAGAGCGTATGAACTACGCTCCAATAAATAAGTATAAATAACTATTGACATTAAATCAAGCTGACAAAGACCGGATTACAACCTCGCTTGCTCGTCGCAGGTTCGCTTTGCGGCTGTTTGCGAACACATTGCTACTTTTTTCTCCTATGCGTAAGTGAGGAATAACGCCTAACTTATATCACAAGCGAAACGGAGCTAATTAATTGATGAGCGGCAAGTTCGCCCATAAAAGTTTTTATTCTGCTTTTTTCAAAAAGCAGACGTCGTCGCACCACGAACCCCTGTTTTTTCCCCTATCGGCGAAAAAACAGGGGTTCGTTATCCCTCTAAGTGCCAAA
>CANRNV010000006.1 GCA_947632125.1 uncultured Clostridia bacterium
TTCAGGTAAACGGACGAGCCCTCTACGCCCACAGCGGCGTCCGGTACGGTGATGATCTTGTCGAGATCGTCGCAGTTTTCGATAACTGTTATTGCCGTCATGATCTTGGTCGTACTTGCCATGGGCAGCTTTTTGTGCATATTCTTTTGGGCGAGCAGCCTGCCGCTACCAAGTTCGACCATAGCCATCGCCTCCGCCGAGGTGTCGAGAGAAAAAGCGGACGCTTCTTCCGCCTTTACCGTCCACATTCCGCCTATCAAGAGCAGAACGAGGGAAAGCAACAAAGCAATTCTACTTACGGTTACTCTCATTTTTTGACCTTTTCCATGACCGAATTTACAATGTCGGGCGCAAGTTCGAGAAGCTTTTCCATCGGGTTTTTGTCCCCGATGTTTACAAGCTTTATCGACCGACCGTCGCTCACCAAAAAGCCGATGGGCTGAACCGACACACCCGCTCCGCTGCCGCCCGCAAACGGATATTCGAGCTTTTGCTCCGCCGACAGGTCGCTGTACTCTCCGCCGCCCGTCAAAAATCCCATGCTTACCCGACTTATCGGGATAATCGACATACCGTCCGAGGTCGTAACGGGCGTACCGACCACGGTGTCCGCATCGATGAAGTTGCGGATTTTGATAAGCGCATTATCCATTATTCTCTCTATGGGATGATCGTTACTTAAAATCATTGTTGTTTTTCTCTCCTTTTACCCAAAATAATTCCGTATATAATGTCTGCGATAGTTATGGAAAATATCCCGCTTAAATTTACTATTATCGTACTTCTGTCGAAATTGGGCTTTACGTAGCTAAGCACCTTGACCCTTTGCGAGGCGGAGATCAAAAGACGAGCCGCCTCCACTCCCCACTTTATCGCCATGACAAAAGCCACCGTTTTCAATGCGTCGGCAGTGCCGAGCTCCACAAACGCCTCGAGCTCCACGATGTCGAGATTGTAAAACGGGTTGGGAAGAGCGTTTTTGAACGTATCCTTTGCATTGTCCTTATTTATGTCGCTTAGCTTCAATGACGCTATCTGCTTATCCTTATTGCTAAGTTCGAGCATGATAACGTCCTCGTGTGAGGTCGCAAAGCCGATGTCTATTTTTATGATCTTTATTCCGAACAAAAAGAAAGTTACGGCATTGTCGTTTTTAAGCAGATCGACATCGAGCCGCACTTCAGCCACAATATTGAGCGCAAATATCGTAAGTACGATGAGCGTAATACAAATTGCCGTCAGCATACCCTTAGAATAGGTAATTCCGACGGCAATTATCCGAAAGTTACCGATAATTCAGGCAAAAAGTATCAACAAAAGTATCAAAAGGACGCCGAGCCCAAGGAAAAAGAGTTTTGTGACTTTCTTTACGTTGACAAAGTCGCCTATAATGAAATAGACGGGATACAGCAAAAATGCCGCTCCGCTCGTCGCCACGTTTATTTGCGCATAAGGCAATGATGCTCCGAGCGACGCCCCTACCGTCATTCCTCGAATAAGCACGCTTGCCGCTTTGAGCACAAAGCCGAGCGGCGGGATCAAGGAAAGAAGCAACGCGACAAACACGGCTATAAACGCAAAACTCATAAACGGAAGCATGATGATGTTTATTATGATCGAATACGTTTGTATATAGCCGAAAACGCTTATCATGGACGGTAAAATCCCCAACTGTGCCGAAACGGTCACCGAGATCGCCGAAGCCAAGCTTTTATTCAACTTGATCTTCTTTAATCCCCTTACGAACATGGGCGAAAAGTTCAATATGCCGAATACCGCTCCCACGCTCATAATAAAGCCCGTTTCGAAGAGCATGAGCGGACTGAACGCAAGCACAACGGTCGCCGCCACGCCGAGCGAATTGAACCCGTCGTTTTGTTCGCCGAGAAGCATTGCGCCACCGCCCACTCCGTACATCACGCACGCCCTCACGACCGAGGGTGAAAAGCCGGCAAGCGCCGCATACGCTATAAGGGTCGCCGAGGTTATCAAAAACGTCGGCAGCCGCTTGACCCTCAGTCGCCTGAGAATAAAGGAAACAATTCCCGCAAGCACGCCGATATGAAGTCCCGAAACCGCCAAGATATGAGCGATACCGCTCGCCGAAAAATCTTTGATCACTCCGTCCGAAATCTCGTTTTTGTCGCCCGTCAACATTCCGAAGGCTATCGCTCCGTACTTAGAGCCCATGTTCTCTATAAGCTTGCCCTTGATAAAATTCGAAACGGAAAACTTCGGGGTTCCGTCCGAAAATTTTACGGACGATGCGGCTATGCGCGCTTGATATCTTATATCGCTCCTAAGGTAGCTCGCATTCACTCTGAAACCCGTGATAAGCCGCCTCGACCTAACCGACGCCTCGAAATCGAGTATGTCGCCGCTACTCAGCCACTCCGGAATTGCGCCCGTGATCGTAAGGCTCAGTCTGCCGTTTGCGTCTTTTCCGTCGATACTCAGGTCGGTGAGGATGAGCGTCGCTCCGTCGCCGTCGTCGCTCAAATCGTCGATAACGCCCTCGACACTGTGCGTGCCGTCCTCAAAATGCGGAAGCCAAGTATTCGTTCTGACGAAAAAGCATATCGAAGATACGACGCACAAAATCGCGGTCATGATTACGGTCACGAATATGTAGGGTTTCAGCCGCTTTTTGAAAACGACCGCCAACGATACGGGCACAAATATCGTCAGCAACAACAAAATTATGCCCAACGCCATAATGTTCATGGCGACAAGGCAACTAAATATCGCCAATATGAGAACAAGCGAAGAATATATAAAACTGCGGAAATTTACCCTTTTCATCAGTTAAGCGTCAAATCCTTGATATAGTCGATCGACTGCGAGGCAACCGCCTCACCGCTTTTGATGAGTTCGTCGGCAAGTTCTTTCGCACGTCCGAGCATTTCTTCGTTTATGCCGACGCCCGCAAATATCGTGTCGCTCCCGTGCTGTCGCTTGCCCAAAAAATCGCCGGCTCCGCGCACCTTAAAGTCGTATTCCGCAAGTTCGAACCCATTGTTTGTCCCCAAAAAGTAGCGGATCGTTTCCGACGGCTTGTCCTCCTTGCTCACGACAAAGCAGTAGCTGTCCTTTTTTCCTCGCCCGACTCTGCCGCGTAGTTGATGAAGCTGACTTAGCCCATACGCCTCGGCGTCGAAAATGACAATGTTGATCGCATCGGGCACGTCCAGCCCGACTTCGATGACGGTGGTGCACACCAAGATCTTCACCTCGCCGACGACGAACTGCCGCATTGCCTCGTTCTTTTGCTCGTCACGCATTTGACCGTGAACAAGCCCGACCGTCGTACCGTACTTTTTGCTTAATTTTTTGTAGAGTTCGGTCGCCGAAATCGTTTCGTCGTCGTCCACCCTCGGACAGACGATGTACGACTTTTCTCCCTCGAGGCTCCTATTGTACAGATAGTCGAACATGTCGCCTATCTTTTTTTCGGGCACGAGCCTTGTAAAGATCTTCGCCTTGCCGTAAGGGATCGTTTTTATCAGCGAAACATCGAGTTCTCCGTACAAAGTGAGGGCGAGCGTCCTCGGTATAGGCGTAGCGGACATGACCAAAAAATCGGTTCCCTGCCCCTTGTTTTCAAGGCTGCCTCGCTGCTCCACCCCAAATCGATGTTGCTCGTCGACGACGGCAAGAGCGAGATCCTTGAAAACAACCGCCTCTTGAAAAACAGAGTGGGTCCCTATCACGATTTGGGCATTGCCGTGCTCGATATTGAAAAGCGCCTCGGCTCGCCTCTCTTTGTTTTGACTGCCGCACAGCAACTCGCATTTCACGCCGAGCGGAGTAAAAAATTCGACCGCCTTTTGATAGTGTTGTCGAGCCAATATTTCGGTCGGAGCCATAAGCGCCGCCTGATACCCCGAGAGCGTCGCATAGTACATGGCAAGAAAGGCGACTATCGTTTTGCCGCAGCCGACGTCACCCTCGATAAGCCTGTTCATGCGCCTGTCGCTATGCATATCCGCCACCGTCTTTTCGACCGCAAGCCTTTGATCCTCGGTCAATTCATACGGTAATGAACTCATAACTTTTTGCAGAGCGGGTATGTTCATATCGTATTTTTTTACCTTATTTTGGTCAATTCTGCCCTTGAAAAGCAAAAATGTCGCCAAATTAAAGGAAAGAATTTGAAGCGCGGCATTGGCGCGGGAAATTTCCAATTCCTGTCTGTTTTGAGGACAATGGAGCGATTTTAAGCACTTATCGAGCGGCAAAATGCCGTGGGAAAGGCAAAATTCGTCCGAAATTTGACCTTTTATCGTCACTTTGCCGATGATCTGTTTTATCGCATCCTTGATGACTTTGGACGGGATCCCTTTAAGCGGGCGATATATCGTCATTATCGGCGATCCGTCGTAGAGCGAGCATGTCGACACTATGAGTTCGACGCTTTTCCCCCTTTTAAGCTTGCCGATAAGGGCGTAGGCGCAACCCACGGTGAGCGCTTTTACCACGAACGGTTGATTGAACCACACGCAGTCGAAACTCTCGTTCCCGTCAAAGAAAGTCGCCCGACATATCGACAGCCCCTTGCGGACGTATCTTATGCTCGGCTTTGAGGTGCAAGTCGCCACGATCGCGACTTCGCCGTCGGAAAATTGAGCGAGTTTGCTTTCGGCGTACACATACTTGCTTGGAAAGTACATAACAAGGTCGGACGGGGTCAAGCCCGCCTCCCTTAACTTTTCTATTCGTTTTTGACCAAAGCCTTTTATTTCCTCAAATCGCATTTTGTAACTTCACATAAAAAGAGGGAAACTTGCGTTCCCCCTTGACCGTTTTATTCAAGTGATATGATATAGTAGTACAGCGGCTGACCGCCAAAGTGGATATCCACGTCGCAACGCTTATACTTTTTGGTGAGCGTTTCCGCCACGTCGTTGGCTTCCTCTTCCTTGACGTTGTTGCCGAAATAGAGCGTGATATTGGATGTGTCGTTCGTCATCATTTTATCCACGAGTTCGGTGGTAACTTCCTTTACTTCGAGTCCCTTGGCGACAATGTCCTTGGAGTCGATGCCGATAATATCGCCCTCTTTGAGTTCCATGTCGTTGATGTTGGTGCTGCGAACGGCGTATGTCACCATACCCGCCCTTATACCGCTTATCGCCTCGTTCATAAAGCCGATATTGTTTTCGAGCGTGTCCTCGGGATTAAAGGCAAGCACGGCTGCAAGCCCTTGCGGAACATTGACCGTGGGAATTATGGTAAGCTTTCGCTTGGAGATATTCTTGGCTTGCTCGGCTGCGAGGATAATGTTTTTGTTGTTGGGGAAAACCAAGATGTTTTCGGCGGGGATAGCGTCGCACGCCCTTGCAATGTCGTCGGCGCTCGGATTCATAGTCTGACCGCCCTCTATGATGTTGTCGACGAGCAAGTCCTTGAATATTGCCGAAAGCCCCTCACCCGCGCATACCGCCACAAGACCATACGGCTTTAATTCCTCTTTCTTTTTGTTCAAAATCGCCCTGTTTTGTTCGAGCATATTTTCTATTTTCAGCTTGTCGAGCTCGCCCAATTCAAGCGCATTGGTAAGCACGACGCCCGGCTGGTTGGAGTGGACGTGCACCTTGACCATGGAAAGGTCGCCGATGACGAGCACGCAATCGCCTATCGTCATAAGCTTTTCCCTGAATCGGTCGATATCCGCCATAGTGGTCCACTTGTGCATATTTATAATGAAGAACTCGGTGCAGTAGGCAAATTCTATGTCCGAAAGGTCTTTTATGTCAAAGTGAGCCTCCTCGGTGTACTTGGATATCGCCTCGACCTTGACTTTGTCGTCAAATTCGATATTCTCTTCCTCGACGCCCGCTATCACATTGTAAAAGCCTTGGAATATGATAAGCAGACCTCTTCCGCCCGCATCCACTACGCCGGCTTTTTTGAGAATGGGCAGCAGTTCGGGAGTGAGTTTTAGCGCCTCTTCGCCTGCATCGATCGTTTCTTTAAGCAGCGTTTCGAAGTCTTTTTTCGCATTCTTTACGGCATACTCGCTCATGGATTTTACCACCGTGAGGATAGTGCCTTCCTTGGGCTTGGTGACCGCCATGTAAGCGACCTCGGTGCCCTTTTCGAGTCCCTTGGCAAACGACTTTGCCGTAATTTTTTCGCCTCCGCTTGCCATCACGGTTGCCATACCTTTGAGAATCTGGCTCAATATTACGCCGCTGTTGCCTCTGGCGCCGCGAAGAGCGCCCTTGCTTAAAGCGTCGCAAATATCGTCGATCTTGTTGCTTTGACAACTCGTCACCTCTTTGGCAGCCGAAAGCATTGTAAGCGACATATTTGTGCCCGTGTCCCCGTCGGGAACGGGAAAGACGTTGAGTGCGTCCACGTGTTCTTTATTTATATCTATTAACTTCGCTCCGTTAAGAATCATCTTGCGAAGCATATTTCCTGTGATCGATTTGACCATAAACTTCTCCTTATTAGAAAAATCGTCTAAACTTTAATGCCCAATACATTGACATTGATAGTGTCCACTACCATGCCCGAGAATTTTTCCACATCGTATTTTACGGTTTTTTTGAGGCTTTGTGCTACCGCCTCGATATTAACTCCGTATTTGAGTATTATATAAATGTCAATAAAGATCCTGTCACCGCTTGCGAGCACTCTGACGCCTCTCGACATCTTGGACTTTCGAAAGAGGTCGGCAAAGCTGTCGGTAAGACGCTTTGATACAAGTTCTACTACTCCGTAACATTCGAGCGCGGAAAAACCGGCTATTTGAGCGATAGCCTCCTCGGTGATGGTTATTCTTCCGTATGAATTGTTTGTATTTACACTCATAGTAATAAACTCGATCGACTTTTACTTTTAATACTTAAAGATGGAATTGTATTCACACTATAATATTTTAACTTATTTAACCGATAAAAGCAAGGGATTTTATGCCCAATAATCAAAAAAACAAATTTTTTTAACTTTTTTATCTATCACCCCCTATATTTAGTTGCTTAATTCGCCATTTTATGGTATAATTTTAAGGCAATTCATTTGGGAGGTGTTATTATGAGTAGAGTTTGCGTTATTTGCGGTAAGGGACGTGTAAGCGGTAACAACGTAAGTCACTCCAACAGAAGGACCAAACGCACATTCAACGCCAACGTTCATAAGGTAAAGGTCGATATCGACGGAGTTACTTCCACCGAGTACGTTTGCACCCGTTGCATGAGAACAAGCAAAAAAGCCGACTGAGGCAAATAAAGGCGATAGAAAAAGCTATCGTTCTATTATATTAATTCAGTAGCATAAAAATGCGCCCCTTAATAAAAGGACGCTTTTTTTGTATCTCGCCCGACCTTTCGGGCTTTATTATTATGTAAAAGGTCAGTTGTTCTTTACAAACAACCTGAGTATCAATGCCAAAAATTTAGGCGCTTTGAAACACTTTATCATAGTCTATCTCCTTTGGATAAAGACAAGCACGGCGCCTCCCCCCACCTTGACGTTCACCTTTTCGCCTATCGAAGTGTTGGACATTCCGATAAGGTGAAGCTTGTTGAGGGTAAGTCCGCCTGCGTAAAATTTCAGTCCATCCGAAGATATTATATGCGCCGTGTCGGTATAAGGTACGATGGAAACGGTCATATTTTTTTCAACGCGCTCGCTTAGCTCCTTTTCGACATAGTAAACGTCGTAACGATCGCCTCGAAGCACCGCCCTCATCCCCTTGGAGGCGGCAAGCGCAAGCAAGGCGTAATTGGCATATTCGTGGTCGGGTCTGCCGCCGCTCGCTCCGTAGATGTCGACTTCCTCGGCATGACCCACCATTTCCAAAACGGCAAGGTGCCCGTCGGTATAGTCCTTGTCCACGGGGAACCGCTTAACCTCTTTACCGCTCGGAACCGCTTTTATCGAGTCGAAGTCGCCGAGTAAAACGTCGGGGTCGGCATAGCCTTTAAGGTAATCATACGCTCCGTCGGCGCACACCGTAAACGAACTCGCGTAATCTATCGAAGCGAGAATTTCTTTTTGCGGCGGATCGCCGTTAAGAAAAATCAGCCCTCTTTTCATCCTCTCATCCTCAAAATCGTCGCTTTGGGATCGGGGCTGCCGAATATTGCGCTGCCGGCAACTATCGCCTCGGCGCCCGCCTTTACCGCGTCGCCGACGTTCTGCTCATTGATCCCTCCGTCCACCTCGATAATGCAATTGGGGCTGATTATGTCACGCATAGCTTGGAGCTCTTTCAGCTTGTTAAGTGCATTTTCGATAAATTTCTGACCGCCGAACCCCGGATGAACGCTCATGACAAGGGCGATGTCGCATATCGGCAAAAGCTCCATTAAAGCCGAAACGGGGGTGTCGGGACTTATGACCGCGCCGCATTTGCAGCCACGCTTTTTAATAAGTTCGAGCGTTTCCGCTGCCCTATCCGTCGACTCGACCTGAATGGTGAGATAGTCCGCGCCCGCATCCGTAAATTGCGGAACGTATCTTATCGGCTCGGTTATCATGAGGTGCACGTCGAGCGGAAGAGATGTGACCTTGCGTATGTCCTTGATCATCTTGGGTCCGAACGTGATGTTGGGGACGAAGAGCCCGTCCATAACGTCGCAGTGTATCCAATCCGCGCCCGAATTTTCCATGCGGCGGACCTCCTCACCCATTTTCGTAAAGTCGGCGCTCAGGATCGATGGTGCGATTATTGTTTTCATAGTTACTCCTTTTTACTGTCAAGGTAGCTGCGACGAAGCTGTCCGCACGCCCCCATAATGTCACTTCCAAAAGATTTTCGTATTGTTGCCGAGATTTTTTCGGCGTGAAGCCTACCCAAAAACCTCTCGGCTTCGGACTTGGTACAGCCCTCGAGATGCTTCTCCTTTACGGGATTGAGCATGATAAGGTTGATATGGCTCGGATAGCCCTTGGTTATTTCTTTAAGGCGTTTGACGTCGAAGTAATCGATGTTTTTGCCCTTTATCATGGAATATTCGTAGATTATCCGCCTACCCGTCTTGTTAAAGTAATACTTTGCCGCGTCCACGACCTCGCTTATCGAGTATTTGTTGGCTATGGGCATAAGCTGCCGCCTTATTTCGTCGGTGGTGGCATGAAGCGAAATCGAAAGCGTGACGCCTAAGCCGTCGTCGGCAAGTTGTCTTATCCTATCCGTAAGCCCGCAAGTCGAAAGCGAAATATTGCGCCGACTGATATTTATGCCGTCCTCGCTTGACACAAGGCGCAAAAACTTGACGACATTGTCGTAATTGTCGAGCGGTTCGCCGCTTCCCATAAGTACGAGATTGGTTATGTTGCGTTCGAGCGGTCCGCCTTTCAACCTGTTTACCGACAGGACCTGACCGAGCATTTCGCCGCTCGTAAGGTTGCGCACGAGCCCGCCTATGCCGGAAGCGCAAAAGGCGCAGCCCATTCTGCACCCGACCTGCGTGGAAACGCACAAAGTGCTTCCGTAATCGTGCGGCATAAATACGCCCTCTATGATATTGCCGTCGTCGAGCCTATACAAAAGCTTCATCGAGCCGTCGACCGAAACGAGCTTTTCGATGATTTCGACGCCGACCGTGTATTTTTCGCCGAGTTCCTGCCTCAGCGCAAGCGGCAAGGCGGAGATCTCCTGTATTTTGAGCCCCGCTTGCAATCCCGAATACAACTGCTTCACTCTGTATGACGGGCTGAGATCGAGCGTCAAAGCAAGTTCATCAAAATCGAGATCCAATAGGTTCATTGCTTTCTCCTCATTCTTGCCACGAAGAAGCCGTCAAATCCCTCGCCCATTTGAGGGAACAGGTGAACCATGCCGTCGTCGCCAAAGTCGGACTGTATCTTTTCCAATGTGAATTGGGGATTGTCACGCAAAAATTCGGCTATATTTTCCTCGTTTTCCTCTTTTAGCACCGTGCAGGTCGAGTAGCACAACAAGCCACCGACCTTGACGTAATTTTTGGCGTTATCCAAAATATTTATTTGCAGCCTTTTAAGCTTTTCGATGTCGCTCGGCTTCTTATTCAAAAGTACGTCGGGCTTGTTTTTGTACACGCCCAGCCCGCTGCACGGCACGTCGCATATCACTATATCGCACTTGTTTATCCATTCGGGGAAGATGACGGTTGCGTCGTTGAGAATTACCTTTACGTCGGACTTCATGCGCTTAACGTACTTTTTGATGAGTTCCACTCGGTGAGGATGCAGATCGCAGCAATATATGGATGCACCGGCTGCAAGTTCTTCGAGGTAGACGGATTTTCCGCCGGGAGCGCCGCAAAGGTCGAGCACGACGGGCGACCCGCCGACACCTTGAATATAGCAATTGACAGCTATCATCGACGAAAGCGACTGCACGGTATAGTACGACTTATTGAGCGACGCGAGTTTATCGTGCTCGACAAAGTATCCGAGTTGTGTCTTGCGAAAGTCACCGAGCAGTTTTTCGAACTCCTCTTTATCTATGACCCTGCTGTTGTTGCGAATATGGATGAGTTTGTTGTTTTGCGCCGAAAGAAATTGTTTGGTAAATTCATATCCGTATTCGGACACGAGTTTATCGCATATCCAAAGCGGCACGCTGAAATTGACGGAAAGATATTTCGTTCCGCCGTCGTCTTTCGGCAACTCCACCTCCTCGCTGCGGCGAAGAACGGCGTTGACAAAACCGCTTGCTCCCACCTTTCCCACTTGCTTGGTAAGCTTGACTATTTCGTTTACAGCCGCATATGCGGGGGTAGACATACATCTTATATGATACAGACCCATTTTTATGAGCAACTCTATGCTCGTCTTGGGCTTTTTGCCCGCTATGCTGCGAATTATATAGTCGAACTGAACGCTTTTTTCGATAACGCCGTAAAACAGATTGGTTATGTACGCTTTATCCTTTTCGTCCTTTATGGAGTTTAGGCAATTGTTAAGTTGCAAGGAAGCGTATGCACCCTCGATAAAAACGTCGCAAAGCAAATTGTAACATATGGCAATTCTTTCGTTACTTTCCAAGATGATCTCCGACTTTTATTTTTTTTCCGTTGATAAATTCAAGGTCGCTCATTACCTTTTTCGAGGCGGGTTGAACGGCGTTCAGCCTCAGCGCACCCTTTCCGCACGCGACAATAAGTCCGTGCGCCTTGTCGCAAAAAATGACCTCGCCCGCATCGCCGTCGCCCTCGGACAAAGTCGCCGAGAGAACTTTAAGTCTTTCGCCGTTAAGCGTCGTATAGGCAATGGGCGTAGGATTGAACGCTCGTATCTTGTTGTAAATATCCCTTGCGTTTAGGCTCAGATCGAGTTTTTCGTCGCCGCTCAATATCTTTTTGCAGTGCGACGCCCTCTTTTCGTCCTGTTTGACGGGCTCGATCGTGCCGTCGCCTATCCTTTTGAGCGTTTCGATAAGCAGGTCGCCGCCTTTTTCCGCAAGTTTTTCGCTTAGTTCGCCCGCCGTCATCTCGCCGATGGCGACTTCTTGGGACAAGAGCACATCGCCCGTGTCCATTCCCTCGTTTGTTTTCATTATGCTCACACCCGTAACGTCATCTCCGTTTAGGATAGCCGACTGAATGGGCGAGCTTCCCCTATACGACGGAAGCAGCGAGGCGTGCACGTTGATCACTCCGTAAGGCGGAATGTCCAAAATTTCTTTGGATAAAATCTGACCGTAAGCGGCGGTCACGAAGATATCCGCGCCGATGGCTTTGAGTTCGTTCACCCCGCTCTTTACTCGCTCGAATTGAAAGACGGGAATGTTGTTTTTCTCGGCAAACAGACTTGCGGGCGTGGGAATAAGCCGATTTTTGCGGTCTTTCAACCTATTCGGCTGGGACACTATCGCAATCACCTCATGGAAGCGGACCAGCTTGGCTAAGACGGCGACTGAAAAATCGGACGTCCCGAAAAACGCTACGCGCATTACTCGACTTCCTCCGTGATCTTGTCGATAAACAAATTGCCGTCGAGGTGGTCGATCTCATGGCAAAATGCCACGGCGGTGAGCCCCTCCGCTTTGTATTCATGCTCTTTTCCGAAGCGGTCCGACGCCCTTACCACCACCGTTTTGGGACGCTCGACATAGCCGTGCCTGTTGGGAATGGACAAGCAGCCCTCTATCACCTTTTGCTTGCCCGATTTCGACACAATGACGGGATTTATCAGCTCGTACATGGTCTTGCCGTCCACGCAGACGACGCAGATGCGTCTGAGGATACCGACCTGAGGACCCGCAAGTCCCACTCCGTCGGCTGCAAACATCGTTTCTTTCATATCGTCGAGCAGTTCGCCGAGGTGATTGTTAAAGGTCACGACGTCGTAGCATTTGCTACGCAAAGTCGGATCGCCTATTTGGAGAATATTTCTGAGTGCCATATTTTGCTCCTTAACTCAAATTATTGGGATTAACTTCCACAAAGATACTGACCTTGCCGCTTATATACTCGTCGGCAATCGCATAAATTTCGGGCAGACGGTCGTAGTCGGGCGTTACCCTCATCAGCACTTGCGCTCGTCGCTTGTTCTTTATCAGTTTGAGCGGCGACCACATATAGCTGAGGAAAACGAACCGCTTGTCCCCATCCGAAAGCGTTTTTATCCTTTCGAATACGTTTTTGAGCACGCTCGCCACCTCGATTTCGTTCTCGCCCGATACAAGCAAGCGTACTATGCGGGTAAACGGCGGGAACTTGGTGACCTCGCGAAGATTGCACTCCTTTTCGAAGAACTTTTTGTAGTCGCCGCTCACCGCATACTTATATACATAATGGTTGGGAGAATAGGTTTGAAGTACCACCACTCCCGGCTTATCGTTGCGTCCCGCTCTGCCCGCCACCTGCGTGATAAGTTGATAGGTGCGTTCGGTGGCACGGTAATCGGCAAAGTGCAAACTCATGTCCGCATCGACTATGCCGACAAGCGTTACGTCGGGAAAGTCATGTCCTTTGGCTATCATTTGCGTGCCCACCAAGATTTTCGCTTTCTTTTCGGCGAACTTACGCAAGATCTCGAAGTGAGCGTCTTTGCCTTGCGTGGTGTCGTTGTCCATTCTAAGCACGGTTTCGCCGGGAAACATCTGTTTAAGCGCCTCCGCGACCGTTTCGGTCCCCATGTATCCCCGCTTAATGTGCTCCGAACCGCAATTCGGGCAGACCGTCAGCGCCTTGTAGCGATTGCCGCAATAGTGGCATTTGAGCGAATCTTCCTCCTTGTGATAGACGAGCGAAACGTCGCATTGTTCGCACTTGGCGACGTAACCGCACGAGCGGCACATAAGGTACGAGGAATAACCTCTGCGATTGATGAAGATCATCGCTTGATTGCCCGCCTCGATGCAATTATGCAACTCGGCTTCGAGCCTTGCCGAAAACACGCCGTTATTTCCACGATAGACCTCGTCGATCATATTGACGACGAAAATATCGGGAAGAGGTCGCTTGTTTATGCGCTCCGGCAGCTCGATAAGTTCGTATTCCCCGTTTTTTGCCTTGTAATAGCTTTCTATCGAGGGAGTTGCGCTGCCCAAAATGAGGTTGCAACCGTTGAACTTGCGTCGAAATTCGGCGACCTCGCTCGTGACGTACCTCGGATTGCTTTCCGAAGTATAACTCCCGTCGTGTTCTTCGTCGATGATGATTATACCGACGTTTTTGAGCGGAGCGAAAATCGCGCTTCTTGCGCCGACCGCAACGCTCGCCTCGCCCGTTATCAATCTGCGCCACTCGTCAAAACGCTCTCCCGCGCTGAGCCCGCTATGTAAGAGCGCAACCTTAGAGCCGAATCTCGCCCTGAACCCTGCCATTATTTGCGGGGTCAAAGAAATTTCCGGCACGAGCATTATCGCAGTTTTATTTAGGGCAAGCGCGGCGGCGATGCAGTGCATATATACCTCGGTTTTGCCGCTGCCCGTTACGCCGTGCAACAAAAACGTCTTATCTTTTGCGTTCATTACGGTCGATACCGCATGGCTTTGTGCCTCGGTTAGTTCGACCGAATTATCCGAAAATTCGAGATTTTTGTAGGGAGTACGCATGATTTCTCCATCTCGAACCCTAAGTATGTCACGCATAATCAGGTTGCGTACGCTCGCTGCCGAACAATTTGCGTTTAATTCGGACAAGGCAACCTCGCCCTTTGCGAGCACGTAGTTATATGCGTCAAGCTGCATTTTTGCGCTTGGTTTTATCAAGCCGAAAGCGTCGGGATTTGCATAGACGAATTTTCGACTGAGTGCCTTGACCTTGCCCCCTCGCATTTGAGCGGGGATGAAAAGCCTAAGCACGTCAATTATACGCAAGTGGTAATTCCCGATCATAAAGTTCATAAGAGCGAGCATTTCGGGCGTGATGACGGGATAGTCGTCAAGCTTAGAATAGACGCTCTTGATTTTGTCGGGCGGACAGGATGAATTTTCGTTAAGTTCTATGACGTACCCTTCTATTCTTCTTTGACCGAAAGGGACCATTACCCTGTCGCCTGCCGAAAGCGAAAGTTCGCCTACGTCATAGTCGAATATCCTATCGAGTTCGTTGTTACTTATATCTACTATTACCTTAGCGTACATTTAATATTTTGTCCAAAATTATATCGGCAAGGGCGTCCTTACTCATTATCGGCAAGGGCAAAACCTCGTCACCGGTGATCAAAGTCGCAATGTTGGTGTCCGTGTAAAAGCCCGCACCCTTTTCCGTCACGTCGTTAGCCACCACAAGGTCGGCGTTTTTTCTCTGTAATTTGAGTTTGGCGTTTTCGATAAGGTTATCGGTTTCCGCCGCAAACACCACAAGCTTTGCTCCCGCTTTATCCTTGCCGACGCAAGCGGCTATATCGGGATTTTTGCGTAATTTAAGGGTAAGTTGCTCGTCTTTTATCTTGGATGAACGGTACTCCGTCCCGTAATCGGCTGGCGCGGCAGCCATAATCACATAGTCCGCCCCGATACGCAGCCTCATCACCGATTCGAGCATCTCCTCGGTGGTCGTGACCTTGACGTACTCGACGCCCTCGACAGGCTCAACGTCGATAAAACCGACGACCGCCTTTACCGTCGCCCCGCGTGATAGAGCCGCCTTAATGATCGCCATGCCCATCTTGCCGCTGCTTGCGTTTGTAATGAACCTCACGGGGTCGATTTTCTCCCGCGTCGCGCCGAGAGTGACCAGCACGGTCTTGCCGATAAGGTCGCACCTTAACTTCAACAGTTCCTCCGCGCGCGCCACGATCGCCTTGGGATCGGCAAGTCGCCCCTTGCCCGTGTCGCCGCAAGCGAGCAAGCCGACATCGGGCTCGACAAAGTAAAAGCCTCGCCTTGTGAGCGTAGCTTCGTTTTCCTTGTACGCAGCGCTTTCGTACATATTCACATTCATGGCGGGCGCTATGAGCACGGGCTTTTTTGCCGCCATAACGCACGTCGTCAAAAAGTCGTCCGCAATTCCCGACGCCAATTTGCCCACGACGTTAGCCGTACACGGCGCAATAATAAAAAGATCGCACTTTTTCGCAAGCGAAACATGTTCGACCTCCCACTCTCTGTCGGGGTCGAAGTTGCGTAAAACGACCTTATTGCCCGAAAGCGTTTCAAAGGTGAGCGGCGTAACAAATTCGGTCGCATTTTGCGTCATTATCACGTGAACGCAAGCCCCTTTCTTTTTCAGCAGGCTGACAATTTCGCAAGCTTTGTAAGCCGCTATTCCGCCCGTTACGCAAACGCCTATTGTCTTACCCGAAAAAATCAATTCAGTCCTCGTAAGCGAGTTTTACTTTGCCGCTTTGGACTTCCTTGGCGGCATACGAAATGGAATTTTCGTTGGTCGCAGCCAAAAAATCCGCTTTTTTGTCCTCGAGCACCCTCGCTCTTTGAGCCACAAGGCATACGAGAGCGTACTTGCAACCTACTTTATCTATCAACTTATCGATAGGCGGATCGATCAACATTTTATGTTCTCCTCCTTATTCATCAAGTATTTTCTTTATTTTCGAACCATTCCTGAAAGTCCTAAGCCCCTCGGAACGAATTATCGACACAACTTCATCGACGGCAACGCCGAGATCGTCGTTAAAAACCACATAGTCGAAGTATTTGCTTTCGGCTATTTCCCGCTTAGCCTCGGAGAGCCGACGAACTATGCTCTCCTCGGAATCGGTCGCCCTGCCTCGAAGCCTCGCTTCGAGCGTGGCGAGCGACGGCGGCATAATGAAGATGGAAACGCAATCCCCGAATTTGCTCTTTATCTGCCGAGCGCCCCTCACGTCGATTTCGAGCATGATCTTTCCGCCCGCCTCGACCACGTCGAGCGCACGCTTTTTGGGCGTTCCGTACTTGTTGCCGAACACTTCGGCATATTCAAGCAAGCCGTCGCCGTTTATCATCTCGTCGAATTGCTCGTTTGTCAAAAAGTAATATTCGACCCCGTCCTTTTCGTTCCCACGCGGAGCGCGCGTAGTTGCCGAAATCGAGGTTGCGATGTCGGGCATAATTTTAAGCACGGCGTTGTAAATGGTGCCTTTACCCGTCCCCGACGGACCGGAAATAACGATCAACATTCCCGACATTATTCGACATTCCTCACTTGCTCTTTGATTTTTTCAAGTTCGTTTTTCATTGCCACCACGTGACCGGCGATCTCTATGTCGTTGGACTTGCTGCCCATGGTGTTGATCTCCCTGTTCATCTCCTGCGCGAGGAAGTCAAGCTTGCGTCCCACCTCGCCGCCAAGCGACAAAAGCGAAGTAAATTGGTCGATATGCGATTGTAGGCGACTGATCTCCTCGTTGATGTCGGCTTTGTCGGCAAAGAACGCGACCTCGTTTAGTAGCCTTGCCTCGTCGGGTTCTATCTCATTCAAATAATCGGAAATGCGTTTAAGCAGCTTTTGGCGATACTCCTCCACGACCATCGGCGCGCGCTCCTTTACGACGGATAAGTGAGCGGCGATATTGCCTATCAACTTACGGAAGTCGCTTTCGACGCTCTTGCCCTCGACAATGCGCATCTCGTCGAGCCGAGCCACCGCTTCCCGCGTAGCCACCGTAAGCATCTCGCATATTTCGTCCGCATCGCTTTCACCCGAAGTCGAAACAACGTCGGGCAGTCGCAAAATGTCGGCAGCCGTCAGTTCGTCTTTCACGCCCAATTCGACCAGCTTTTTCGACGCCTCGACATACGATTTTGCCAATGCGTAGTCGACGATAAGCGATTTGTCTCCGCCGAGGTCCTTGTAGTCAAAGTATAGCTCTATCGTTCCGCGCTTGATCAGCGAGGAAATTTCTTTGCGGACGATCTCATCGCCTTTAAGCAAGTACTTGGGGAGGCGTGCATTGATCTCCAAAAACCTGTTATTGACGGCTTTGAGTTCGACCGTGAGCGTCTTATTGTCACGCCGAACTTCGCCTTTGCCGTATCCCGTCATGCTTTTCAATGGCTTAAACCTCCCGATCGGGTTTGAATTTGCGTAAAAATAAGTCACTTGACTTTGACGCAAACTTACCCAACGATATTATATCACATTAAAAAATTTTTTTCAACTGTTTATAAGGGCAATGAACTCATTCTCATCAATAATTTTGATCCCGTTTTTCTCCGCCTTGCTGAGTTTGGAGCCGGCGTTTTCGCCCGCCACCACAAGCGTGGTCTTGCTCGTAACCGAGCCGAGCACCTCTCCGCCCAACCTTACGATCATATCCGATGCCTCGCTGCGGGAAAACGAACTCAGCGAGCCCGTAAGCACCACTTTTTGCCCCTCGAAAACGCCGCCCTTGTTTTCGCGAGCGACGGGATCTATCCCGATCGATTTAAGCCGACCTATCATATCCCTGTGGCGGTCGAAATATTCGACGATGTACTTCGCCGTTATGGGTCCCATGTCGGGAATTGCCATAAGCTCGCCGGTAGAAGCCGCCATCAGCGCGTCGATCGAGCCATATCTTGCGGCAAGATCGGAGGCAAGCTTTTTGCCCACGCCCAATATGCCGAGAGCGTTGATAAAATGCGAAAGGTCGACCTGTTTGCTACGCTCTATCTCGGACAGAACGTTGCTTATCTTTTTGTCCTTAAAACCGTCAAGTTTTAGTAGGTCGTCTTTTTTAAGGGAATACAGCCCCTCGAAAGAGTTGATTTTAAGTTTGTCATACAGCTGCATTATCGTCTTTTCGCTTAATCCCTCGATATCCATACAGCCTTTTTCGCAAAAGTGAATGAGTTTTCCGCAAATTTGCGGGCGGCATCCGTACTCGTTGGGACAAAATATGTTCGCCCCCTCGGTGATTACGTCGCTTCCGCAAGCGGGACACTTTTTCGGCGGAACTATATCCTCGCCCTCGTTGTCCGTTGCTCCGAGAACCTCGGGAATGACATCGTTGCTGCGACGAATGAGCACTCTTCCGCCTATCTTGACGTTTTTCCGCACAATGTCCCCGTAGTTGTTCAACGTCGCCCTCTTTACTCTTGCGCCGCAAAGTTCTACGGGAGAAAGTTCGGCAATGGGCGTGAGTTTGCCCGTTCTGCCCACTTGCCAGCTGACGTTTTTAAGCCGGGTGGTCGTCTCCTCCGCTTCGAACTTGTAGGCGATAGCCCACCTCGGAAATTTGTCGGTATAACCGAGTTGTTCCCTTATTTCAAGGCTGTTCACTTTTACGACCATGCCGTCTATGGCGAAGTCGAGTTTGTCCCTATCAACGGACTTTATTTCCTCGATTATCCTGTTTATGTCAGACGTAATCAGGAGCTTTTCGGTCTTAAAGTGATTTTCTTTGAGCAATTCGATCATTTGCTGCTGTGAAACGAGTTCTTCGTCGCTGTAATTTACGTTGTAAAAAATCACGTCGAGATTGCGTGACGCCGTGACTTTTGGGTCGAGATTGCGTATCGCGCCCGCCGCTCCGTTGCGTGCGTTTTTAAGGGGCTCCTTTGCGGTGAGATTGTATTTTTCAAGGGCGCTAAGACGCATTATCCCCTCGCCTTGCACTTCCATTATGCCCTTGTGCGGAATGGACAGCGGGACCGAACGAATGGTTTTGACCTGCTCGGTGACGTCCTCGCCCACCGTGCCGTTGCCCCTCGTGGCGGCGGACAGAAGATTGCCGTTTTCGTAGGTGAGGCACAACGTCAGCCCGTCGAGCTTATACTCGAGGGTATATTCTATCGGATGCATAAAGCTTTGTTCCAGCTTTTCGCTCCAACTTTTCAGTTCGTCGAAAGTCTTGCACTTATCGAGGCTGTACAGCCTGTTGATGTGCCTATGCTCGGTAAATTCCTTAATCGGCTCGCCGCCCACCCTAAGCGAGGGAGAGTCGGCAAACACCTTACCCGTAGCCTTTTCGAGTGAGATGAGTTCGTCGTAGAGCGCATCGTACTCCTTGTCCGAGATCGACGGATCGTCGAGGACATAATATTCGTAAGCGTATCTGTTGAGCAATTCGATGAGTTCTTTCATCCTTTTTTCCATCATAAAAACCTCCGTTACTCCGCGTGGGTTATGGGCGCATAGGCGACGGCGATGTTCATTTTTCCATAGCCGTCAAATTCTATTACGGCGCTGAGCGAAATTCCGCTGCCCGACATACTGATGATTTTTCCCAGCCCGAACTTTTTATGTCTTATCGTTTCGCCCACATAAAAGCCGTTGCCGTCATTCTGTTTTTTGGGCACGTTGTCATTGCGATAATATTGCGAGTGCGTCGATTGCTGCGGCGTTTCGTTAAAGTCGCGCTCGTCCGAAAAGCGTCTTTCGACACTTCGCCGACGCTCTTGTTTTCGTTCGAGGTCGACCTCGCTAAGGAACCTGCTGGCAATGGCTTCCTTTATCTGCCCATACATATACCTCGAACGTGCCCTCGTAATGAACAGCCTCTCTTTCGCCCTCGTGATCGCCACGTAAAACAGCCTACGTTCCTCTTCGAGTTCGGCATTGCTCTCCGCCCGCGAGATGGGAAAGATTCCGTCCTCCATACCCACTATAAACACGACCCTAAACTCCAAGCCCTTTGCCGAATGGACGGTGGCGATGTTGACACTGTCGAGCAAGGGAGCGTCGTCGAGGTCGCTCCAAAGCGTCACGGTTTGCATATAGTCGTCGAGCGACGCACCGGGATTAGCGGAAGTGTACTCCTTTATCGAGGAAATAAGTTCGCTTATATTGGCTCTTCGACTGTCGTTTTCCTCGTTCTTTTCGGCATAGAGCGTTTTTAAGTCGAGCAGACGCACGAGATAGCGCATGAGGTCGTCGAGAGCGAGTTGTCCCTTTTGACGTTCAAGACACTCAATCACCGTCGCAAACGACTTGACCTTGTTTTTAGCCGCATTGGAGAGCGCGGTGCCGTCTACGTCCATAATAACGTCGTAAAGCGACCTTTTGCCCATTAAAGCCTCGTTCATAAGCGCCGAAACGGTGCTTTGTCCTATGCCTCGCTTGGGAAAGTTGATCACCCTCGTGATAGCCTCGTTATCGTAATGATTGCTTAAAATTCGGAAGTACGCCAAAAGGTCCTTTATTTCCTTTCGGTCGTAGAATTTGAACCCTCCGTACACCTTGTGAGCGATCCCGTATTGCATAAAACGTTGCTCAAACGGACGGGTAAGAGCGTTTATTCGCATCAAGACCGCCATATCGCTTAAAGCGTAGCCCATGCTGTGAAGCGAATAGATGGTCTGCACGACAAAGTCGGCTTCGTCGCCGTCGCCGTTGCCGATATACGTTTGCACGTCGGGTCCGCTCTCGTTGTCGGTCCAAAGCTTCTTTTCAAGCCGAGATGTGTTGTGAGAAATAAGCTTGTTGGCAAGGTCCAAAATCTTTTTGGTCGAGCGATAGTTTTGTTCAAGCTTATAGATCTTGCAATTGAAGTCTTTGATAAAGTTAGTGATGTTTAGGATGTTGGCTCCTCGCCAGCCGTAGATACACTGGTCCTCGTCACCCACCGCCAAAACGTTGCGATGCTTAAACGCAAGCAGCTTTATGAGTTCGTACTGTATGGTGTTGGTGTCTTGAAATTCGTCGACGTGTATATAGCGGAACTTGTCCGTGTAGTAATCAAAAGCCTCTTTACATTCGATAAGCAGCTTTTTGGTTTTAAGCAAAAGATCGTCGAAATCCATTGCGTTGTTCTCTTTCAGCTTGTTTTCGTACAGTGCGTATACCGAGCAAATATTTTCGATGTTCGACACGTATCCGAAGTCGATTTTATACTCGTCCGGCGACAAGCCGAGCCCTTTGGCATTGGAAATATGGTACGAAGCTTGCTTTTTAAGGTCGTCGTCACCATCGGACACCTCGGCTGCGGCTAAGGCGATCAGCTTTTCCTTTTCGGATTCGGCATATATCGAAAACGACTGCGTATAGCCCAAAAACGGGGCGTAACGCCTGAGTATACGTGCGCACATTGCGTGAAAGGTCGATACCCAAACGTATTCGCCCGCGTCGGTCATCTGCATAATTCTCTCCGCCATTTCGCCCGCCGCCTTGTTGGTAAAGGTGATCGCCAAGATCTCGTAAGGCGAAACGCCCTTTTCGATAAGATAGGCAATTCGGTGAGTGAGCAATCTGGTTTTGCCGCTCCCCGCGCCCGCCGTTACCAATATGGCTCCCTCGGTGTCGAGAACGGGCGCAAGCTGTTCCTCATTGAGTGCATTCAAGTCAAATTTCATAGCATATTTATTATACTATAAAATTACTCTTTCAGTCAAGGAAAGCCGAGCGGTTTATGACGACTTTCCCATCTGCTCTTTGTAATATCGTTCCTTTAACTCACGGAACTTGGCGGCAAGTTCCAATATATACAGCTGCTTCGCCTCGTTGTCCATTTTGTCGTAGACCGTCTTGTCGATAAGGCGAGCGATCGGATTCGTAACAAGTTCCTCGGAGTCGAGAATGGTACACACCTTTTCGTAAAGCTGCTCGTCCCTCGAAGCGCTCTTGCTTACCGTAATGCTATACTCCCTGTTCAGCTTTTCGCGCTGATAGTCGCTTACGAATTTTTGCGCTTCAAAGGTGGTTGCTTCGCTCATAAGCTTGTCCCTATCCTTCATCATCTGCTCCCAATAGCCCATCTTCATTCGCTGTTTTGCAAGGAGCGCGCGCCTTTTTAATTCATTCATATTCTTTTTTGCCATATTTCCTACCTCCTTGCAAAAATTGTAACATAAAATATATCGAATGGGTCCGTAAAGGTAAAATTCGAATATAATAAACAAAATAAGTTTATTTTCGTCAATAAATTCGGGCATAAAAAATAAGAAGGTCGGACCCCCGACCCTCTTATTTTGTCGATTATTTAGTGTCTTATCTAATCGTATCGTAATATTCCGTTGTGTCGTCACTGAACGTCATGGAAACGGTTCTGTTGGAATCATATAGCCAACAAGTGTATTCATAACGTCCGTCCCAAGTCATTCCATTTTGGGTTAAGCTGCTTACTCTTTGGACATTTTTCCACTGGCTAAGGGTTCCGTTGTAGTAGAATTTTCTTAGCTTTGAGCAACCGGCAAACGATCTGTTACCCAATTTTTTAAGCGTACTCGGCAAGTGTACCGTTATAACTCCGCTGTTTTCAAACGCTTTGTACCCGATTTCCGTTACGCCCTCGGGAATAGTGATCTCCGAAAGGTTAGCGCACCGATAGAAAGCGTAATCCGGTATCCTTGTAAAGACCTTTACGCTCGGCAACTCGATGGAAGTAAGCCAGCTCGCGGCAAATGCATATTCACCGATAACGTTCAAGCTGCTTTTCGAAGGTTCTTGAAATGTGATTCTTTTAATACCCGATAGGTAAAAAGCGGAATGTCCTATTTCGCTCAGCGTTATGGGAAGCTCAACCGATTCCAAACTCTTTATATCACTGCAAGCGTAATCGGCGATCCTTGTAATTCCGTTGGGAATTTTATAGTCTTTAAGTTGGCTTCCTGCGGGAAAACAGAGCAAGTTGCCACTATAATCAAACAATACGCCGTCTTGCGAATAATAGTATTTGCTGCCGCCCTCGATCATTATACCTTGAAGTTTGGTACAATAGAAGAATGCGTTATCGCCGATACTCTTTGTTCGGGCGGGCAATACGATCTCTTCAAGCGCCGTACATTGGCTAAACGCGCCGGCACCTATTTCGAGCGCGGAGCCTTTGCCCATTTCGAACTTTACATATTTTAGCGAAGCACATCCATCGAATGCCAGCCTACTTATCGAGGTGACCGACTTGGGGATGTAAACCGAAGTTATGTCTTTACCGTTGAACGTATCGTATGAAATCGACTTTGTACCATCGAGGATTCTTATTTGTCCCTTTTTTTGAGTGGGGACAAATACGATCGACATACCGCCGCTGACGTAGCTATACAGTACTCCGTCCTCGGAGCCGTATTTGGGGGAAACCGCACCCTCGACGTGATAGACGTTTACAGCTTCAAGGGACGAACAGCCCCTCAATGCCGGATCGTACGTTATTCTTTCTATCGTTTCGGGAATGGAGAGCGACACAAGCGTGGTAACATCGGTAAAGGCGTAGTTATCTATCGCAAGTACGGGCAACCCCTTATAGGTATCGGGTATTACGATATTCTTTATTATATTGATATACGGCTTTCCGTTGTTATCCTTTGTTTCGCTCTTTGTCACGTTGTAGCCCTTGCGATCGGTCGTAAGGACGAACTCGATGGGTTGAACCCAATAAGCATACGCAGTCACGGTTTCTTCTTTTGTCCATGTTTTCAAGCCCTCGCCCAATTCATTTGTATATTGCTCGCCCGTTCCTCCGGGATCCTTAAACCAGCCGCAAAAGATCCATCTCTTATCTTCTTTTACCGTAGGAACGGGAAGAGTAAAATTTTCGTTGAAAGAAACTTTTACCTCCGTTATAAGTTTGCCTGCTTCGTCTTTGCAGTTTTCAAGCCTATCTTCATAGCCCGCATAGTTCAATTGAACGGTCATTTGCTTGGGAATGTAATATGCATACAACTTAACGTCGCCGTCGTCCTCGAAGAACTTGATCAGCGAATAGTTCTTGCCGCCGAGCGCGCCGCCGTTGAGCAGATTGTACCAGGCAACAAAATCATAGTTGGTTTTCGACGGTTGCGGAAGTTCCAATTCATCGCCTTTTGCGTAGAATTGATCGCCTATGTAGCTGCCGCCGTCCGTATCGAAGCTTACCGTATAAACATACACTTCGATGTTGCCTTCTTCCGAATACGTATTGTCGGCAAAGATAGCCCTGACGGTGATTTTGTTTATTCCGCCTCTTACAAAGCTCAACTCGGAACCGTTGGAAATTGTAACGTGGTTGTCTTTTACGACATGCGGCGTTTCATCGCCGATTTTTACTTCGTACGAAGTTGCGGAAACGACCGCTTTCCACGAAAGCACGTTTCTGTAATATTCGAGCTGTTCGATTTCACTGATATTGACGGGAACGGGATCGCTCCAAAGCGACGATCGCGAAGCGTCCTCGCTGTTTGCCATAACGCTTATCGTAACGTTATCGCCTATAAGCATCGACTGTATGCTTTGGGTTTTGTATTCGAAACGCGACGGGTCGGTGCTTTGATTGTCCGAACTCCTGACATCTATATTTCCGTCGCTGTCGCTTATGCTCGAACTACGTATCCTCAAACTGTAATTCACGGCGCCGCCGACGACATTCCAGCTTATCGTATCGTTGCCGACGACGATATTCGAGGGCGCGGGAAGCGAAACTTTTTCATATACGAAAGGACTCGGCGCGGGAGAAGAAAATCCCTTTGCTCTTGCCGTAACGCCGACGGTGATCTTTCCGTCTTTGGGCATACATTCTTTAAGGCTGAACTCGCACTTGGAAGTGTAAACAGGCTGTGCGTGATCGTGATTGGGGTTGGCGCAGTCGACCGTAACCATATATTCGGTTGCGTACGGAACCACATTCCAGGTAAGAGTTTGAGTTGCCTCGTTGACTTGAAGATTTTCGACGGGCGCAAGCTTGTTGTAATAAACAAACGTGTCCGAAGTCGTTTCGAGATAGTCCTCGGCAGTCGCCGTAACGACAAAGGAAATTCCGTCCTCTCCGAGCGTGCATCCGCTGAAATCGTATGCCGTCCTCGTGCCGAGATCGATCATCTTTTCGTGCTCTCTGTGATTTTCGTCGCCGCATACTATGGTGAGATAGTACTTTTCGGCGTTGGGAACCGCGTTGAAGAACAGGATCTTCTCGGGCGAAACGGTGAACGAGGATACTTTATTAAGACCCTTGTTGCGATAATATCTCGTTTCTTCGACGCCCGTCGAGGAAGTAACCTTTATTACATAATCGCCTGCGGGCAAAGACGAGAAATCTATCTCATACAGGGCTTGCGGAATATCTTTTTTCTCTACCGCTTCGAAAATATTGTTGCTGCTTGTGATATTTACGGTGTACTTTGCGTTTGCAACGCCCGTCCAACTTATGAGTTTATCGGTAACTTTTACGTTGATCGGAGAACTTTGGGCAGACTTATCATGCCAAACGGCAAACAACGTCGTGCTTTCGCCGAACACCGTATTTTCGTCGACCTCGTCGGTAAGCTTATCCTTATCGGAATACATGCTTATCCACCAGCCGCCGAAGTCAAAGCCCTCTCTTTCGGGCTTATACATATTATAGAGTTTGCCCCCTACCGTGGTTTGAGTTTCGAGCGTCAAATTGTCGTAACCCAAATCGTATTTTATGTCGTACTCGGTCTGCTGACTTATCGCATTTACCCACCTTGCGTAAAGCTTAATATCTTTGCTTACTTCGGTAGCGGCAAAGTTATAGGGAATTGTGCACGCCTCATCGGAATACCATCCGACAAACGAATAGCCTCCCCTTACCGGATTTTGCGGCTCTTCGACTTTTTTGCCGTTGAGAACGACTTTCGACTCTACCGCGCTGCCCTGTTTGGAATCGAAGGTGACGGTGTAATAGATCATCTTCTTGAATTTCATAGAAGTGTGCGCGCCGTAAGATAACGTAACGGTATCGCCCGAAAGCGAAGCCATTGTCGGATTGCCGTCATCATCTTTGAACGTAAGCGTAATGCTTCCGCTCGCTATTGTGTATGTGCCGGATTTGGTCGCTTGATCGATAAAAAGCGTAAAACGATTGCCGCTATTTAGGGTCAACATATAGCTCTCTTCGCCATTGTCGAAATAATACATACCCGTTTCGTTGCCCTCGGGAATATCATTATTCGGTTTTTCGGCGTCGGAGCATGCGACCAAAAAACAACAAGTTGCCGCTGCCAAAACGATGAGCATAGCAATTATCAGCTTTTTGGTTTTCATAATATCCTCCATATATGTTTTCACATGATTTTGTATATATATAATACCATGTGACGAATTAATCGTCAAGTGGTTTATTTCAATTATCCGCTAATTATTGACAATATTACACGTTTTTCACACAATGTTCGGTTTTGAGTTATTGGGGTCAATCGGTAAAAAAAAGTACCCCATTTAGCCTTATGCCCGCTTAAATTTCCACATGATTCGGATAAAATCCCTGTTTATGTCACGCATAACAAGTGACATCGATAGCGTAAACGCATATATATCCCCTACCGGAAAGGCATTTCAGAAAAAAGCCCGCTCTAAAACGACAAAAGCCCGCTCTAAAACGACATTTTATCAATGGCGGAATGAGCGGAGCGAACACGAAAATTTGTCCTCGAAGTTGGCTGCGATTTTGTCGAACGTCTTGTTTATAAGTTCGCCGCTTGCAGTAAAGTCGGTTGCGAGTTCTTCGGTGCAGGCAAGCAGTTCCATCACCGTTTCGGGATTGGGCTTGGGCGGATCGTACTTATACGAATATCCGCTTTTATGTATTGCGTTTTGCAGGAACGAGATCGCCGAAAGCTTGGGGTCGAGCCCGCCGTAAATGAGGGTTTTAAGCCGTTTTAACAGCAGAACGAAAAGTTCGGAATTGGGTTGGTATTCGCACGCACGCTCGGCAGCTTCGAGCATGACGCAACCGGACACAAACACTTCGTAGTCGCTTATCCGAAGATCCTCGATAGCCGCTGCTTTAATTACCGAATAGAACCCGTTCCGTTCGCTCAGTTCGTAATTACAAAAGGCGAACGGCTGAGCGGCAAAGCGTAATTTAGCCGTTGAACGCTTTACTCCCCTGATTATGACACGTATAACCTCGCCTTCCTCGGTGAAAAGCTTGATTTTTTTGTCGTAATCGTTGTAATCTTCGCTTCGCAGCACAATTGCGGTAACGCTCTTATTCATCGTCCTTCAAATTTTTATACAGCATATAGTATCCTGCTTCGCCCGTTTGAACAAACAGTTCCCATGCTATGTCTTTTGCTTTCTTTTCCACAAATATAATTTGCGCAATTACTTGTCGGAATAACCGATATCTCGGATGAAATTATTGTTATTTCTCCAATCCTCTCTTACCTTTACAAACAAACTGAGATACACCTTGTCGGATATGAGTTTTTCGATATCCCTGCGTGCCGATTGACCTATACGCTTGATCATAGACCCGCCGTCGCCGATGATGATTTGCTTGTGCGATTCCCTTTCGCACACTATGTCGCACTCGATCGAGGTGACGTTGCCCTTCTTTTCGTAAAGCTGCATTATGACGCCGAGCCCGTGCGGAATTTCGTCTTGAAGAAGCAAAAGCGCCTTTTCTCTGATTATTTCGCATATCATATAGCTAAGCGGCTTGTCGCTGATCTCGTCGTCCAAAAAGTACTGCTGTCCCTCGGGCAACAGGTCGATAAGCGCATTTTTCAATATGTCGAGATTGATTTTTTTGCGGCAGGAGCACGGAATGATCTCCTTGACCTTGTTTGCATACGGAGCGAGTTGGCTGAGCAATTCCGCCGTCCGCTCCTTTTTTATCAAGTCGATCTTGTTGAGCACGACGATAATGTTGTAGCCCGCCTCGATATAGCCGTTGAGCCTATCCAATTCGTCCGCTCGTATCCCCTTTTCGGCATCGAACACCTCGACGAGCACGTCAACATCCGTCGTCGCGCTCTTTACGCACTTGTCCATATATTCGCCGAGTTTGGTGCGCGGCTTATGGATCCCGGGAGTGTCCACAAAGACCATCTGCACGCCGCTTTCGTTGTAAACGCCCATAATACGGTCCCGCGTGGTCTGCGGCTTGGGCGAAACGATACTCACTTTTTCGCCTACGAGAGCGTTAATGAGGCTGCTCTTGCCTACGTTGGGTTTGCCCACAAAAGTGATAAAGCCCGATTTCATCTTTCCACCCCCAAAGTCGATAAAATTTCCTCTTCCGCCGCTCGCATTTTAGCCCTGTCCTCTTCCTTTTCGTGATCGTAGCCAAGCAGATGAAGCAGTCCGTGCAAGAACAAGTACGACTTTTCGCGTAGCACGGAATGCCCGTATTCCTCCGCTTGACGCTCGGCGATGGGCTCACACAAAACAATACTGCCCAAAAAAACGGCGTTTTGCTCGATGTCATAGTCGAACGGATAGTTATTTTGGGTAAAAGTCTTTATCTCGTTGAGATTGGGATAGCTGAGCACGTCAGTCGCCCTGTCCACTCCCCTTGTTTGCAAATTCAGCGTATGTATTTCGTCCTCGTTAAGCTCAATCAATTCGACATAAGCCTCCCCGCTAAGGCAAAGCTTATCGAAAGCGCAGTTCGCGATCGGAGAAAACTCCTCGTTTTCGATTGGCAAGATCCTTATCATTTTCCCTCCGGATATTGCAAACGCTTGTGGAACAGTCCGCCGTAAGCGTTTATGATCGTTTCTCTTATTATCGAAAGTTCTCGCATTGTGATTTTGCAATCGTCGAACTGACCTCGCTCCAACCTGTCGTAAATAAGCTTTCGGAGCAGTTTGTCGACCTTGTCTCCGTCCGGCTTGTCCATCGCCCTTATTGCCGCCTCGCTGCTGTCGCATATCATGACGAGCGCCGCAAGCTTGGTTTTGGGCGTTTCGCCGTGATAGCAGTAGCCCGCCGGATCGACCGTTCCGTCGGTGAGCTTTTGTGCCTTGAAGTAAAAGACGGGTATGAGCATCGTTCCGTGATGTTGAATGGTAACGTGGCTTATTTCCTCGGGAATATGATTTTCCTTGCACAACCTAAGTCCCTCCGAGGTGTGGGAGCGCAAGATGTCGGCGCTGACCTCGGGCAAAATGTCGTCGTGCGGATTGTAGTCCGATTGGTTTTCCTTAAAATACAGCGGGTTTGCAAGCTTGCCGACGTCGTGATAGTACGCGCACGCCCTTGCGAGATAGGGATTTTCGCCTATGTTGGCGGCGCACATTTCGGCAAACGAGGCAACGGCAAGCGAGTGATTGAACGTGCCGGGCGCCTCTTTGAGCAATCTGCTTATCAGCGGCGAATTGTGGCTCGTAAGCTCCATCAGTCTTGCGTTGGTGATGAGATTGAATATTCTCTCCACTAAGGGCGAAAGGATCAAGCCAAACGCAAAGTTAATAGCAGCCGATAAGCACATATATATCAAGTTATCGATGAAGCTTTCATCGAGCAGTATCAGCGAAAGTATCGCCATGGTGCCTATCGAGGTCACGCAAATCAAAGCGCTCTTCCACATAAACATAAGCCTCGACGAGTCCTTGCTTATCGCTATCGAAGATAGTCCGCCGCAAAGCAAGCCGCTTACCATCATGACCAAGACAGGCAACAGCGACTCGCCCGTCAAAAGGCTGTGGATCATTAGGGCGTACGTTATGAAGATCATCGTAAGGAAGTTGGAAAACTGAGCCTTGCTCCTTTGCCCGAGTTGAGCCAAGATGAGTGCGCACAAGAATATGGGCATGATGTACACGCTGATAAGAGCCAAGTACAAGCATATCGTGTAGGTAAAGCCTATAATAAAGACTATGGCAAGTTGCTCCTTGGGCTTTAACTCATTGAATTGCAAGACGTAATACATATACAGCATAAGTCCGTCGATGAGAAAGAAGAAGCCGACGCTTATCGCTATATAAGTAAGATACGCATAATCAAGGTCTATCTTATCGATAAAAATGAACCTTATCAAGGTTACCGCTATTACCCATAAGCTCAGCCCTATCAGCATTAAAACCGCCTGAAACAGCGTCCTTTGTTCTTCCGTTTTTGACGTCATATATTTTCACTCCTGTTGTTAGCTTTTTCGTATGCAAGCACGATTTTTTGAACCAATTCGTGTCTTACCACATCCTTATCGGTAAAACGACAAATTTCTATCTCGTCTATGTCCCTAAGTATCTTTGCCGAAGTAATAAGTCCGCTGTTTCTGCCGAGCGGCAGGTCGATTTGAGTGTCGTCGCCCGTTATCACCATCTTGCTGTTTTCGCCGAGCCTTGTAAGGAACATCTTCATCTGCTCCTCGGTGGTGTTTTGAGCCTCGTCCAAGATTATAAACGACGACGAAAGCGTCCGTCCCCTCATATATGCGAGCGGGGCTATTTCGATGATCTCCCGCTCGAGCAGTCTGACGTAGCTGTCTACGCCGAACATCTCCTTCAAAGCGTCGTAAAGCGGTCTTAAATACGGGTCCACCTTTGTTTGAAGATCGCCCGGCAAAAATCCGAGCTTTTCGCCCGCCTCTATCGCCGGTCGGGTCAAGATGATGCGCTCCACCTCGCCCGCCTTAAATGCGGCGACCGCCATGGCGACGGCAAGATAAGTTTTGCCCGTGCCGGCGGGTCCGATCCCAAACACTATGGTCTTGTTTTTTATCGCCTTGACGTAGTGACGCTGACCGAGCGTTTTGCAGTAGACTTGCTTCCCTCTTGCCGTGACAATGACGACGTCCGAATTCAGATTGTCTATCTCCTCGCTTTTGCCCTCGGCAACGAGGTCGTAACACCGTCTTACATACGCCTTGTCCACCTCTTTGCCCGTCCCGATCGTTTTTACAAGAGCGGACAGCAAGGTAATTGCCGAACGGACGCCTTTGTCATCTCCGACAACATTAAGCCCTCCGTCTACGGTCCGAACCGCAACGGAGCAAAGTTTCTCAACGGCTTCGATGTTCTCATCGAGCCGCCCGAAAAGTTTGATTTCCGTGTCTGCGTCTACCGAAAAAAATTCCGTCAACCTGTTTTTCCTCCAATCGAAATCTCCGCTTCGATATGCACGTTTACTCTGTACAGTCCGTCGGCTACGAGTTTGCAGTTGCTCGTAACGTCGACCTCGCCTGTTCCCGCCTTGATAATCAAGGTGTCGACCGCCTTGTCCTCGGCGCTTTTAATCAGTTCGTCGAGCGACATCGTATAGTTTTCAAGCTCATAGTAGCTGACTTTTTCGGCATAGAGCGGCAAAAACGAACCGATCCTCGTCGTCGTCCTTTGTACCTCGTGCATAAAGTCGATGTTTGCCTCTTTGCCTATGCGCTTGCCGAAAAGTATGATGTCGGTTTTTTCCACCTTGCGACCCGTCCGCCTCGTGCCCGTAATGGGCATAAGTTCGCTGAAAGTGAAGTTTACTTTGCCGTAAACCTTGCCCTCCGCCTTGACATTAAGGAGCGGATTTCCCTCGGTATCGTACTCCACGCCCTCGATGAGCGTCTTGCCTACACTGACCTTATCCCCTATCTTCACCAAGCTGCTTCCGCTTGTGACGACGATCTTAGTCACCAAGGCGTCGTAAAGGCTCACGACGTCGCCCAAAGGAGCCGTAGGCGTAAGGGGGGTGCTTTCGATGACCTCGACTTTGAGAGTTGTGCCAACAAGCCGAGCCGACGCTGCGGCGATCTCGGACATATCCATAAGTACGCGCACGACCTCTTTTGTGTCGAAAGACGTCTTGGAGCCTATCTTGATACCGCTGCTTCCGAGCGCACGAACTATCGTAAGATCGTCGACGCGTTCGTTGCCGCTGATCTCGATTTTCCACAGGCGCATCGAGGCGATCACGCCGATAATTATCATGACGACAACGCCCAAAGGCAGCCCTATACGTTTAAGGCACATCCGCATGAACTTTTTCGGTTCGAAACGGGTGACAGAATAACTCATTCCGTATCTGTCGAGCAGTTCGGCTGTCTTTTTTGCTTTGCTTGCCGCTACTCTAAACGACATATGCTTACAGTCGCACCTGTTAAAGTCGGTGACGGCAATGTCATCCAAGGCGAGAGAATTTAATATTTTAAGTTGATTTAAGCCGCAAACGTCGAATTTCACCGTCCTCATCACAATCTCCTCGTTGCGATACAATCGATCCTACCGCAAATGACTATTGAATTTTGTGCAATGCTTTCGACGTTAAGACATCCGTTGACTTCTATAACGGCATATTTTGTACGAACGACCACACAATCGTTCGAAATTCTCTCGATCCTTTTTACGCCCTCCAAGTAAAGCGTTTCTCCGCAAAAATTCACGAAAGAAAAGCCACTCAGCAGTTGCATATCGGTGATGCCAACTTCTCTTTTGACTTCCTCGAAAAAGCTCATATCTATTCACCTCGGAATATTATATGCCGCCTTTTAAGAAGGTATGAAAATGACAAAAGAGAGATAAAACTCTCTCTTTAATTGTTGGCAGGCAATACAAATCCCTCGGTAAGACCGTAAATCAAGCCTATCAATGCAATGACGAAAATCACAAGCATGATCGCCATATTGATAATAGCGGCACGCCTTTCGGGCGAACGTTTGTTAGGCTCCTTGTGAATAATGGCAATACATCTTATTATTGCCAAAGCGGAGGTACATGCAAATAAACCAAGCGCTATTATTATCACCAAGTCGGTCGTCTTCCATAAGCACCAGCCGACTATAAGCAAAATAAGCGAAACTATCATAAGTATATCGCAAATTTGTTTGAGCCCGAAATTTTCAAAGTATCTTTGAAAAATATTTTTCTTTTTTGCCATTTTTTATACTCCTAAATATAATAGCAATTATAAATATACACTAAATGCAAAATATTGTCAATTAAAAGTCGGCATTTTTCGAATTTTACGAAGAATTATTATTTTTCTATCTTATTATTGCCAATGCCGACCTTGGTAATAACCCTCATTTTTCCATTTAGACTTTTTCGGATCGCCTCAATATATCGAGCACCCGCAAAAAGTCGCTCGGCAGCGGTGCGACAAAGGTCATCTTTTCCTTAGTCCTCGGGTGAGTAAACGTCAACTCGTGCGAGTGCAAAAGCTGTCCGTCGAGATCGAAACGCTGCTTTTTGAAGCCGTACGCCTTGTCCCCCACCACCGGATGAAGCAGATATTTTGCGTGAACACGGATCTGGTGCGTTCTGCCCGTATGCAAGCGGAACTCGACCAAGCAATTGTCCGTGAAGCGTTCCAAAACTTTGTAGTCCGTTATCGCCATTCGCCCGCTGTCCGAAACGACCATAAGCCTGCGATCCCTTTCGCTCCTGTCGATGAAAGTGGAAACAGTCCCCTCGTCGTCTTTGAGGTTGCCTTCGAGCAAGGCAAGGTACTTTTTTATAACCGTGCGATCGGCGATCTGTCGAGAAAGGTCGAGGTGGGCGACGTCGTTTTTGGCTACGACCATCACCCCCGTCGTGTCCTTATCGAGCCTATGGACTATACCCGGTCGGTGCGCTCCGTTTACGCCCGAGAGGTCTTTTAACCTATAAAGCAACGCGTTGACGAGCGTGCCCGTGTACACTCCGGGCGCAGGGTGAACGATGAGCCCCCGTTGCTTGTTGATCACGGCTATGTCGTCGTCCTCGTACAAAATATCGAGCGGAATGTCCTCGGGGAGCGCTTTCGCCTCGATGGGCTTGGGCATCTCGATAGATACGACGTCGCCCGCTTTGAGCGATTTTCCGCTCTTTACCTTTTGCCCGTTGACGAGCACGTTGCCGTCCACGATCAGATTTTTTATCTGCGAACGTGTGTACGGCAAAATAAAGGCAAGATATACGTCGAGCCGAGGTTCGGGATTTTCGATAACGTATATCTCATCCATTGCCGCTGTTTTCGTCCTTTTCGTTGGGTCGGGAAGTGTTTTCGGCTATGTTGCTCGGTTGAAAAGCGGTTTCGTTAGTATCGCCCGTGTCGCTACATTGTGGAGCGGTTTCGGCTATGTTGCTTGGTGGGTTGTCGATGTCGTCGGGTTGCTCGGCGGTCGAAAGGATGGGACTTATGTCGTTCCCCTCCTCGGGAGCGGGAATTATGTCGCTCCCACCCTCTTTATCGTCGTCCGATGCCTCTATGGGTGCAACTTTGCCGAAAATCGACCTGTCGAAGAAGAGAAAGTAAACAATCAAAAGGATCGCGCCCACGACGACGCAGGAATCGGCAATGTTGAACACCGCAAAGGACGTGCTGCCAAAAATCGTAAGCCCGAAATATTCGAACTGAATAAAGTCCCTGACATAGCCGAAAAACACTCGGTCGACGAGATTTCCGATCGCGCCCGAGATGATAAGCGAAAAGGCTATTCGATACAAAATCCCCTTTTGAGGCCTTTTGAACAGCAAATAGGCAAAGAAGCCAACCGCGAAAACAGTGAGGACGATAAAGAATATCAGCACTCCTTTTTCGCCGAAGAGCTTGCCCAAACCGAAGTTGGAGCCGAAAGCGGCGTTCTTGTTTTTGGTGTAAAAGATATTCAAAAACTTGGGGATGAGCGTTACCGAATCCCCCTCGTTCATGGTGGCTTGGACTATCGCTTTGCTTGTCAAATCCAGAATGAGCCCGACGAAAATAATGGCGAGTTCGAGTATTATCGCCTTAAAAACGACTTTAAGCTTTGTAAAAACTTCATTTTTGTTCATAAGGAATGGTGATTTCCACACCCTTGGGCGATAAAAGGAACAAGTTACCCGATATTCTATGCGTCGTTCCCAAAAGAGCGCACACCGCACCCGACAAAAAGTCCAAAATGCGTTGAGCGGTCGCCTCGTCCACGCTATCGAGGTTGACAATGGCGGGATCGTTCATCCTCAAATGCTCGATAAGAACCATTACGTCCTCGGGAGTTTTCGGATAATATACCAAAATTCGGCTGTTGCTACCCATGGACATCGATACGTTGCTGCTTGACTTCATGGTACTTTTTTTGGGAGCGGTGACATTCATGTCGCCCTTGCGCGAAAAGTCGGGTCGGCTGCCGATGTACTCGCCTTTCTCGTTGTGGGTGTCCTCATAATATTCGTAATTTTCTTCTTTTCGATCGTTACGTTGCCTGAAACTCATATATAACCGCCTCGCTTATTTATTGTAAACTCTTTGTCCAAACAGACAGCTACCCGTCCTTATCATGGTCGCCCCGTGTCTTATCGCCGTTTCATAGTCGCCGCTCATGCCCATTGAGAGTATATCGGCACCGTCGTACCTGTTTATGACAGACATAAACAGGGAATGAGTGTCCTCGTACATACTTTCCGTCGCACCAATCGGCAAAACGCACATTATGCCTTTGAGCCTTAAATGCGGAAGCGAACTTATATAATCGCATAGGTCCATAAGTCCGCCGGGGCTTACTCCCCCTTTTGCTTCCTCGCCCGCATTGACCTCGACGAGCACGTCCATGATCCTATCGATCTTGGCGCAACGATGCTCTATCTCATCGGCGAGCGGAACGGAATCGACGGATTGTATCATACTCACTTTGTCGACGATGTACTTTACCTTGTTGCGCTGCAACCTGCCGATAAAGTGCCAGGTGACGCCTTGAACAGCCTCATACTTAGAGAGCAGCTCCTGCACCTTGTTCTCACCCGCTATGGTGATGCCGAGCGAGGGCAACGTGGAAATGATCTCGGGTGCGACGGTCTTTGTCGCAGCCACGACAGTAATGTTGCGTCCGTTGCCGCAGCGAGCGATATTTTCCTTTAATGTTTTAACGTTTTCGCTAAGCATTATTCTTTGCCATAAAGTCCTCGATATCATCGATCTCCTTAATTATGTTTGCGGAAAGATTGACCGCTTTCGTTTTAAGGAGGTAAAGGTCGTCCTCGATCCTGACACCTATCCCGTATTGCGGGAAGTACAATCCCGGCTCGTCCGATATAACGGCTCCGACGGGAAGAGGCTCATTTCGGTCGTGCGGGTCGTGAGTGTCAAGCCCGATGGAATGTGACACGCCGTGGAAATAGTATTTTTTGAGCTCCTCGGGTGTTTTTATAAGCCCCGCGTCCATACAGCCCTTTGTTAAAGTGCGCACGCAAATTTCTTGAAGTTCGCCTACCGTCATGCCGGCACGAGCCACCGAAGCGATCTTTTTGTTGGCGGTGAGCACGATGTCGTATATGGTGCGTTGAAGCGGAGTGAACTTTCCGTTTACGGGGAACGTTCTCGAAATGTCGGCGCAGTATCCGCCCACCTTGGCTCCGAGGTCGAATAAGATAAGGTCGCCGTTATTCATCATAGAATTGTTGGCGGAATAATGGAGCGTCGTCGCATTGTTGCCCGAAGCGGCAATGGTCTTAAACGCGTGTTCGAGGTTGCCGTTTTGCTTAATGGAAAAGTCGAAGTAAGCTTCGAGTTGGTATTCCGTCATTCCGGCTTTGGAGTTAGCCATAAGTTCCTCGACGCCCTTTTTGGTAGCATCGATGGCTTGCTCCATCAGTTCTATCTCACACTTGGCTTTTGCCGAGCGCATCTCGACGACAAGCGGATACAAGTCACAAATTTCGTTATTTGTAAGTTTCTCGGCAAGCGACAGACCGAAAGAGTTGTAATTGATATTTTTGCCCTTTTCGAGATCGAGATAAACCTTATGATAACGTTTGGTGTAATCTTTGATGTCCTCATCGAACTCGCCCTTGTAGCGAATATTTTCGACACCGCTGATATCGGCGGCTTCTTCGACGGTAATCCTGTGCCCTATCCACTTAGCATATTTTTCGTCATATTCGTCTATGTAGAGATATATGCGCGGCGTGCCGTCTTTTATCATCACCAAGTGAACCTCGGCTTGTCTTATGCCGGTAAGATAAAAAAAGTTGTTGTTTACGGTAAAATCATAGTCCTCATCGGCGCTGCGATTTATCGTATAACCGCTCGAAAGCACCGCCATACAACCGTCGGGTAGCATTTCGAGAAGCTTTGCTCGATTTTCTCTGTAAAATTTTTTATCCATAAGATCCTCCTATCTGTTTACAGGTATAATTTTAGCATAAATGTAGGTTTTTGGCAAGCATTAAGTTGCGTTTTTTATTTATTTATAATATAATCTACTTATGAATTTTACTCAAATAAAAAACCGATTGACCGAACACTTCGATGAAGTATCCAACCTCGGCTATGAGGTATTTTGCGTAGTCTTGCAAGGCAGCCAAAACTACGGGCTTGATATTTACGACGAAAACCACGTCAGCGATGTGGATTCGAGGGCTATCGTTTTGCCCACGATAAACGACATTTGCAGCCTAAACAACCCGATATCCACTACTTATGTCAGACAGAATCAGGAACACGTCGACCTAAAAGACTTGCGACTTGCGACAATGCTGTACAAAAAGCAGAATATCAACGCCTTGGAAACGCTGTTTTCGCCCTACTGCATAGTGCCCGACAGGTATATGCCGTTTTGGCAAAGGCTGTGCGCTTTGCGTGAGGAAATTTCGCACTGCCACCCCTCTCAACTGCTCACATCAATGTCGGGAATGGTAATCGAGTTACGCAAAAAGCTTGCTTCATCGGGCGACGGAAAGCAGCTTTGCTCGATCTTGCGAATACGGGAATTTATTCAAAATTATGTAGGCGGCTGCTCGATGCAAGAGTGCCTAACTCGTCACTCCGAGGAGAACTATCGCCTCATGATGGACGCCAAGCTTAACAAAACAGACAAAGCGGAAGCCGAGGCGCTTGCCGACAAAGCATTAAGCGAGGTGGAAAAAATCAAAGCCGACTATATCACGAAATTCGGCACGGAATTAAACCCTGCCCCCTATCTAAAATTGGACGAAATTCGCAACGACATTATGACCTTTTGGATAAAGGCTCAACTATCGCAATAACAACGGGTCAACTATAATCAATACGGCTAAACTATCGTAACGACAAATGGTCGATCGAAGATTAACAAGATATAAAATTTCATGGTCAAACTCTTTCGAGTTCGACCTTTTCCTTTGCCCGCATTGCTCCTTTTATGCCTAAAAGAACAGCCCAAAGTCCCAGAGCGACGCTCACCGCAAGGACAAACAGCAGCGTGTTGTACACGACCTGACCCAAAACATAATTCACTTTGCCCATCGCCACTCTCAACGCCTCGAACGGCGGAAAGTCGCTACGCAAAATATTGACGTAATTGATGTTGAGCGCGTAGGCTATGGGCACGGCGTATAGGGCGTAGAATACAATTCCGCCCACTATGGGCAAAACATCCTCTTTGCTCGGAACATAGTCCCTTAACGCTATCGAAAACACGAAGTATGCGACTATGGTATGGTGAAACAACAGCGTGTGGACCGTAAAGAAGTCGGAAAACGGATGTAACGTGGCGTTGCCGAGCAACACTTTGGGATAAGCGTACAAGAGCGCGACGACAAAGAACGAGTATATAAACGGCAAAGAATGAAATACCTTTGCCGCTTTTCCTCTTGTGAATTGCGCAAGAGGTATAAGCCAAATAAAGGTCGAGCAAAAATGTACCGGCAGAGCGTAAGTATTGTACGGCACCCAAATCAAGTAAACAAGTTGCTTTGACACTTCCAAAAAAACGATAAACACCGCCAAAATGCGGAGCGGCAATTTACGTATAAATTCGCTTTTCGGACGCAAATATCGCCAAAAAACGACAGCAATCAATAAAATAAAGCCAAGTGCGATACCGAGAACAACGGCATCGCTTTGATCCCATGCAAACATAATTCAATTGTTAAAGGTCGTTAAGATTTGATGACCGAATTCGACACTATGTTAGCCATATCGTAAAGGTCGTAGTCGAAGTCTTTTTTCATGGCGACAGCCTTTGCTATGTCCATATCGATAAACTTCTCGTCGCGGATACCGACCACTCGGTTGCCGATCCCCTCTTTAAGCAGCTTGACGGCATTGACGCCCCAGCACGTGCCCAAGTAGCGATCGCGACACGACGGCGAGCCGCCTCGTTGAAGGTGCCCGAGAACCGTCGCCCGCACCGAAGCGCCGAGGCTGTCCTTTATCTTTTCCCGAAGCTCCTCGGCTTTGCCCGCTCCCTCGGCAATGACTATGATACTGCTGTACTTGCCTTTGCTTCGATCGGCTTTGAGCCTGTCGAGAATTTCGAGGTACGTCATGGGCACCTCGGGCACAAGTACTATCTCCGCTCCGCCGCCTATTCCGGCATTGAGCGCGATGTCGCCGCAGTTACGCCCCATTACCTCGATGATACAGATGCGGTCGTGCGAGCTCATGGTGTCGCGCAACTTGTTTATTGCGTCAAGCACCGTGTTGCAAGCGGTGTCGAAGCCGAGCGTGTATTGCGTGTAAGCGAGGTCGTTGTCGATCGTGCCCGGTATCCCGATGGTGGGAACTCCGAGTTTGCTGAGCGCTTCGGCACCCCTGAACGATCCGTCACCGCCGATGACGATAAGCCCCTCGATCCCTCGCTTGTTGAGGAATTTGACTGCGAGTTCCTGCCCCTCCTTGGTCATAAACTCGGGGCTCCTCGCCGTACGCAAAATCGTCCCGCCGCGTTGAATGATGTCGGAAACGCTCCTCATGTTCATGGGCAAAAAGATATTTTCGATAAGTCCGGCATAGCCCCTTTCTATGCCGTAGACCTCCATATCCATGCTTATACCGTATCTTACCGCCGCCCTTATTGCGGCATTCATGCCGGGAGCGTCGCCCCCGCTGGTAAGAACCGCTATTTTCTTCATATTTTCCTCCTTAATTTGATTTGTCGTATATTTTTGCGTCTGCCACGCCCTCGACGCCGAACAACTCGCCGCGCAGCATTTCGCAAGCCGAAACGGTGGTGTTGATTTTGGACACCTCGCCGTTGTCGAGATTTTTGATGTACACCTCGTCGTCACCCGGGTATGCATTCAAAATGCCGAAGATGTTATCGAAAGCAATGCCTTTTACCGTGCCGAAGCGCATAAAGACGCACAGCATTTTGACCGCTTCCGGCTTTTCTTCGTTCCATTTTTCCACGCTGTCCACGAAAATCGTAACTCCGTCGTCTTTAATGGACGGTCTGCCCGTTATCTTGACCAAGCTGTCACTTTGCCACATATTTTTGTACTTTGCCACCTTGAAGCCCGTCAACATAAGTTCGACGGTCCCATACAGATCTTCGAGCTTTGCCACGGCAAACTCCTTGCCGCTTTTGCTGAACCTTCTTTGAGCGTCCACGAGCATACCGCCCATCACAAGCTTTGTGCTTTCGTCGATGTCCGCTTCCAACTCTCCGTCCTCGCCTCGGATATTCAACATGGCGGTGTTAAAGGGAAATTCGTCCATTTGAGCCCTGTATTCTTCGAGCGGGTGACCCGTAAGATAGACGCCCGCCACTTGCTTTTCGAGGCGCAGCTTTTCCATCTTGGCGTATTCCTTGCGCTTGGGGATCACGAACTCGGCGCTGTCGTCCATATCGAAAAAGGAAAATTGACCGAGGGCTTTTACGCTTACGTCCTTGCTTGCTCGGTCGAGCACACTCTCGTACACGGCAATGAGTTCGCTGCGGTTGTTGCCGAAGCAGTCGAAAGTGCCCGCGTAGATAAGGCTTTCGAGCATCTTTTTGTTGAGTGACGCCGCCTGCTTGTTGGCTTTGGCACGCTCGACCATTCGGTGCACGAACTTATCGAACGACTTAAACTCGCCGCCGTCCTCGCGCTCCGCCACTATCTCTTCGACCACCGCGTGACCGACGTTTTTTATTGCCGCCATGCCTATTCGCACGCCGCCGTTTTCGACCGAGAAGTCCGAGAACGACTTGTTGATATTGGGCGGATAGACGGCTATGTTCTTGTTTTTGAGGTAGGTAAGATAGTTGGTTATTTCCTCGATCGACGTGATGCGGTTGTTGAGCACCGCCGTGATAAACTCCACTGTATAGTAGCGTTTGAGGTACGCCGTCTGGTAAGAAAGTACGGCATAAGCTGCGGCGTGCGACTTGTTGAAAGCGTAGGAAGCGAAACTCGTCATATCGTCGAAGATCTTGTTGGCGACCTCGGCGGGCACTCCGTTGGCTATACAGCCCTTGATATTCTTCCCGTCGCCGTTAAGGAAGATTTCCCGCTCCTTTTGCATTGCCGCCATCTTCTTTTTGGACATCATTCTGCGCACGATGTCCGCTCTGCCGAAAGAATAGCCCGCAAGCTTTCGCACTATCTCCATGACCTGCTCTTGATAGACCATTATGCCATAGGTGACTTTTAGGATGGGTTCGAGCAGCGGGTGGTCGTACTTTATCTGCTCGGGGTGCTTTTTGTTGAACACGTACTCGTCAATCTTGTCCATGGGACCCGGGCGATAGAGCGATATTCCCGCTATTACGTCTTCGAGCGAACTCGGGCGCAGGTCCTTCATAAACTTCTTTATTCCCTCGCCTTCGAGTTGGAACACGGCGTGAGTGTCACCGTCGCCGATAAGCTTGTAAACCTCGGGGTCGTCATACGCCATTGAGTAAAAATCGATGTCTATCCCGTGAGTTTGTCTGACATACTTAACGGCTTTGCTTATATCGGTGAGCGTTCTGAGCCCCAAAAAGTCCATTTTAAGCAGACCGAGCTCTTCGCACTCTATCATGTTGAATTGGGTGGTGACGATGCCCTCGGTGGACATCGCCATGGGCACGTGGTCGGAAATCACGTCCTTACATATGATGACGCCCGCAGCGTGCATACCCGTCTGACGGGGCATACCCTCGAGTTCCATAGCCATGTCGAGGATCCGCTTGGCGTTGTAGTCGCCGTTATACATTTCGACGAGGTCGGGGATCGTCGCCTCTTTTTTGTCGGTAAGTCCAAGCAGATCGGCAATGTGATTTTTGCCCATCATCTTGGGCATAAGCTTGGTGATCTTATCCACATCGGCAAAAGACTGATTGTACACCCTGCCCACGTCCTTGACCGCCGCTTTTGCCGCAAGCGTACCGAAAGTGACGATTTGCGAAACGTTCTTTTCCCCGTATTTTTCTATTACGTATTTGATAACACGCTCTCTGCCGTCCACGCAAAAGTCGATATCGAAGTCGGGATTGGACACCCTTTCCTCATTGAGGAAGCGTTCGAAAATGAGCGAATATTTGAGCGGATTTACCTTGGTTATGCCTATGGCGTACGCCACTATGCTGCCTACGCCGCTGCCTCTGCCCGGTCCCACGGGAACGTCGTGGGTTTCGGAGAAATGGATAAAGTCCCACACGATAAGAAAGTAGTCCACAAAGCCCAACTTGCTTATTACGCCGAGTTCGTACTCAGCCCTCTTTTCGATTTCGGGCGTGATCTCGCCGTACTTGCGTTTGAGCCCGTCAAAGCACATCTTGCGCAAAAACTCATACGGCTCGCTTCCGTCGGGCGGCGTGTAACTGGGCAACAACTTCTCCTTGCGGAAAAAGCGGAAGTCGCACTTATCGGCAATTTCGAGCGAGTTCTCTATCGCACCCTCGTAGCCCTTAAACAACTCAGCCATTTGCTCGCCGCTTTTGATATAAAATTCCTTTGTGGGGAAGTATGCGTCGTCACCGCTTTCGGCAAGGTCCTTTCCGTCGCCCTTTATGTCGTCGTCGGGCGACATGGTCTTTTTGAACGCAATGCATTGAAGCACCTTTTGCATCTTGGCGTCTTTCTTTTCGAGGTAGTGAGCGTCGTTTGTCGCCACCATCTTTATACCGTTATTTATCGCCACATCGCGAAGAAGCGGCAAGATCATTTGCTGCTCGCTAAGTCCGTGGTCCTGTATCTCGATATAAAAGTCGTCCCCAAAGAGCGCCTTGAATTTCTTCGCCCACTCGTCCGCACCTTGAAGATCGCCGGCAAGCAGCTTTTGCGGAATAATTCCCGCAAGGCAGGCACTCAGACACACGAGCCCGCCGGAATATTGTTTAAGCAGCTCAAAGTCGATTCGAGGCTTGTAGTAAAAGCCCTCGGTGTAGCCGAAGCTTACGATCTTAACAAGGTTTTTGTACCCCTGTTCGTTTTTGGCAAGCAAAATGAGGTGGTTGTTTTTGGGCATTCTGCCGCCCTCGGTCGTCTTGACCTTCATATTTTCCACCATGTACACTTCGCAGCCGATGATGGGCTTGATTTTGCACTCACGCTTGTCCCTTATAAATTCGAACGGGTCGGCTTTGGGGTCGGTGTAGCTTATAGCCGCCTTGACAAATTCGAGCACGCCGTACATATTGCCGTGGTCGGTGATCGCCACGGAAGAAATGCCGAGTTCGTCGCACTTGGCAAAAAGCTTGCTCGGATTTATCGCCCCGTCCAAAAGGCTGTATTTTGTATGTACATGCAGGTGTGCGAAATTCATTTGTCCTCCTTGTCGGATGCGAGTTGCATAAGCTTACCCAACCTGTATTTTATGCAACCTTTGCTTACATTAAGCAGTTCGGCTAAGCTTTCGTAACTGTAATCGGGGTGAGCGAGCCTCGCCTCGGCTACCGAAAGCAATTTTTCGTCCGAAATGGCGTTTTTTATCCTGTTTATCGCCTCGATTTGACGCATGCTCGTTTCGACGGATTTGTCGGCGTTGGCGAGGTCGCAATTGATGCGTCTGTTGGTGTCGCTGTTGACCAATCTCAGCGCAGCGGTGTTGTTGAGTTCGAGTACGGCTTTCGACGCCCCTATGAGAGCGAAAAAGTCGCTCATGGCTTCGAAGCTTTTTATGTAGACGACGTAACGCTCTTTTCGCTCGACGAGGCGGACGGTTATATCGTAGTCGCCGATGAGCGCGCAGACGTCGTTAGCCATGTCCAAAGTGGAAAAGCTCATTTCGAGGTGGTATTTCTTGGTGACCGAAACGCTGCCGCACCCGAGGAACAAGCCTTTGAGATAGCTCTTTATACAGCACCGATTGGGCACCAAAAAGCCGTTGATACCCGAATACGCGCCCACTTGATCCCCCTCGTAGGTCAGAATGCCGAGGTCCAACAGCATATTAAAGACGAAGTCCCCTCTTACTTCGAGCTTGTCCCCCTTCGGCGCAAAATCCTCGTGATAAACGGAGGAAACAAGCTTTGACGCAAGGGCGAGCGTCCCCTCGTGCTCGCTGCTTATGACGATCCCGACTCCGCCGTGGCTGAACAAAATCGAGCCCGCCGAATGGACCAATGCCGAGAGCATGGCGAGGCGACAACATTCCTTGGCGGGAAGAATGGCGATCTCTTCCTTGATTTTAGCCGTCAACTCTTTCACGATACCTCCTAAACCGCGGAAGCTTGTCGAAATTGGCTATGCGCTCCGTAGGAATGGACAGCCTGTCTACATAGCTTAGCGGAACGCCGAAATACCCCACTTTTTGGGGTGAATGAGCATCGGAATCGATTATGATATTGCAACCGGTGTCCAAAATGCTCTCTATCTCCTCGTCGGTCATCGAAACCTTTTTACCGTTAAGTTCGAGCAGCGTGCCGTAGTGAGCGGCAGCCTTGGCTATCTCTTTGACATCGGTCTTTATGCCGTAGTTGGGGTGCGAGATTATGTCGATCGGATACCTTTCGAGCGCTTTTATATAGGCGTCGGTGTTTTTTACCACCTGTTTGTTCGAAAATTTGGTCAGCCCGCTTATAAAGTTGGGGAAGTTGAAGCCGAAAGCCTCCTTGGCGGAGGTATATGCCGTGCACTTGTGGTAGCCGCACACGAGGATATCCAGCCATTCCTTGTCCGCCTCCTCGATGTCCACCCTGCCCGTGCCGTCGATAAGGTTTGCTTCAAGCCCGAGATAGATCTTGATTTGCGGATATTTTTTCCTTGCCGCCCTTACGTCGTCGATCATATTTTGCAGGTCCATACGCCTTACGCCGTAAAAATCGTGCATAAAGCCATGGTCGGTTATGGCAATCTCTTTAAGTCCGACGCTTATTGCCGCCTTGACATTGTCCTCGATGCTACCGTGACCGTGGCTGTATACGGAATGGGTGTGATAATCTCCGATTAGAGGCATAAAATCTCCATTTTGCTTGTTTAATCAAAATTTTCCCAAGTAGATCACTTCTTCGCTGAGCATTACGCCGAATTTGCTCTTGACCTCGGCTTTGGCTGTCCTGATCAGCGTATAAATGTCCTTGGAAGTTGCACAGCCGTCGTTTATGATAAAGTTGGCGTGCTTGTCGCTTATCCTTGCGCCGCCCTGTTTTAGCCCTTTTAGTCCCGCCTGCTCTATATAGTGTCCCGCGGCAAGATCGCCGTTTTTGAACACCGAGCCGCAACTGAAACCTCTCGGCTGGGTCGATCGTCGCTTTAAGAAATAATTTCGTCTGAGTTCGAGCAGCTCCTCTTTGCTGCCCTCGGTAAGGGTCAGTTCCGCTCCGACGACTATGCCGTCGAAATTGCTTTGCCTGTAACTCAGCCCCAACTCCTCTTTCGTCAGCGTAACAATGCCCTTGCCGTCGAAAACGTCCACGCTCTTTACGTAGTCGCCGATACAAAATCCAAACGCACCCGCATTGAGTTTTACCGCGCCGCCGACGGTACCCGGGATACCGCTCGCCCATGCCAATCCTTTGAGGCTGTTGTTTTCGCAATATCTCGACAGAGCGGGCAACGGCACTCCGGCGTAGGCGTAAACTCCGTCGTCCGTGCGTCTTATGCCCGATATGCGCATGAGTATCACCGTGCCGTCATATCCGTCGTCGGACACGAGCAACTTGCTTCCGCAACCTATGACCACAGAATCGCCCTCGGCGCTTTCGACGAGCCCGCTTACGTCGTACACTATCTTCATAAGGCGAGCGTTGCCACCCGTATGATAGGTGCAAAAATTGCCGAGCGGAACATTGGATAGCGTCAAAACATTTTCCCTCATATATATTTTACTCCATTTTAAGCGATAATTCAATCGTTTTATGCCCCAAAATCGGAACATTCCAAAATTTTATGTTCTACTTATATATTATTTATATTATTTCCTTTCCCCCTCACATGTGAATGGATTTTTTTGGGTCTGCTGCGCTCGGCGACTGTTGCGCGGCAAAAATAGCGGGTTTTACCAAAACCGATATACGCATTTAAGCGAATTGGCTGTTGTACAGTTCGGCATAAAAGCCGTTTTCGGCGAGCAGCTCGGCGTGATTGCCCTGTTCCACTATGTCGCCGTCCCTCATAACAAGTATGACGTCGGCATTGCGAATGGTGGACAATCTATGAGCGATGACAAACGATGTTCGATTTACCGTGAGCCTATCCATAGCCTGCTGGATGATGAGTTCAGTCCTCGTATCGACGGACGAGGTCGCCTCGTCGAGGATAAGAAGCGGGGAGTCCTTTATCATCGCCCGAGCGATGGTGAGTTGCTGCTTTTGCCCCTCCGAAAGGTTGAGAGCGTCGTTTATTGGCGTATCGTAGCCGTTTGGCAAGGTATCGATAAAGTGTTTGAGGCTCACCGCCGAGCAAACTTCGTCGAGTTTTTCATCCGAAACGCCCGTCTTGTTAAAGACGAGGTTTTCCCTTATCGTGCCGCCGAAAAGCCAAGTGTCCTGCAAGATCATATCGAAGAGCGAATGAACGTCCTCTCGCTTCATATCCTTGGTGGAAACACCGTCTATCGTGATGTCGCCGTCAAAGTCGTAAAAGCGCATAAGCAAGTTGACGATCGTCGTCTTGCCCGCTCCCGTCGGACCGACTATCGCCACCTTTTGACCCGCTTTCAGCGAAGCGGAAAAGTCGTGAATGATCGTCTTGCCCGGCAAGTAGCCGAAGTGCACGTTCTTAAATTCGATATCGCCGCGCACCGAAGTGAGGCGCGCCGTCTTGCCCTCTTCGCTTTCCATTTCCTCCGCCTCGATAAACTCGAACACCCTTCTCGATGCCGCCGAAGCCTGTTGAAGCGAGGTCATGGATTGGGCAAAGGTCGTAAGCGGCTGCGAAAACAGTCGTGCATACAAGACAAACGCCATGATCGTACCAAAGCCGACCGCCGAACTGCCGTTTACTATAAAGGCAACTCCGACTATGAAAATAAGGGCGTACGAGAGATTGCCGACAAAATTCATTATGGGCATCATCATTCCCGAGAGGAATTGTGATTTACTGTTGTCCGTAAAGAGATCGAAGTTGGTCTTTTTGAAGCGTTGCGTTTCGTTTCTCTTGCCGCCGTAGGACGAAACGACGTTGTGATTGGTGTACACCTCCTCGATTTGTCCCTCCAAGATGCCGAGGTCGACCTGCTTGCGGTTGAAGTATTTTTGCGACTTGCCCAAAATTATACCCATAAAGATGAAGCCGACTATCGAAGTGCCTATCGTGACCAGCGAAAGAATGACGTTGGTATCGAACATCTTGAATATCACGCCCACAAAGAGAGCGAGCGCGCTTACGAGATTGGCGGTGCTCGAACCGAGCGTTTGACTTATTATGTCCACGTCGTTGGTGACGCGGGACAGCAAGTCGCCCCTCGTGGTGGTGTCAAAGTAGCGGAGCGGCACCTTGCTTATCTTACAGTCGATGGTTTGTCGCAGTCGCTTGGACGTCTTTTGCGTCACCGTCGCCATTATGAATTGGCTGACGTAACCCGCCAAAGCCCCCGCCGAATAAATGACGATAAGCGTAATGCAAACCTTAGTAAACTCGGTCATCTCAACTCCCGCAGTTGTTATGCTTTTTTGCAAGAGGTCGGTAAGATCGCTTATCTTTTCGGGACCGATTATGGTGCAAACCGCTCCGCCCACGGCAAAGAGTATGGCAATGACGATATACGGCACGTACTTCTTTATAAACGCAAAAAGCTTGAAAAGCGACTTAAAATCGATCTTTTCCTTGGGCGCATTGCCCGTTTTCATTCTTCTCATAGGTCCCATGCTCAAAGTTCCTCCTTGCTCAGTTGCGACAACGCGATCTCCTTATAGACGGGGCAAGTCGAAAGCAACTGCTCGTGTTTTCCGAGCCCGACCGCTCTCCCCTTGTCGAGCACGAGGATCTGATCGGCGTTTTTGATAGTGCTTATTCGCTGAGCGACGATTATGACGGTGGTCCCTATAAGGCTGTCCTTTATCGCCTTTCGCACAAGCATATCGGTCTTATAGTCGAGAGCCGAAAACGTATCGTCGAAGATCATTATTTCGGAGTTTTTGTACACCGCTCTCGCTATGGAAAGCCGCTGCTTTTGTCCGCCCGAGAAGTTGGTTCCGCCTTGGGCGACCTCCGCCTTTATATCCTTAACGAAGTCGGCGTTTGCGATTTTGAGCGCGCGCTCGATATCGGGATCATCGTCAGCAACGTCCGATTTTCCGTACGTGACGTTGGACTTGATGTCACCCTTGAACAGAGCCGCCTTTTGCGGGGCAAGCGACACTTTGGAATTGAGCGTTTCCTTGGTGTAGCCCTTTACGTTTACTCCGTCGATAAGGACTTCGCCGCTCGAAACGTCGTAAAAGCGGGGAATGAGATCGATAAGCGTCGTCTTGCCGCTGCCCGTCGCGCCGATTATCGCAAAGGTTTCGCCCCTGTTTATCTTGAACGAGATGTTCTCTATGCACCTTTCGCCCCCGTCCGAATAGTCAAACGAAACGTTTTTGAACTCTACCTCACCCACTTTGTCGGTCTTTTCGTCGACGCTCGGATACAAAACCGACGGAACCGTGTCGAGAACTTCGCTTATGCGCTTGCCCGAAACGAGCGTTCTCGGCAATATAACAAAAATCATTATCAGCATCATAAACGCTCCGACGACTTGAAGCGCATACTGCGAAAACGCCGCCATATTTTCGATGACGAGCGCGCGTCCCGCAATGAGTTCCATTCCCGTACCCGACACGTCGTTTATGAGTACAGCCGCTATCCAATATATCGCAAGGGACAATCCGCTCATGCAAAGGGTCATTATGGGCATAAGCAGTCCCATTGTCCTCGACGTAAAGAGGTTGTTTCTCGTCACGGCGTCGTTGACACGCTCGAATTTTTCCTCTTGATAAGCCTCGGCATTGTAGGCACGCACCAATCTCACGCCCGAAATGCTCTCTCGCGTGGCGTCGTTTAGCGCGTCGGTGAGCTTTTGAATACGCTTAAAGCGCGGATAGCACAGCCCCACGACGAGGGAGAGCATTATGACGATTGCGACAACGGTGATGACCACCGCCATCGTGGTGTGCAGCTTAAACAGCGGCGCGTACATC